>NZ_JBQFYL010000240.1:0-500 GCF_056541465.1 Ruegeria sp. AH12 | reverse complement strand
CAGTGACCGTGGGTTGCGTAGGGTTGGGGGTGGGTGCCACAGCCACATCGGTCGATGTCTCACCACCCAGCGTTGAGGTTTCGCCCAGCGCGCTCAGATCACCGCCTTCAAGTTCAACCAGACGAAACTCCAAATCACCGATACGGTTGGTGCCATCGGTCACGACATTCTGCACCCGTTGGTTCAACTGCTCGGTCTGGCGTGTCAGGCGCTGCAATTCTGCCTCGATCGCATCAACGCGCTCAAGCACGGAACTGCCGGACAGGTTTGGCGCGGGGGACCCAGTGGTTGAAAACTCGCGCTTGAGGCGTTGGATTTCCACGTGAAGCACCGTCAGCTCCTGACGGATATCCGCCAAAGTCTGCTGATCCTGAGCCTGTGCCACACCAGCGACGGTCACGACCGCCGCCAGAACCAATCCTGCAATTCGCATCATCTTACCCCAAGGTTGAGCCGGTCAGCACCGTCACCGCGCGGCGGTTTTTGGAATAGCAATCCTC
>NZ_JBQFYL010000239.1:0-501 GCF_056541465.1 Ruegeria sp. AH12 | reverse complement strand
TTTCATCATTTCCTTTGGAATGGCGAAGCTGACAGTTCGCGAACCAATCGGGAAGGAAACATTGGCCTTCTCGCCAGTGACTGACAGATTGACCAGTGTATCAACCCGAAGCGGCATAAAGGTCAAAACAGCGGCCATGGCAGCGGCAAGTGAAAGTCTCACAGCTCGCGCCTGATCACCCATCGAAAGATCTTTATAGTTTTGGATGAGCGGCACAGCCTGGATATGAAGTTCACCTGCGAGCGCCAGAAACTTTTCGACGCGCCGAGGTGACGCGACAAGGCGCCGACAGAATGCCTGGTTTGCCTCCGTCATTGTGTCCCAGTTTTGGAAGTACTCGGTCTCGAAAAACTCCTTTTGAACTTTTGAGAATTCAGGGTGGAACTCACGGGCGAAGCGAAATGCCGCCCCCATGTTTTTCTTGAGCGTTCTGGCCCCGAGCGGCTTCCAGTAGTATTCGCCGCCCACTTCCGCATCGAAGACGGCAAACAGATTGTCTAC
>NZ_JBQFYL010000238.1:0-502 GCF_056541465.1 Ruegeria sp. AH12 | reverse complement strand
CTGGCATCTGCACGGCCATTCCCATGATCGAATCCAACGCCTGATTGACAACCGGCTTTTCACCGCTTGAAACACCACCACCATTGGCAGCTCCGATCCCACCAACCTGATGGATTTTGATCGAGTCGATTTTTTCGGCCGGTTTGACCATTTCCGATATGATCGAGGGCATGGTTTCAATGCGGGTCAAGTCGACCTTCATCCGGATCTGCTCAGGTGACAGGGCATTGTCGGCCTCTACGATCGCACGCTTACCTTCCGCCTCGGCCAGCATGTCGTTCTTCTTGGCCTCGGCGCGAATGTTCAGCGCGTCTGCTTCGGCCTGCGCTTCCTCGCGGCGGGCTTCGGCGCGGTCTGCGGCGGCCTCTTTTTCGGCCTGCGCTGACAAACGGATCGCGGTGGCCTGGCGTTCGGCCTCACGGGTGGCTTCAATCAGAACAATCTGCTTCTGACGCTCGGCCTCGGCCACTTCGCGCGCCGTAGCCACCGCTTCGGTGGCTTT
>NZ_JBQFYL010000237.1:0-503 GCF_056541465.1 Ruegeria sp. AH12 | reverse complement strand
ATACAGGATCAGGGCCGGGGCGGTTCCAACCTCGGATCGCAGCTTGTCGGACAGGTCTCCGATTGTGGAGCGCCCCAAGGATTGCTCGGGAGTTGAAACAGATTCGGCCATCAAAGCAGGCGTGTCCAACGGCAAGCCATGCGCGCTCAGGGCTTCGACCAGCAAGGGAAAAGTGCGCTTGCCCATAAATACGACCGTCGTCGCGCTAGCATCAGCCAGGGCGGGAAGGTTCAGATCGGTCGGCAATTTGCCACTTACGTCATGCCCGGTGACGAATTGAACACGACGTGCAGTCAGGCGTCGGGTCAGAGGGATACCAGCGGCAGCTGCCGCCGCGACGGCAGAGTGGATGCCGGGAATGATCTCATATTTGATGCCGGCTGCCTGCAACGCGACCAGTTCTTCCTCCAGTCGACCGAACAATCCTCCGTCACCGGATTTCAGGCGTACCACCTGCTGACCGGTCTGCGCATACTCCACCAACAATCGGCTGACGTGATCCT
>NZ_JBQFYL010000236.1:0-503 GCF_056541465.1 Ruegeria sp. AH12 | reverse complement strand
TCAGCGAATTCCGCACTGCAATGCCGAGGGCTGGGCAATTGGCTTGCCTGATACTCGACGCGATATTGTGGTTCATCTTTGCGGTGATCGTCATCGTGACCACAACACGGCTGGTGGCATTGTCGGCATCAAACTTTCAGATCGTTCTGGGAACAGACAATATCATGCAGTGGTGGTTCCTTCTGGCCGCACCGCTGTCGTTCTTTCTGATGGTCGGGCGCGTGTTTCAGAACCTTGCCGATGATCTGAACAACTGGAAAACAGGCGAGCCGCTGATCAAGCAGGCCGTGATCGGAGCAGACTGATGACAGACGGAACTATGGTCACACTGATCTCTCTTGCGGTCACGTTTCTGTTCATGCTGGGCGTACCGGTTTTGCTGGTAATCGGCTATTGGGTCATCGGCTGTTCGTTTGTTCTTGGCCTGACGCTGGACAACATGGGTGCTGAACTTCTGAACGTGTTCAACAAGGGTTTCGCCTTGCTGGCGATGCCGCTGTTCA
>NZ_JBQFYL010000235.1:0-505 GCF_056541465.1 Ruegeria sp. AH12 | reverse complement strand
CATAAGATGCGACCAGCGCTGCCTCGGTTGTTGCGAGGGGGACATGAAAGTCGCCGTTGGCGTTCATTCCGTTCAGGCGTAAGGGGCCAATAACCCCGACTGGAAGCTTAACCGTCCCGATGAAATTCTCGATATTGGCGCCATAGGTTTCGGCATCTTCGATAGCCGCCGAATCTGCAATTTGTGCCTGATCCTTGTCGCTGGCCGTTGGTTTCAACTTCTCCCAGAATCGTGCGACCATCTCCTTGGTCGGCTTGCGAGATGGGCGTAAGGTTGAAAACTCTGCATCGCTTGGCGCCATCTGCTGAGGTATCTGGTCAGCATCAAATCGTGCTTTTATGCGTTGAAGCATTTCCCGGACATGAAACGGAATTACCAATAGCGCGCTCCAATAGATTTTCTGTGCAACGCTGTTGCAATCAAAAACCGCTGCGAGGCAAGTTATCAGTCGTTTGATCGAAATCCAGTCAAATGTTCATCGATCAAGTGTTTGATCCTAAAGGGT
>NZ_JBQFYL010000234.1:0-507 GCF_056541465.1 Ruegeria sp. AH12 | reverse complement strand
GGATGAGGGGCCGGAGCTTGACGCTGACGGCAACCCGATCGCCAACGATGATGACGATGATGACGACGATCAGGCCAACATGTCACTGGCCGCGATGGAAGCAGCGCTGAAGGATCAGGTTCTGACCACGCTGGAACGCATCTCGACCGACTTCGCAATGCTGTCCGAAATGCAGGACAGCCGGATTTCTGCGACGCTGAATGAGGATGGCACTTTCAGCGCGAAGGACGAAGAAACCTATCAGAAGCTGCGCGCTGAGATTGTTGAACTGGTGAATGGTCTTCACCTGCACAACAACCGGATCGAAGCTCTGATCGACCAGCTCTATGGCATCAATCGCCGGATTATGTCACTGGACAGCTCGATGGTGAAACTGGCTGACCAGGCTCGCATCAACCGTCGCGAGTTCATCGATGCTTATCGTGGGCGCGAGCTGGATCCGAACTGGTTGGCCGAAATGGCCGAGAAACCGGGTCGGGGTTGGCAGATGTTCATCGAACGCTCGAC
>NZ_JBQFYL010000233.1:0-515 GCF_056541465.1 Ruegeria sp. AH12 | reverse complement strand
CCCCGACTGCCAGAGTGGTCTCGATCTCAGGTCTAGGCAGCACTTTCAGCGAGACCTCTGACAGCACCCCTAGCGTACCCCAGGAACCTGCCATGAGCTTGACCAGATCGTAACCAGTGACATTCTTCATCACCCGCCCGCCATTCTTGATTACCTGCCCCAACCCGTCGACATAACGTACGCCCAACAGGAAATCCCGGCACGCGCCAGCCTGAATTCGACGCGGCCCCGAGATGTTGGCCGCGACAACACCGCCGATTGTCGGTTCCCCCGTGGTGCCCAGCAAACCGCGATGATCCATCGGCTCGAACGCCAGTTGCTGACCCTCGGCCTCCAAAGCCGCTTCGATCTCAGTCACTGGAGTCCCGGCATGTGCGACCAGAGTCAATGCGCCCGGCTCATACTGTGTAATTCCGTGCAGTCCCGATAGGTTCAGCACAGGCTCGGGCCCATCAAGGCCGCGCGTGCCGCCTCCGGCAATACGCACTGGGCCATCCAGGCCGGCAACGATGTCC
>NZ_JBQFYL010000232.1:0-517 GCF_056541465.1 Ruegeria sp. AH12 | reverse complement strand
GCATATCCTGAACCCGAAAGGGTTGGGTGCGACCTATCAGGCTGTATCAATCTCAGCCCCGCAGGCAGCATTGGCAGACGGGCTCTCAACCGCCCTATGCCTGACCCCACGTGCCAAAACAAACGCGATGGTATCGCGGTTTCTGGGCGCGCGTATCGAGCTGAGTATCTGAGCGCGGGTAAGACTTTTCGCAAGAGGATGGTGCCTCAAGAGGGACTCGAACCCCCGACCTTGTCCTTACGAAGGACCTGCTCTACCAGCTGAGCTATTGAGGCGATGCGGAAGCTCGTTTAACGGCAGCGCGCGGGTCATGCAAGCGTGGATTGCCGGGCCGGTGCGCGGTTGTCCACTACGCATTCATCCCGCATCCTGACGCCAACATGATCCGCCCGGCGGGTTACGATGGTTTATCAGATATTTGGCAAGGTCATTTGGATGTCCGGGAATTCGCAGAAGTCTTATGTGCTAGACACCCACCGGCTGCGCGACCCGGAAGAGACCCTGGCCATCGTCAAAC
>NZ_JBQFYL010000231.1:0-522 GCF_056541465.1 Ruegeria sp. AH12 | reverse complement strand
CCTCAGGGCTTGAGCAGCGGACCTATCTGTCACCTCTTATCTTCGGTAACACTGGGAATCTGGGCCTGCCTTTGTGCATCTTTGCCTTTGGGCAGGCTGGGTTGGGTTTCGCGGTGATCTTTTTGGCCGTTACCGCTCTGTTTTCTTTTACCTACGGTATCTATCTGGTCGCGGGGCGCGGCGCCTTTGGCAAGGTTCTGCGCGAGCCGATGGTCTGGGCCACGCTGCTGGGGGCATTGTTTCTGTGGCGTGGATGGCAGACGCCACTGTTTCTAACCAACACGCTGGAACTGTTGGGCCAGATGGCGGTGCCTATGATGCTGATCACCCTTGGGGTCGCGATTGCACGCCTGACAACACAGAAGCTGCAACAGGCTATATGGTTGTCCCTGCTGAAACTCGCGGTGTGCTTCGGGTTGGGCTGGGCTCTTGCCATCAGTTTTGGACTGGGTCCTGTAGCCTTCGGAGTTCTGGTTTTGCAAATGTGTGCGCCGGTCGCCGTCACCTCATACCTGCTGGCAG
>NZ_JBQFYL010000230.1:0-522 GCF_056541465.1 Ruegeria sp. AH12 | reverse complement strand
GGCCATCGGGGTTTACACGCTGTCCTCGCAGATGGGATTTGAGGCGATATTGGCCGGGCACAAACCTCGCGTGTTCGGGCAACCATTCTACGCTGGGTGGGGGCTGACGCAGGATGATGCCCCCCTGCTCCGTCGCCAACGGAATCTTACGCGGGCGCAGCTTTTTGCCGCCGCGATGATCCTGTACCCGCGCTGGTATGATCCCTACAATGATCGTTTGTGCGAATTGGAATGCGTGCTCGATACGCTTGAGGCGCAAACCCGAGCCTGGCGGCAGGACCACAAAGGCTGGACCGCCTCCGGGATGCGGGTATGGAAACGCCGCCACCTGCAACGCATGTTCGGCCAGCACGGCAAGGTGCGTTTCGTGGCCGAGCAGCCAGAGAATACCAAACAACCCCATATGGTTTGGGCCAGCCGGGCCGGTGAGACGCTGAATGCAACCCGAATCGAGGATGGCTTTTTACGATCCCGCGGGTTGGGCGCGGAGCTGGTGCCGCCGCTATCGCTGGTGACCGATGA
>NZ_JBQFYL010000229.1:0-523 GCF_056541465.1 Ruegeria sp. AH12 | reverse complement strand
CGTCAATCTCAATGTCCTGGGCATCCCAGACTGCGCCGAACTGGGCACGCAGAAATTCGAACTCACCATCGTGAATAATCGGGTTCTGTTGGGCATATGCCGAAGCTGCAGTCAGGATTAGCGCGGGCAAAATGTGTTTCAGGGTCATTTCAAGCCTTTCGTTTGATCCAAATGCCCGGGCGTACCCGGAACGTCTGACAGCTTTGCTTCGATAGAGCTTCGCAAATCAGTAACGGTTTCCGCCAGATCCGCGAGGTACCGAGGGCGAACGCCCGTGTCGGAAAGAGGAGACTGTGCCAGCTCGGTCATCATCTCCTGATAGTCGAGGCAAATGCGGTCGAACTCACTGTCTTGGGCGCGCATGTTTCGCAGCAGAACGGAGGTTCCCGGGAATTGAGCGTCAAAGAAGTCTTCTTCGTCCATCCGCGTTGCCTTCGTGGAAATTGCTCATAAAGCATGCATTCCCTAGAATATGACTTGAACGTAAAAAGCCGCATGCTACCGTAGCACCATGGGGTCAAGC
>NZ_JBQFYL010000228.1:0-524 GCF_056541465.1 Ruegeria sp. AH12 | reverse complement strand
GTGTGCGTGCGGCGAATCCGATCCCCTCAACGGTTTTTCCTTCTTCGCCCAGAAAGCTGACCGCAATCCCTAGAAGAAGGGCCAGCAGCATGGCCGGGGTCGCATAATGTTCGGACAGAAACTTGGCGGCGACGGCCACGGTCACCGCAATCATGATACCAGGAAAGAGCGTGCGAACACGCTCCTTGCTCCGCTCGGTGAGGGATAGGTCTGAGGGATCAGCGGACGCCATAACGGATGGTCCTTTGTTTGTAATGAATGTGTCGCGGGCCTGCGCGATAAAGCAGGCGGGCTGCCGAGTTTAGGGTTCGCGCGCCTGCAGGATGGTCACCGCGATGATCTGCGTCACATCTTCCGCGCTGCATCCGCGCGATAGATCATTGGCCGGTTTGGCGAGCCCCTGCAAAACCGGACCGATCGCCAGATAACCGCCCAGCCGTTGAGTCATCTTGTACCCGATATTTCCGGCATCCAGATTTGGGAAAATCTTGACGTTCGACTGACCCGCGACCGAGGACCCGGGG
>NZ_JBQFYL010000227.1:0-524 GCF_056541465.1 Ruegeria sp. AH12 | reverse complement strand
CAGCGACCGGATTTCGAATAAACCAGTAAGTCAGAGCGTGCATGGCTCAGCCCCCATCTGATTGCGGCGTCACCCGCTGACCCGGTAGAAACGAGGCCAAAGGTGTTTTGGCCACGCGCCACGGGCCGGTCCCTTCGGGAGCCGATACCGTCACTGTACTTTCGCTGCGGAACAGGATGTTCGGGCTAAGCCTCTGCAATTGGTCCTTATCGTCTACAATCCAAATGTATCCCGCACGGGTCAGGACGCTTTCGGGTAGGGTTAATGTGTCCGAGATCCGGCGTCCGGGAATGTGAACCTGCAGGAAGTCTCCGGCGAGTATGCGTTCATCGGGCTTTGTGACATCCAGAAAGACCCGCACCTGCCGTGTGTCTTGATCCAGAAACCCTCCTCCACGCCGGACTTGAGCCCGCCCCAACGCTCCGCCCGAGCGCTGTGTCAGATCAGCAGTGGCACCAGAGATCGGATGATCCAACAACGCCCAGTCCGCCTGACTAAACTCGGCGACCAGTTCGAATTGCTGG
>NZ_JBQFYL010000226.1:0-525 GCF_056541465.1 Ruegeria sp. AH12 | reverse complement strand
CACTCTTTCTACGTCGCATCGAAGGAGGGCCGAACGGGCGCAACCGGGTAACGCGACGGGTTTCTCGAATGAACATCACGTTTCTTCTGAACGGAGAGACAGTGGAGCTGCCGGATGTCGATCCGACGGCCACCCTACTGGACTGGCTGCGTGAAGATCGCGGTCTGACAGGCACCAAAGAAGGCTGCAACGAAGGCGATTGCGGCGCGTGCACGGTCATGGTGACGGACGAAGACGGTGCAAAAGCTCTGAACTCCTGCATCCTGTTCTTGCCCCAGCTGCATGGCAAAGCGGTTCGAACAGTCGAAGGGGCAAGCGGCCCGGATGGCGAAGCACATCCCGTTCAACAGGCAATGGTTGACTTGCACGGTTCGCAATGCGGTTTTTGCACTCCGGGTTTTGTCATGTCGATGGTCGCCAGCCATGCGACGGGCGCCACGGATCATGACACCCAGCTTGCCGGAAACCTGTGCCGCTGCACTGGCTATGCACCGATTATTCGCGCCGCGAAAGCGGTCGAGGACC
>NZ_JBQFYL010000225.1:0-529 GCF_056541465.1 Ruegeria sp. AH12 | reverse complement strand
GCCCACAATCCGGTCAGGAGGTTGTAGTCGTCGCATTCGATGTGCGGCTCTGCATTCACCTTTTCGACGGCTTCAGCACCGCCACCAAGTGCTTTTGTCAAAGCGGCTTTCCAGTGTTTGTGGAGATGCGGAGATGCAAAGGGAAAATCGAATATGCCTGCCATCGTTTGCGGGCCACGCTGATGAATCTTATGGTCGCGATGTGCCACAAACTGGATTTGTTGTTTCTCCATCACCATAATCTCGACGTTGTCAGCTTCGGGTGTGTAGGTCAGGTCACCGAGGAACATGTCGAACTTTCCCGCCTGCAACAAATCAAGCGGTCGTGCGTAGGCGCTTACCAGAATTCGGAAACGAAGATCAGGCGTCACTTGCCGCACTGATCGCAGGGCGGGCAGGATCAGGGTTCTCGTGGTCAGAGGCCCGCAACCGATCAGCAAAGTGCCCGGCCCGGTTTCGCGCAAAGCGGCCACGCGCGTTGCATACTGGTTCAGGTCTTCGCGCAGCGCCTGGGCGATTGGCAAGAACT
>NZ_JBQFYL010000224.1:0-531 GCF_056541465.1 Ruegeria sp. AH12 | reverse complement strand
CATGGGGCTGGTGGCTGCGCTGCATTCCTCGCTGACCCATGAGGCTTTGCACGGGCATCCCTTTCGCCAGAAGTGGCTGAATGAGACGCTGATGGCGATGCCGCTGACTTTGTTCATTCCCTACAATCGGTTTCGGGACCTGCATCTGGCGCATCACTGTGACGCGAACCTAACCGATCCCTATGATGACCCTGAGACCAACTATCTCGACCCGCAGGTCTGGGCGTCTCTGGCTCAATGGCAAAGACGGATGTATCAAGTGAACAATACTTTGCTGGGGCGGATGGTTCTGGGGCCTGCGATCGGGCAGGTTGCGTTCTTGAGGGATGAACTGCGTGGTGCACTTCGCGGAGATCGGGCGATTTTGTTGGCATGGGCGCTGCATATGCCCGGCGTTGTCGCGACTCTTTGGATCGTCGCGCTTTCGCAAATGCCGATCTGGGCCTTCGCCCTTTCAGCATATATCGGGCTGGGACTGGTCAAGATCCGCACATTCCTGGAACACCGCGCGCATGAGAAATCGCGCGCGCG
>NZ_JBQFYL010000223.1:0-533 GCF_056541465.1 Ruegeria sp. AH12 | reverse complement strand
GGCCTTCCACCCACTTCGACGGCTTTCCGGAGTTCTGGCGAGGGCGAACCTCGGTGAATTCGCCATCTATCACATCGTCCTGATCAAACGGGTTTGGCCCCGACCTGAATTGTGCGCCGGTGCCCATTTGAAAATGGGTGATGGTCGCCTTGGACTTGAGATAGCGGAACACTGCGACCCGGATGCCGGGAACAAGCAGCGCAAAACCAATGGCATCGGTGAAAAACCCTGGTGTCAGCAGCAAAACACCGGACAGCAAGATCATCGCCCCATGGGCCAGCGGTTCGGTTGGGTCGTCCAATTCGGCAAAGGATCGCTGCAAATTCGCCAGCGCCATGCGACCTTGTGTCCGCACCAGAACCGTGCCCAGAACGGCGGTCAGAACCACGATTGCAAGCGTCGGCCAAAGCCCGATCAGACCGCCAACCTGTATAAACAGGGCGATCTCGATGATCGGAACCAATAAAAAAGCCAAGAACAAGTACATTTGCGGTATCCTTTAGCATGGTCCGGGCTGTGGACTTGGCCCCGAC
>NZ_JBQFYL010000222.1:0-537 GCF_056541465.1 Ruegeria sp. AH12 | reverse complement strand
AGCCGTCCAGATTGCCCGTATCTCACTAATCGATAAAACCCGTTCTCGCGCATGCTCGGTCGTGGCCTTCGCAACGCCGCTGGCAATATTCTCGGAAATGTAGCCGCGCACCCATGCCCAATTTGAGAACGCAGACAACGCAGCCCGAATACGATTAGCGTACGCCTTTCGGCCAGCCGATGCTTTTGCGTCCACGGCTTTTTGAATATCGCTTCGCGTCAAGTCAGTGATTGGGCTTTCCAGATGCTCAGTTAGGGATTGGCGCAACTGGCGCAGCCTTTCGTTGCGCGTTCTGAGGTTGGATAGATGGATGGTGTCATAGATATCCAGCACCTGCGACACGTTCAGCGTTGATGCCTGTGTACGCTTCTTTTCGCGCCTCTTTTCCTCTGCGTTCGCGATGCGGTCAATTCCCTGCGCGGCTTCGGCTTCAATCTCCAACGCCATCTTACGGGCTTCTGATAGACCAATGGGCCTGGGCCACTGGCCAAGCGTATGTTTGCGCTTTGGCCCGCCTTTCACCCGTTTTTCATACAT
>NZ_JBQFYL010000221.1:0-538 GCF_056541465.1 Ruegeria sp. AH12 | reverse complement strand
GGTCGAAGAGGCCTGTGCGCGATTGAAGGCAGCCTTTGGCGATTTACAATGAACCCCGTTCAAAAAAAAACGGAGGCACGTCATGCCCAACCACCTTTTTACGCTTCCGGACATCCCAAGCATCCCGGTGCAGGGGGAACAGGCGACCTATCCGATCGGGCGGATTTTTTGCGTGGGCCGCAACTATGCCGCCCACGCTGCCGAGATGGGGCATGAGGTGGATCGTCAGGCGCCGTTTTACTTCACCAAATCCGCGCCCAACGCGGTTTTGACCGGAGCGCATGTGCCGTATCCGGCAGGCACCGAGGATTATCATCACGAAATGGAACTGGCCGTTGCAATCGGCAAACCGGTTTTTCGGGCCACAGCCACTGAGGCCCGCAACGCGATTTTTGGCTATGGCTGTGCGCTGGACATGACGCGCCGCGACCTGCAGATCCGCGAGCGCAACAAGCAGCGCCCCTGGGATCTGGGCAAGGATGTGGAAAACGGCGCGGTCTTCGCTCCGCTGACCCGCGCCGATGACTGGAGCCCATCT
>NZ_JBQFYL010000220.1:0-539 GCF_056541465.1 Ruegeria sp. AH12 | reverse complement strand
TCTATGAAGGCGGGTTCGAATATGAACTGCGCCCGGAGACAATCGTGACTGAGGATGGAAAAGAACATCAGGCCTTGGTGTTCTTTCCGGATACTGACATTTGGAAAAAAGGCGCACCGTGGGATCTTGAAACCTGGATCAGGGATTGGGGTGCGCTTTCGGTGTTCGCGGCAGACGAGGTGATGGCCCATTTTGGAAGAGTCGATGCCTCGGACATCGTGCGCAGCTTTCCAGCTATGAGAACACGCGCCTGGGCCAGATTAGCGGCAAGACAACGTGGAACGGGGGATGAGCGGAGCGTTGCGGATGACGTGATCGTTCATGACCGCAAGCACGCTTATGTCAACTATTTTGGGATGGATGAAATTGAACTGCAGCATCGTCAGTATGACGGCGCCCTGAGCCCGGTGCTGCATCGCAGCGGGTTGATGCAAGGGTCTGCAGTGATCGTCCTGCCTTATGATCCGGTGCGCGACACGGTGTTGCTGGTAGAGCAATTTCGCGCGCCCGTGTTCTTGATCGACGACCCCGAGCCGTGG
>NZ_JBQFYL010000219.1:0-542 GCF_056541465.1 Ruegeria sp. AH12 | reverse complement strand
CAAGCCCAGCGTTATAAGGTTTACCCATGGTCCCAAACTGTGATTTCTGCCCTGAGGCCCGGGTCGCGGTTAGCCCCAACAGGTCACGCATCTGCTTTACGTCAAATGCCATAATCCGACCCGCAGCCACCGCAGCCCCAAACGCGCCAGCCGTGGCTGTTTGGTGAAAACCAGCCTGATAATGACCACGACCAAGCCACAAACCGATGCGGATCGATAACTCCATTCCCACTAGCGCTGCCTCAAGCAGATCGACCAGAGGTCGGTCTTCCCACGCCGCAAGAGCAAGGGCTGCAGGAAAAACAGCAACCGATGGATGACCGATATGAGCGAAATGCGTGTCGTCATAATCAAGCGCATGAGAAATGGTACCATTCACCAGCGCCGCTGCGCGTAGCGGCGCATCACCGCCTCCGAACAAACGCGCCTGTGCGGCACCGCTCTCGGAAAGAACCATCTGACGTATGATGCGGGAAACCGGCTCATCTGCGCCTGCCCGCCCCACAGCAAGCCAGTCCAACGCGGATAGAGATGTCACAATA
>NZ_JBQFYL010000218.1:0-542 GCF_056541465.1 Ruegeria sp. AH12 | reverse complement strand
CATCGAAGCTTTTCCACCCATGGAATGCCCGACGATATCGGCGATGCCGCCAACGCTGTCGATGACCTTTGCCAGATCATGCGCCAAATCTGGGTAGCCATGCTGAGCATCCCAAAAGCTGTAGGCGTGATTGCGCATATCGACGGCAATCACCTGTCTTTCGTCCGACAGTCGCCGCGCAATGACTCCCCAATTGCGCGCCGAACCATAGAGGCCATGCGCTATCAGCAGGGGCGGATGATCAGTCGGGTCGCCATGGATGATCGTATTCAGCATGCTTCTGTGATACGCGTCACCGCGCGGAACAACCAGCCCCATTGTCGCCGGTGTGACGCGCGGCTACATTGTCCCGTCAGGAGGCGCCAATGACGCAGGAAATCGATATCCAGACCCGGATCGCAGAGACCATTCGGTTGCTGCGTAAAAAGCTTGGCGTGAAAGACAAGACCCTGATTGCCTCGGTCCGACGCGCGAAGCGGCGTTTGACGCGCAAGGTCTATAAACAGGGCTTGGTTCTGGCAGAGGCCGAGCAGATGACCTAG
>NZ_JBQFYL010000217.1:0-542 GCF_056541465.1 Ruegeria sp. AH12 | reverse complement strand
CTCGGGTTATTATGTCTGCTCTGACGTAGGGATTCGCACGGACGGTGATGCGATTGGGCGAACCAGCACCAGACAGCGCACATCGATTGGCCAGAAACTGAACAAATTGCGCCGCACCGAAGAGATCGAAACCATCCAGCGCCCAAATGACTGGTACAAGTACGACTATCCGTTTGTGTGCAACCAAATCGATGATGGCGCATTCCCGGTTGCGGATTGGCGCGAATGCACTCGGTTGGCCATGAATCGAAAGCATCTGAAAATCTGGTCTGCAGACGGGCTGTACGAGGATTGCTTTGAACTTATCGAGCAGGTCCGGCAGCGCATCCTGCCCCGTCGCGGTATTTTTGAACCCAGCGATTCAATCCTGATCACATTGGGTTCGCAAAACGGATTGTTTATCACCAGCCTGTTGTTCGGCGGGCGCGATAAAACTGCGGTTATGGAGGATCCGGGATATCCGGATGCACGCAAGATCCTTCAGGCAAATTTTGGGAATGTAAGGTTTCAACCCATTGATAGCGAGGGTTTGATCGTCGATG
>NZ_JBQFYL010000216.1:0-543 GCF_056541465.1 Ruegeria sp. AH12 | reverse complement strand
GCTGGCGATCGCAGCTGCGGCTATCGCTGCCGAGTTCCGGGCATTCGAACAAGGCCTCTAGTCACGGAGCGCCTGCAACGGGTGTCGCGGCCCTATCCTGCTTCGACCCCAAGCCCGTCAGTCGACAGGTCATCGAGTTTCGGCATCAACCGTAACAGTTCTTGCGCGTATTCGGTTTTCGGACTGGCAAACAGATCGCTGGTGTCCTGAACCTCGACGATTTGTCCCTGTTTCATGACCGCAACTCGGTCACACATCTGGCGCACCACAGGTAGGTCGTGGCTGATGAACAGCATGGTCAGGCCCAGATGCTCTTGCAGGTCTTTCAGGATGTTCAAAATCTGCGCCTGGATTGAAACGTCGAGCGCGCTTGTGGGCTCATCGCAGATCAGGAACCGGGGTTGTGTCGCCAAAGCGCGGGCGATCGATATACGCTGCCGCTGACCACCCGAAAACTCGTGCGGGTATTTTTGACCGGCTCCGGAACCCAGACCCACCTGATCCAACAATTCATCCACCCGGCGCTTGATGTGCGCGCCATCC
>NZ_JBQFYL010000215.1:0-548 GCF_056541465.1 Ruegeria sp. AH12 | reverse complement strand
CGATGCCTCGCAACAGGCCGAGATGGCAGGGCTCATGCAGGCCTATCTCGGGCGGCGCCTGTCTCCCTTCCGGCAAGATTACACTGCTCTGATTGGTCAGACGGGCGAGCAGGTGCATGGTATCTATGAGGCTGATTACCGCGACTTTAACCGCGACACCTATGCCCGCGGACGGGCAACCTTCGATGAGACCTATGCCGCATTCAAGCAACTTCTCATCGGAGCATGGCGCCGTGATGAACTGGCGCAGGCGACATCGGCGGCTGAGTAACCAGACAGGGAGACAGAGCATGGCCAAACGCAGACGATTGGAACCGGCCAACCCTGAGAATGTGTCTCCGGCACAGGAGATCAGGACCCATGGAGCGGCCCTTGGCGCACCCGGACGTGCGCCGATCGCCCATGTGACGCGCGAGGCCGCAGGGCAGGGTGCTTTTGAAGAGGTTGCTGAGGCGATGCGCGCTGCCCGCGAAGAGGGGCGCTTGATCCAGTCTCTGCCAGTGGATGACATCAAGGTGGATCATCTGCTGCGCGACCGGATCGTGTTG
>NZ_JBQFYL010000214.1:0-551 GCF_056541465.1 Ruegeria sp. AH12 | reverse complement strand
GACCAGAGAAGTTATGCCTGACGTCACGGGGCGTTTGGCACAACCGAGAAGCGGCCCACCGCACTGGAGGAGTTGGGCAATGGGCCGCCAATGAGGGGAGCGAAGGAGGAACCCGCGATGGCGGATCATTCAACAAACTCCGCGCAGACTGCTGAAGCCGACAAGGGCTATTGGCAGGCCAACCTGCGCCTCATCTACATCAGCCTCGCGATTTGGGCGCTGGTGTCGTTTGGATTCGGCATTCTGCTGCGTCCGCTGCTGTCCGGCATCGCCGTTGGCGGTACAGATCTGGGCTTTTGGTTCGCTCAGCAAGGATCGATCCTGGTCTTTCTGGTGCTGATCTTCAACTACGCCTGGCGCATGAACAAGCTCGACGCTGAGCACGGCGTGGACGAGGAGTAATCGGCATGGATCAGTTTACCATCAACCTGCTGTTTGTGGGCGCGTCTTTTGCGCTTTACATCGGCATCGCGATCTGGGCTCGTGCGGGTTCCACATCGGAATTCTATGCCGCCGGTCGCGGCGTTCACCCGGTCACCAACGGTATGGCG
>NZ_JBQFYL010000213.1:0-551 GCF_056541465.1 Ruegeria sp. AH12 | reverse complement strand
CCCAGAGTCTCATTTACCAAGAGCGGGTTCACCCCGGGAGCGGTCACCAGCCTATGGGTCGTCAACGGGCCAAGTGTTCGAAGCAGATGGCTTAGATTAGCCGTATCAAGCAGTAGATTCACCTGTCCGTAGAAAAGGAGTGTTTCAGCAAGCAGACCAAGATCCATGAAATCTTGGTGGCTTGTCTCGCTTCGACGGAAAGTCGCGCTTTCGAACATTTAGGCTCCCGAATAGTCACACCCCAACCGCGGTTGATGTCTGGGCCTCGAACTGAGAGCTTTGCGCTCTGATCTGTATCTAATGGCGGTTCGCAGCCACGCAAGTCCAGGGAAAGAGGCATAAGACGCTTCAAATGGCAAAAGGGCACCTTTCAACAAAAAACCATCCAGACACACGGCTAACCTAAACACCCCGAACCTTATCCGTTACGAACTTGCAGAGTTCGCATTATTCTCGCTTTGCCGTTTGTCAGTCTCTGTCGGGTACGTGCTTCCGTCCGTGGTCAGCGCTGAGGCTGCCGACATTCTGCCTGTCCGAGCGGTTCCCAAGTG
>NZ_JBQFYL010000212.1:0-552 GCF_056541465.1 Ruegeria sp. AH12 | reverse complement strand
ATCGCCTTGGCGAATTTCTCGCAATCCGCCTCGGCCACATGGGCCAGCGGGCGATAGACGAACAGATCACCTTCTTCATTCACCAGTTTTGGTGGCATGGTTGCAAGACGACCGCCATGGAACAGGTTCATGAAAAAGGTTTCAAGGATGTCATCGCGGTGATGGCCAAGCACAACTGCGGAACAACCTTCCTCGCGCGCGATACGATAGAGGTTGCCCCGACGCAGGCGTGAACACAGCGCACAATAGGTGCGGCCCTGCGGAACTTTGTCCATCACAACGGAATAGGTGTCCTGATACTCAATCCGATGTGGCACCCCCATACGGTCTAGGAATTCTGGCAGGACTGTTGCCGGGAACCCCGGTTGCCCCTGATCCAGATTGCAGGCCAGAAGATCCACGGGCAGCAGACCGCGCCATTTCAGTTCGTAGAGCACCGCCAGAAGGGTATAGCTGTCCTTACCGCCCGATAGGCAGACCAACCAGCGGGGTGTTTTACCTTCGGCGGTGCGGTCCACCATGCCGTACTGCTCAATGGCCTCGCGCGTCTGG
>NZ_JBQFYL010000211.1:0-556 GCF_056541465.1 Ruegeria sp. AH12 | reverse complement strand
CCAGAGCGTGTTGGGGCCCGGGACATCCGCACCTGCAACTCCTGTACCCGGTGCCCAGCCGTAAAGGGCATAATAAGCCGATTCCGAACCAACCGGAGACAGCAGCTCAACAATAGGCGCGCCTTCTTCGATCGAGACTTTATAATCTTTCAGAAACAGCTCATCGATCCGCCCGCCGGACAGGGACAGGCTGCCTTTCAGACGGGGGGTGTCGATGTTGACGCGAGGGGCTTGTTCCTCTGGCAGTGTTTCCTCGGCGGTCGCTGTGGCTTCACCCACGGTGCTGGTCGCGCTGGGTGTTTGCACCTCGTCGCCTTCCAGAGCAGCAATTTCTGCAGCGTCCTGCGTCGTGGTTGATTCCGGCGGTGGGAACAGCACGAACCAGACAAGGATCACCAGAAAGCTGAGCGCGGTTGCAAGGATGAGATTTTTGTTCTGATCGTCCATCGGGGACAGCCACCTTGAGCAGTGAAACACACCCGGTGGGTTCAACAGAGTGCAGCCCCAAAGGTCAAGCGGAATCGCCCATCAAATCGCTCCGGCGCTGGATTTGGCG
>NZ_JBQFYL010000210.1:0-557 GCF_056541465.1 Ruegeria sp. AH12 | reverse complement strand
CTCAGCTCTGCCGCTTTGACGGTAGCACTTGTCGCCATGATTGTTGTGGCCGCGGCGCTGGACCGGCGATTTGTTCTGGCTCCGATGAGTTGGTTCATTTGGGCGGGTGTGTTCACGGTGACCGTACGGCTTGTGCTCGACCCGGGGCTCGATTGGGCCGAAACCGCGCCGTTGATCGAAATGACCTTGGTCTATGCGGTAGCGGTTGCCGGGTTCATCATGGGGTGGGCGTTGCTAAGGTCCTTGGACCGCCCGATTGCCTCATTGCTGCTTGAAAGCGCGGCCTGGGCAACGGCGGGAATACTGCTATCGCTCTTGTTGCTGCGCTGGCTGGAAAGCTTCGGAGAAGGCGGCGCTACAGACAGCCACTGGGGGCTGGGGCTGCTGGCGGTGATCTGGCTGCTGCTGGCTTTTGCACAAATACAGCGGTTCGAGCTTGGCGGTAAGTTGAACTACGCGCGTTACGCGCTCGCGGCGGTCTTTGCGGCACACGGCATGGTGCGTCTGGTTCAGGCTTTGTCTGTGGCTAACCCGTTGCTCGTCCCATATGCCGATCC
>NZ_JBQFYL010000209.1:0-559 GCF_056541465.1 Ruegeria sp. AH12 | reverse complement strand
GACGCGATGGTTGCCGCAGCGGATGATCGATTTACCGATGAGCAGGTGCAACACATTGAAGAAAACGCCTGTCCAACCTGTGGTTCATGCTCGGGCATGTTCACCGCGAACTCGATGAATTGTCTGGCCGAAGCACTGGGTCTGGCGCTGCCGGGCAATGGCTCGACCCTGGCCACACATGCCGACCGTAAAGAGTTGTTCTTGGAAGCTGGTCGCCGCATCGTCGAGATCACCAAGCGCCACTATGATCTGGACGAGAAAGGCTTTTTGCCGCGTGAAATCGCCACGTTCGACGCGTTCGAAAATGCCATGAGCTTGGATATCGCAATGGGTGGATCGACCAATACGGTGCTTCATTTGCTGGCCATCGCGCACGAAGGTGAAGTGCATTTCACCATGTCCGACATGGACCGCCTGAGCCGCCAAGTGCCCTGTTTGTGCAAAGTCGCGCCCAACATCGAAAACGTGCACATGGAAGACGTCCACCGCGCTGGTGGCATCTTCTCGATCCTTGGTGAACTCAGCCGCGCAGGCTTGCTGCATGAGGATTGCCATACAG
>NZ_JBQFYL010000208.1:0-562 GCF_056541465.1 Ruegeria sp. AH12 | reverse complement strand
GATAGGAATCCAGCATCTGCGCATCGCCTAAGCCCTCGGGCCGGGCTTGCGTCAATTCCAGCAAGCAGCGCAGATCGCCCAACGACATGTTCAGCCCCTGCGCACCAATAGGTGGCACCACATGCGCGGCCTCGGCCATCAGCGCGATGCGTTCGCCCGACAACCGTTCCGCCGACTGGCTGATGATCGGCCAGATCGTCCGGCGTGAGGCCAATTTCAGCGGTCCGAACAGCCCGCAAGAGCGTTCGGTCATGGCGGCTTCGAACGCGTCGGTTTCAAGGTTTAACAGTTCAACGGCACGTGGCCCACGTTCCATCCAGACAATGGCCGAGGACGGCTGGCCTTGCCAGTCGGGCAGGGGGACCAATGTGAACGGCCCGCCCGAGCGGTGAATCTCGGTCGAGACATTGTCGTGCGGGATGGGATGGGTGACGGCGAAGGCGAGGGCCTTTTGGCCGTAGCGCGTGGTATGAACATTGATCCCGGCAGCTTTGCGCATTGGTGAACTGCGCCCGTCGGCGGCGATTACCAGTTTGCAGCGGATGCGGGTGCCGTCGCTCAG
>NZ_JBQFYL010000207.1:0-563 GCF_056541465.1 Ruegeria sp. AH12 | reverse complement strand
ACCAACCGGCCCAAGATCGCGACGTAGATACCCTGTCCAATGAATGCGCTCTTGCGTCGCCGGGCTGAGGGGAAGGCCTTGTGTAGGATCGTAGACCGATCGCAACCCATATACCCAGATCTCATCATAGAATCGTTCAGTCGCCGAGATCGCGTCCTTACGCTCCCATTCGGCGGCCAGTACTTCGGGCTCATCCAGAACGTCGCGCAGGCCCAGAACCAATTTGGTTGAGCAGGAGTTTTCAAGATACTCAAGCGTCGGCAGCAGCTCACCGCGAAAACCGGTAGGCTCTTTGTCGACGATCAGCACATCGGGGTCGAACTGTTCGACAGATGTCTGGATCAGGCTTGCGCGCAACTCGGTCACATCATCGATGCCCATGCCGATGGTCTGCGAAGCATACGAGCCGTCGGCGCG
Source organism: Ruegeria sp. AH12 (assembly GCF_056541465.1). Lineage (NCBI taxonomy): Bacteria > Pseudomonadati > Pseudomonadota > Alphaproteobacteria > Rhodobacterales > Roseobacteraceae > Ruegeria > Ruegeria sp. AH12. The sequence continues at coordinate 146 of NZ_JBQFYL010000207.1, read as the reverse complement.
TTTGGTGACCCCGGGTAGACGGACATGGTCAACGCGACGCGGAAAAGTAAACCGTCCGGCAATGGGTGAACCGGTCAAAATGAGGGCCGAAGCGCGTTGATCGGCTTGTGTTATGGCCGCAGCCAGCGCGCGTGACCGGCGCAGGT
>NZ_JBQFYL010000206.1:0-564 GCF_056541465.1 Ruegeria sp. AH12 | reverse complement strand
TTTTCGCCCACTTCTTAAGCGGGATGGTCAAAATCGAGATCACCATTGCAAGCAGAATTATCGATAGCCCAGCAGAATTCGTTGCAGTCCACATCAAATCGAACAGCAAGTCCATCGGATATATAACCGGCAACAGGACCGTATAAACAACATCCCCTATCACTGTGGCTCAATATGGTAAATCACGCGCTTACCGCCTTTGAGGTCTTTGGAAGTACGCACTTTAAAGCGCTCTTTTAGCTCGTGCTCGAAGGCCACGCGGTCGTAATCCAGATACTGTTCCGTTTTGTTCTGCAGCAATTTGACGACCATCTCGTCGTGCCGATCAACGAACTCAATAACGATGTCGCAATTGAAAGACCGCAACCAGTCTAGGAATAATGCCATCGGGATATTGGCAGAAATCCGAATGTGGTGGACAAGGGCCAGAACCAGAATTGCATCTGGATTGGCGCGACTGTCGAATGAAGAGCGTTCCTTGCCTGCCCATCCCTGATTGGGGGAGACGTTGGACAAATCCAGCACTAACGGCAAGATGTTGTTGTGCACCGAGTGACTGGATTC
>NZ_JBQFYL010000205.1:0-564 GCF_056541465.1 Ruegeria sp. AH12 | reverse complement strand
AAATCTTTGCACCCGAGTTGAATTCATTTGAGGTCAAGATCGGGGACATCCGCAACAGCGGCTTGTTATTCTTCAAATGCCGCGTGATCAACTGCGCTTGCAGCCGCCCGCCGGGGATCATGCGGGCCGGGTCGGCGCGGTAGTCAAGGTCTGTCAGTTCGGGAAAAATCTCGAATATCTCGCGACGCGACGCGGCGCTCAGCATTTTCAGCGCTTCGGGGCCGGTATAGAGGCTTTCGGTTGGCGCATCCTCGGCAAAGATCACCTGATGGCGGTCGAACAGCAGGTGGTAATACTCGACGCTTTCCACGCTTTCATCAACGTAGATATCCGGCATTGCGGTGAGTTTGATGGCCGGAATCAGAACCTCGGTCGTGCCGAACATGCGTTGGGCGATCTTTGAGTGCACCAGCATCCGATGCTGGCGCGAGACCAGCAGATCGCGATGCGGCAGCCCCTCGCCCAATGCCCCTGCAAGGATACGCACAGGCCAGAGTCTGGGGTTGGCTTCAAGCTGGAAGCGATCAAATTCGCGCCGCCCGATCCAACGGATCGGGTGCAGGC
>NZ_JBQFYL010000204.1:0-566 GCF_056541465.1 Ruegeria sp. AH12 | reverse complement strand
CGGATCAGAACCCAAGCCAGACACAGCACCACAAATCCGATCAGCACTACCGCCACCCAGAATGAAGGCGGGTGGAAGGTGAGGTAATAGTTGATGTCGTATTCAGTCAGCATCCACCAGGCGATCAGGCCAGCCACGGCGACAAAAGGCAGCGCAAGTACCAGCACACGCAAAATGAACCGTGCGGCAAAGCCGAAAAGCGCAGGTAAACGCGTCAGGATCAACCGGATGGAAGCACTGCCCGCGCGCCAAGGGTCACGCTCACCCATCCGCAACGATCCGGCCATGACCGAGAAGACAAAGACCTCGGCCAGTAAGAACAGGCTGAGAACTACAACCGCCGCGATGAAGCCCGCTGGTGACAGCAGGAACATCGCAATGTCCTGATCCGTCAGCGCCGATTGATCAGACAATGAGACAGCAAGATTGACGGCGATGGCAACGCCCGGAGCGATCAGTGCAACCAGCAGCAACCGGACGGCGACATAAACAGGCACAAACACGCGCCGCCGCGCCCATGCGCCCCGGTAGGCAGTTGTAACGGCTGAGAAATTGGTCACGCGGTT
>NZ_JBQFYL010000203.1:0-570 GCF_056541465.1 Ruegeria sp. AH12 | reverse complement strand
CGGTTGAAAAAGCGCTGGATCGTGACAATTTCATGAGCCCGGAAGAGGCCAAGGATTGGGGCCATATCGACGAGATCGTCGAGAACCGCGCCAAGATGGATGGTGACGAGGCCTAGGTTCAAATCCGCGCGCGTCCGGCGTGAGGGATGATTTTGAGATTGTAGCTGCCAGAACGCTGGCCTAAGCTGCAGGCATATACGGCAAGCGCGGCCCTTGAGAGGGGCCGCTGAGACGGAGCCCGAGGGGTAAAGCATGGCGACGAATTCAGGCGGTGACGGCAAGAACACGCTCTATTGCAGCTTTTGCGGCAAAAGCCAGCATGAGGTGCGTAAGCTGATCGCAGGCCCGACCGTGTTCATCTGCGATGAGTGTGTCGAGCTGTGCATGGATATCATTCGCGAGGAAACCAAGGCCAGCGGTCTGAAATCCTCGGACGGTGTGCCAACACCCAAGGATATCTGCGAAGTGCTGGATGACTATGTGATCGGTCAGGCCACCGCCAAGCGGGTGCTGTCGGTTGCGGTACATAACCACTACAAGCGTCTCAATCATGCCCAGAAAGCGGGCAGC
>NZ_JBQFYL010000202.1:0-571 GCF_056541465.1 Ruegeria sp. AH12 | reverse complement strand
GTGGAATCGGTCGTTATGCTGCTGGTCTTTGCCGTCATCATGGTGAACTTTTTTGTCGATCTGGCCTATGCCGCAGTCGATCCAAGGCTGAGGAGCAGGACATGAGCCGCAACCTGATCCTTGGCGCGACGCTGTCCTCACTGGTGGTGCTGGCAGCGCTGGTGTCCTTTGTCTGGACCCCATACGACCACGCCGCGCTGAACATTCCCGCCAAGCTGCAGCCACCCAGCGCACAGCACTGGTTCGGTACCGATCATTTCGGACGCGACATGTTCTCGATGATCATGGTTGGTGCGCGCACCTCGATTGCGGTGGCGCTGGTCGCGGTCGGGATTGGCATGGCGCTGGGCGTTCCCTTGGGTCTGGCTGCCGCTGCGCGCAGTGGATCGTGGCTAGATGAATTCATCATGCGCGGCAATGATCTGGTCTTTGCATTCCCCTCTCTCGTCATCGCCATTCTGATCACCGCCGTCTTTGGTGCCGGGGCCATAAACGCGATCATCGCCATCGGTATCTTCAACATCCCCGTTTTTGCCCGCATCACCCGAGGCGCAGCTTTGTCTCTTTGGGA
>NZ_JBQFYL010000201.1:0-572 GCF_056541465.1 Ruegeria sp. AH12 | reverse complement strand
TATCGAAGACGCGGCACAGCGATGGCCAGGTGTAGATCGATGCGCGCTCGTCAATACCAAAGCAGGCCCCACACTTTGCGTCCAAGGTTCCGCGGATCACATCGACGATTGGACTAAATCTGCGCTTGGTTTTGACGTTCCAAATGTGATTTCGATTAAGCACATTCCTATGGACAAGCGTCATGCCTCCAAAGTCGATCGTACGAAACTTACACGCATAATAGAAACCTGACGCAATATGGCTCGTAGGCCACTGAGCCTGCCCAACTCATCGCTCCCGTCGCTGTGCGCGTTAACAGAGGACTGAGTGTAGCGACGAAGTCATTGTTTTAGAATTTCCAATCAAAACCTGCACACCTTGGTCAGGGGAAATCTGCAATTGCCAGTTACATCTGGCCGCATGAAACATATAATCGCAGATACACTGTTAGGGTGCGCCCCGGCGAACGGTTGATACCCATGTCATTGCACAAAGATGTTCGGCTTGACGCGTCATCCAAATCCGTCCCAAACCTCAAGCGTTTCTAACCCAGAACTACTAGCCGGCTTTCTTCTATGCTGCTGCAAGAATC
>NZ_JBQFYL010000200.1:0-574 GCF_056541465.1 Ruegeria sp. AH12 | reverse complement strand
CGATTGCGCCGGTCGGCCGATCCGGCCGGACAATTGCACGAAATCGGCGAACTGAGGAGCCTTGGGTTAGGCGGTGCGTTTTTCGGCGGCTATACAACGCCAATTGGCTTTGCCCTGAACCCCCGAAAGTATCTGTTCGGTTTGGCTGGCGCCGCCCAGGCAAAGGGCGCAACTCTGTTCCAGAACAGCCCGATCACGCAGATCAAACAGACCGCCTCGGGATTCGTGCTGACCTCGCCTGCGGGTCACGTTCGTGCTTCGAACGTTCTGGTGTGCACAAATGGCTACTCAAGCGAGGATCTGCCGCCCTGGTTGGCCGCGCGTTATATGCCTGCACAGTCAACGGTTCTTGTGACGCGGCCTCTGACTGATGTCGAGCTGCAGGCGCAAGGCTGGACGTCGGATCAGATGGCCTATGACACGCGTAATTTGCTGCACTATTTCCGATTGATGCCCAATCGACGATTTCTGTTTGGGACACGAGGGGGGCTGCTTTCATCCCCTGGGGCTGAGGCGCGCATTCGGCAAAAGGCCTTCGGGGATTTCAGGCGGATGTTCCCCGCCTGGGACACGG
>NZ_JBQFYL010000199.1:0-577 GCF_056541465.1 Ruegeria sp. AH12 | reverse complement strand
CCATAATGAACCCCGACCCCGATCCGAATCTCTGGCTCACCCGCGCGCTTGCGCTCCAAATTCCAACGGTCGATCATCTCGACCATGGACCGCGCGCATGCCAGCGCATTGCTTGCATCCAGCTCTCCAGGTACGGGGGTTCCAAACGTGGCCATCAGCCCATCGCCCAAGTATTTGTCGAGTGTTCCGTGATGGCGAAACACCTCGGTCTCCATTCGGGCGTGGAAACCACGCAAAACTTCAATAACCTCATATGGATCACGGCCAGCCGAGAACTTGGTGAAGCCAACGATGTCGATAAATAGAACCGCGATATCCTCTTTGCGGACCTGCTTCAGAGGTTCGTCGTTCTGGCTCAGCTCATCCACCACATTCGGCGAAAAGTATCGAGACAGATTAGCACGTTCACGTTCAAGCCCAGCATTGGACATCAGCAAGCGATTGAGGCGGCGCATCGACACCCCAAGCGTCACTGCGACCATGACAAAAACGATCACCTGCTGGATACGTAGGGTTGGCATGAAACTGTTGGGATCCATGAACTCGGCCACATCCGGGTAGCCTGACAAAGCCTCGG
>NZ_JBQFYL010000198.1:0-578 GCF_056541465.1 Ruegeria sp. AH12 | reverse complement strand
GCCGAGGTTCGTATCATCATGACAACTGAATCCCTGAATCTGGCCGATCTGAAGGCCAAAAGCCCCAAAGACCTTCTGGCGATGGCCGAGGAGCTTGAGGTCGAAAACGCCTCAACCATGCGCAAGGGCGAGATGATGTTTCAGATTCTGCGCGAACGTGCAGATGAGGGCTGGACCATCGGTGGCGACGGCGTGCTGGAGGTTCTACAAGACGGGTTCGGGTTTCTGCGCTCGCCCGAGGCGAACTATCTACCCGGACCGGATGATATCTATGTTTCGCCTGACATGATCCGCAAGCATTCGCTGCGCACCGGAGATACGGTTGAAGGTGAGATCAAAGCGCCCGATGAAAACGAGCGTTACTTTGCGCTGACAAATGTCACCAAGATCAACTTTGAAAATCCGGACAAGGCCAAACACAAGATTCTGTTCGACAACCTGACGCCTCTGTATCCGGATGAGCGTCTGAAGATGGAAATCGAAGATCCGACCATCAAGGACAAGTCTGCTCGCGTGATCGATTTGGTTTCGCCGATTGGTAAAGGTCAGCGATCGCTGATCGTGGCACCGCCGCGGAC
>NZ_JBQFYL010000197.1:0-580 GCF_056541465.1 Ruegeria sp. AH12 | reverse complement strand
ACTCCGTAATGTTCTAGCTCATATACGGCTTTGGGTGCTTCACGCGCGAGGTATTCCATCGCATCGGTGTCACCCAGCCAGTCCGAGCCCTTTACGGTGTCATACATGTGCCACTGCCAATGGTCTGGCCCCATATTCGACAAGGACGCCGCAATGCCGCCTTGGGCGGCCACTGTGTGTGAACGAGTCGGAAATACCTTCGTCACGCAAGCGGTGCGCAAACCCTGCTCGGCCATGCCCAATGTTGCACGCAGACCCGCGCCACCGGCACCGACAACCACCACGTCATATTCGTGGGTTTCGTATTCATATGCTGCTGTCATTGTTCTTGTTCCTTACTGCGCATATCCGAGGGCCAGACGCGCGAGCGCAAACAGACCCGCAGCAATGAGTGTGTATGCAAAAGCTTGCGCGGCCATCAGCGCCAGCTTTTCCGCGACGCCATGCACGTAGTCCTCAATCGCTTCCTGGGCTTCGCGCAACAAATGCGGGACGACAACAACCAGTGTCAGACCCATGATAATCGCCGGGAACGGGCGGCTGTAATAGGCCAGAGCCTCTTCGTAGGTTCCGCCTAGGG
>NZ_JBQFYL010000196.1:0-581 GCF_056541465.1 Ruegeria sp. AH12 | reverse complement strand
TGCTCAGCCCTTCAGGCCCACCAGATTTCCTGCTGGTTGAAGGCAAAACACCCACCGTCACCTTCCCCGACGAAACAACAGTTGTATTCGAATGGGATGACCCCAACCCGAATTTCCTGCAATCACTTGCTCAGGCGCGGCCGCCCTTTATCTATCGACCGTCTGAGTTCCTTAAGCAGTATCACGAGAAGTTTGCAGACCCCGAAGAACTGGCATTCAAGGTCGAAGATGCGCGGGTAAAAAGCTGGGCGGCGCTGCATAACAAGTTGGACAATCTATATAAGTACGACAATCATGAACTGCCGACGTTGCAGCCATGGCTCAACGCAAGTTCGGGCAAGAAAATCCGGCACAACTTTGTCCGTAACCCTTATTACCATCGGGTGGATTCAAATGGGGTTCAGCTGCCCTATATCGACGTAGTCGAAATGGAGATCGTCGCACCGGGTTTGGTTGCGGCCAAAGCAAATGCGGGTGAAACTGACTTGCAAGGTCGCGGATTGGCATTCCGCGATGCCTCGATCTTGAAAAAGGGCGAGGCTGAAGGTGGATACAAGACGCTTTTGTGGAAAACAGGCGTC
>NZ_JBQFYL010000195.1:0-582 GCF_056541465.1 Ruegeria sp. AH12 | reverse complement strand
CGCCATCTTTTTCCCAGATCTTCCGCGCCACAGTTGCAGCCACCGGGGGCTGAATGATGCCTGAGGATGGGATCGGCCCGTGGCCACCCCAGACATCCGGGCCGGGGTAATATCCGTCATCCTGTTTGTGGAACAGGATATGCGGCACCATTCCATCATCCCACTGGCCCGAGAACAGTGTTTCAAGTTCCACCCAGGCTCGATCAATGTCGAACTCGGCAAAACCAAGCGCCGCAATCGCGCTGTCCCAATTCCATTGATAGGGGTAAAGCCCTTCGGTCGGGATGGTGTAGCCGCCGCGATCATTGGCAACCAGAATGTTGCGCGCCTCGCGGTCGGGGTTTGTATGTTGGTTCATCTCAGTCATCCTTTGACGGACCCCGCAGTCAGGCCCTTAGTCATGAAACGTTCAAGTCCCAGGAACAGCGCCATGATCGGAACGGTGGCGATCACCGCACCGGCCATCAGATGCTGTCGGGGAATTTCCGAGGAGTTCAGCATCGTGACGCCTCGGGTCAGGGTAAATTTCGAAGGGTCGTCCAGCAGCACGAAGGCCAGCAGGAACTCGTTCCAAGCGATCAT
>NZ_JBQFYL010000194.1:0-583 GCF_056541465.1 Ruegeria sp. AH12 | reverse complement strand
AGTCCGGATATCAATCTCAGCGTCGTTGTCTTTCCCGCGCCCGTTGGACCCAATAGCACCACAAAGGCGCCGTTGGGGATCGTCATTGAGATATCATCCACCGCCTTTAGATTGCCGAATGACTTCGAGATATTCTCTAAAACGACTTCAGCCATTACTTAGTACCTCGTCGTTCAGAGCGGACCTCAACGCGCGTCCGGTGGCCTTTTCAAACAGTGTTACTGCGGGTGAGCGGAACTCTAACCCCACCGTCTCGCCGGGATTTACGACTTCGCGCGCATCAATCCGGGCTTTCAGCTCTCCGTTCGGGCTTTGCAGCGTCACGATCTGGGTGGTTCCCAAATATTCTGTCGCCAGAACCTTGGCTCTGTAGGCGCTCGCATCCGATAGAAAAACATGCTCAGGGCGAACCCCAAAAACTAAGTCACCTTCCGCCCCCTCCATCAGTTTGGGCACGGCTTCGTCATGGCCATTTAGTCGAACCATTTCCGAGTCAGGCGCGACCTTTCCTTGAAACGGCAGGAAGTTCATGGAAGGGGACCCGATAAAATCTGCAACGAACATTGTGGCTGGTTTGTCGTAG
>NZ_JBQFYL010000193.1:0-588 GCF_056541465.1 Ruegeria sp. AH12 | reverse complement strand
CGCCGTATTCAAAGCGCTGGGTCTGGAATATGCTGAAACCTGGGCCGTGCTGACTTTCGCCCTGAATTTCATCCCGTCAATCGGTTCGATCATCGCCGTCATCTTTCCCGCAATGATCGCTCTGGTTCAGTTTGAGACGATCGGGCCATTTCTCGTGATCGTTCTGGGGTGCGGCACACTACAGTTTCTAATCGGCAACTTTCTAGATCCGGCCATGCTGGGCCGATCGCTGAACATGTCGACCTTCCTAGTGATTTTGGCATTAACTTTCTGGACTACGGTCTGGGGTCTGATCGGAGCGTTCCTGAGTGTGCCTTTGACCGTCTGCATCCTGATCATCTTCAGCCACATCCCCGCGCTGCGCCCTGTCGCGATCTTGATGTCTTTGGATGGAAGGCTCGGTGAGGATGATCGGTCGTCAACCGAACATTCGGCTTGAACGTCCGTCAACTTTGACAGCTAGCGACGAGGGCGCGTCGATCTTTCAACCTCAGCCGACCATACCCGCCTTCGATCAAGTCCAATTCGATAAGCCTGTGTAATGCTCGGTGAAGCGTTGGCGCAGAGACTGCAATCATAGCCGCCAGC
>NZ_JBQFYL010000192.1:0-590 GCF_056541465.1 Ruegeria sp. AH12 | reverse complement strand
ACACAATTTCGGAGTATCTCGTTGGATCGCTGAATCGCTGGGTCTTGCAACTGCTTTTCGGTAAATTTCGTCTGCATCGCCTACCCCATCAGACCCGGATTGAACACGTTCCGAGGGTCAAATCTCTTCCGAATTGCCTTTGTTAGAACCTGAATCTGCGTGCTCTCTGGTTGGAATCGCCCAAATTCAACGATGGTGTCAGCCTCTGCGCGTACCAGCGTTGCATGTCCTTCAAAGTGACCCAGTCGTGCACGCAGATCGGTGCCCTTTGGCACCAATACCCAGATCAAGCCCCCGCCCCAGTCAAATAAGGTTCGATCCGCGTCGATCAGTTCTGCAAGGCTGGCTGCATCGCCGGGTTTCACTGATAAGCGCCAGACATCACCTTCCAGATCCTGAAACGCACGCAGATCGCGCAGATCGACCCAGCGGTTCCTCGAATTCTCTAACTCGGTGCATTCGCCCCCAAGGATTTCGCGTAATCGACCTACCCGATAGGCAACAGAGTCGGCAAATCCTTCGATCCGCAACAGCGCCTGCCCATCCAGTGGATCATAGGCTGCGCTGCTCACCTCGAAGGGGGATTTCAG
>NZ_JBQFYL010000191.1:0-593 GCF_056541465.1 Ruegeria sp. AH12 | reverse complement strand
CCCGCAAGTGATTGAGCAGATCAAGGCGCAGCTTGGACGCATCGTGTCGGTCCGTGACGTGCATGATCTGACCGTCGAAGGTGCTTCGGTCGAGCGCGAGCTGGCGATCATAAAGGTTGTCGGTGAAGGCGACAAACGGGTCGAAGCCCTGCGACTGGCCGACATATTCCGGGCCAATGTCGTCGATAGTACGCTGAATTCGTTCATCTTCGAGATCACCGGTGCACCGGACAAGATCGATGCCTTTGCCGATCTGATGCGCCCTCTTGGCTTGATTGAAATCGCCCGTACCGGAGTTGCAGCCCTGTTGCGCGGTGACTAAGCCCCATTTCCGCCCCGGGACTGAATTCATTCTCGGGGCGGCGGCCTGCTTGGCCATTGTGCCCTGCTAACCTCAAAAAGGCTTAATGCGTTCATCAAATATGAGCAACAGCATGAAAAAGATCATGCAAATAGGCTGAAAGCCTATTGATTTTGCTTATCATCAGACTAGCCTGTGACGCGTAGCGAGGCGCTTTGCAGCGCCCGTTGGGGTCAACTTTACGATTTCTGAATACTGCGCGGCCGCTGTGCCGCCGCAAACCTGTTTTTGC
>NZ_JBQFYL010000190.1:0-596 GCF_056541465.1 Ruegeria sp. AH12 | reverse complement strand
GTTGCGGCCGCGCCCACATAGCCAATCACAATCTCGATGAAATTGATGGGGGCTGAAAGTAACTCATAAATCGTACCCAAGAATTTGGGGAAGTAGATGCCAAAGGACGCGTTCGAGATTGATAGCATCACTACGGACAACATGATCAGACCCGGCACAATGAAGGCCCCGTAGGATACGCCTTCGATCTCTTGAATGCGACTGCCGATGGCAGTGCCAAACACCACGAAATAAAGCGAGGTCGACAGGACCGGAGACAAAAAACTCTGCGCCAGTGTGCGAAAGAATCGGGCCATTTCAAACCGGTAGATGGCAGTAATAGCGGACCAGTTCATGCGGGTTCTCCGGACACGAGGTTGACGAAAATCTCTTCAAGGCTCGATTGCCGCGTCTGCACATCACGCAGCACTAAACCGGCCTGTGCAACATCATTGAGAAGAGTGGTGATGCCCGTGCGCTCGGCATTGGTGTCGTAAGTATAGATCAGCGCATCGCCTGCACCGTTGAGCGTCAGTTGATGATCGGACAGAACGTCGGGAACGGATAAAATGGGCTCGGTCAACATGACCTCAATCTGCTTTTTGCCCATCTGCGCC
>NZ_JBQFYL010000189.1:0-598 GCF_056541465.1 Ruegeria sp. AH12 | reverse complement strand
GGCATAAAGCGCCAGTGCCTCAACGGATTTCTCCACCTGCACCGCCACGCGGTCGCCCGGTTCCATTTCCAGTCCTGTCATGGTGTTGGCCAGACGGGCCGCCGTGTCCAGAAACGTGGCATGGGTCAAAGTCTGACCATCCGGAAGGTGCAAAAATGGCGTATCCTTGCCTGCATGGATGCCCAGCAAACGATCATAAAGCGGGTTGCCCATCCCGATATCCTTTCCAGCAGACGCGCACATTCTGCAGCAAATCTGTCGTGGAATTGGGGAAGCGTAAAGCCCGGACAATCAGAACTCGGTTGTCATCCGATATCCGGCCGCAAAATACATCTTGGCGAACGTTACCGGCTGACCCTGCAGCCATGTGATACGCTCGGCAGTAAAAACGGGTTCACCCTCGGGAACATCCAGAAAACCGGCCAAAGTGGTATCGGCGCGGCTGGCCAGAAAGGTCAACTCGACATTGGTGAACGGGACAGTTTGCACCAGCCAGTCATTGGGTCCGACGCTAGAGAAATCTGCCTGCGTGACCTGAGGTACGCTGTCTATCACGATCCAGCGGTCTTCGAACTGAAATGGCGAATTGCCGGAGAAA
>NZ_JBQFYL010000188.1:0-599 GCF_056541465.1 Ruegeria sp. AH12 | reverse complement strand
AGTACAGGCCGATATCGCCAAGCGCTTTGGCCTGAGCTTTGATCACTTTGGCCGCTCGTCCAGCGATCAGAACCGTAAACTGACCCAGCATTTCGCTGGCAAACTGGATGAAGCCGGGCTGATCCGGGAAGTCAGCGAAAAGCAGGTTTACTCCAACGCCGATGGCCGTTTTCTGCCCGACCGCTATATCGAAGGCACTTGCCCCAATTGCGGTTACGAGCGCGCGCGCGGCGACCAGTGCGAAAATTGTACCAAGCAGCTAGACCCGACCGACCTGATCGAGCCCCGCAGCGCGATCAGCGGCTCGACCGATCTTGAGGTGCGTGAGACCAAGCACCTGTATTTGCGTCAATCCGCAATGAAAGATCAGTTGGACGCGTGGATTGACAGCAAGACAGACTGGCCGATCCTGACAACCTCGATCGCCAAGAAATGGCTGCATGATGGCGACGGCCTGCAGGATCGCGGCATTACCCGCGATCTGGATTGGGGTGTACCAGTCAAGAAAGGTGATCAAGATTGGCCCGGCATGGAAGGCAAAGTCTTCTATGTCTGGTTCGATGCCCCCATTGAATACATCGCCTGCGCCAAGGAATGGG
>NZ_JBQFYL010000187.1:0-602 GCF_056541465.1 Ruegeria sp. AH12 | reverse complement strand
AACATCCAAAGGCGGTTTTTGAAACCCGTCTCGTCTGGTGTTGAGAGCGTTCAAACCACTCAGCACACTCTGCGCTGCAAGAGCCGCCATTCTGCAGCGGTCGGCATGGTCTTTTTGCGCTTCAATAGTAAAGATCGACAGGATGCCATCGCCCATGAACTTGAGGACGTCTCCACCGTTGTCCTCTACGGCTTTAACCACCAGATCAAAATAGTCGCTAAGCGTGTCGAAGATATCTTCTTCCGGAGAGGTCTCGGAAAGTGCTGTAAAGCCTCGCAGATCAGAGAACATCACCACGGCATCCAAAGTTGTTCGCTCTCCGCGCTTTATATTGCCGCTCCAGACGGCCTCGGAAGGTCCATCTCCTAAATAAGTTCGAAGCAGACCTTTAGACGATTTTCGCATCGTGACAGGTTCCAAGGCAGAAGAAAGGGCCGGTAAGGCCGCTTCAATCAGCCTAAGATGTTCGGGCGAGAATCCATCCTTTGCCTGAGTAACGAACGTACATCCATGCAGCGATCCATCGCCGTAATAGAGCAAAGTAGCGTAGTAGTCTGTGCCGCCCTGCTCTGCAAATTCAAGATAGGATGAATGCTCTGTTT
>NZ_JBQFYL010000186.1:0-610 GCF_056541465.1 Ruegeria sp. AH12 | reverse complement strand
AGGCACCGAAGGCCACTCCACCTACGATGGCGGCAGATCCGATCAGGAATGTGCGGCGAACGATTTTACCGATACGTCCCATGGCTCAAGCCTCCTTCAACTTGGCAGCGGCATCGTGGATGGCCGCGCGGATGCGAGGATAGGTGCCACAGCGGCAAAGGTTGCCTTGCATCGCATCGTCGATGTCTTCGTCCGTTGGGGCCGGGTTTTCAGCCAGTAGCGATGCGGCCTGCATGATCTGGCCCGACTGGCAGTAACCACATTGCGCCACTTGGTGGTCAACCCAGGCCTTCTGGATCGTTGCCATGGCGTCAGGCGTGCCAAGCCCCTCGATCGTGGTGACATCACCCCAAACATCCGAGAGCGCTACCTGGCAGGACCGCACGGCCTCACCATCAATATGAACGGTGCAGGCACCGCAGGCAGCCACACCACAGCCGAACTTGGTACCGGTTAGTCCAACCTCATCACGCAGAACCCATAACAAGGGCACATCATCAGGCAGATCAACCTGATGGGTCTTTCCGTTGATCTTAAGGGCCGTCGCCATGGCGCACCTCTCTTAGCTTTGGCTAGTTTCTGACATAATTAATGAAAAGTGTCAGCTTGT
>NZ_JBQFYL010000185.1:0-612 GCF_056541465.1 Ruegeria sp. AH12 | reverse complement strand
TGACGCGCAATATACTTCACGCATCGATGCGCAAGATTTTGACATGACCCCGTTCCGTCGTGCGCTGTCGCTCTCGCCAGGCAACGAACAACGCCTGTATTGGGGCAGCGAAAACGCAAATGCTCCCGGGACGCGGAATGTTATGGGCCTGACCTCGCCCGCCGTGGACGGGCTGATCGACGCGATGCTGGCCTCGGAAAGCCACGAGGATTTTGTTGCGGCAACGCGCGCGCTGGATCGTGTTCTGACAGCGGGTCGCTATGTCATTCCTATCTGGAGCTTTGATGTCGGCCGTATCGCCCATGTCAAAGAGCTGAAACAACCCGACACTCTGCCAATTTATGGCGATGGGCCAGAATATATGCCACAGGTCTGGTGGTTTCAGGATTGACGAATCCTCTCTATTTCCATATTTCTTGAATTATGGAAATAGAGATTCATGACAGGCTGAACGCACTCGCACATCCCAAGCGGCTGGATCTGTTCCGGCTGTTGATGCGTCGCTATCCAGATTCCGTAGCTGCGGGTCAGATTGCCGAGGCTTTAGCGCTGAAACCCAATACTGCGTCAACCTGCCTGAATGCATTGAAATCCGCCGGGCTGATCCAGCAG
>NZ_JBQFYL010000184.1:0-612 GCF_056541465.1 Ruegeria sp. AH12 | reverse complement strand
TGGGGGATGGCAGCAAGCATCCGATCAAGGTTGGTGTCATCGGATTTACTCCGCCTCAGATCATGAACTGGGATCGCAAGCATCTGGAAGGCAACGTGCAGGCGCGTGACATAGTCGAAACGGCGCAGGCTTACGTACCCGAGATGCAAGAACAAGGGTGTGATCTGATCATTGCCCTGTCGCATTCCGGCATTGGGGATGCGGATCACGCTGATGGAATGGAAAATGCGTCGGTCGTTTTGGCAGGGGTCGATGGCATCGACGCGCTGGCGACCGGGCACAATCACCTCGTATTCCCGTCCGCTACCTTTGCTGATCGTCCCGGCATTGATGTCGACAAGGGGACCTTGATGGGCAAACCGGCGGTGATGGGCGGATTTTGGGGGTCACATCTTGGCCTGCTGGACATGCTGCTTGAGCGCGACGGAAACGAATGGCGGGTTGTGACGACAACGTCCGAGGCGCGCCCGATTTCAAAGCGAAACGAAGACCGTTCGATCACAGCACTTGTTGGCGACGATCAGAAGGTGCTGGACTCGGTCGCGAAAGATCACGACGAAACACTGGCTTATGTACGCAGGGCGGTCGGCAAGACATCGGCCCCGCTGCACA
>NZ_JBQFYL010000183.1:0-622 GCF_056541465.1 Ruegeria sp. AH12 | reverse complement strand
GCCTTCACCAGTCTTTTTGCATCCGCAAGGGTCGAGGTGAGTGGCTTGTCACAAATGACGTGAATACCGCGTTTCAGGAATTCACGCGCGGCTGCATAGTGAACGTGGTTTGGCGTGACGATTGAGACCGCCTCGATTCCAGATTTCAACCGAGCTTCCCTGATTGCCATTTGTTTGAAGTCTTCATAGACCCGTTCGAGCCCCAATGCCTGCCCACTTTCCATGGATTTCTCTGGCGTCGAAGACAAAGCACCGGCGACCAGCTCGAACTTGTCGTCCAGTCGTGCAGCTATGCGATGAACACCCCCTATGGAGGCGTCGTTTCCGCCGCCAACCATGCCAAGCCGAATGCGGCCCGAGGTTCCTTCACTCCGTCCTGTGACCATCACTCAATCCCCAGCATTTTACGATTGGCGGCTTCGCCGGCGCCACTATCAGCGAAATCATCAAAGGCTCTCTCGGTCACACGGATGATGTGATCTGACACAAACTGAGCGCCTTCACGCGCGCCATCCTCGGGGTGTTTGAGACAGCATTCCCATTCGACCACAGCCCAACCATCAAAGTCATTCGCCGCCATTTTTGAGAAGACCGCACCGAAATCCACTTGGCCATCACCAAG
>NZ_JBQFYL010000182.1:0-629 GCF_056541465.1 Ruegeria sp. AH12 | reverse complement strand
AAGGCAAAGCACGTACTGCGGCAGCGCGTGTTAGCGTTGACCGAAGCGCCGATGGCAGACACCCGACTACCTGCCGTATTTCTTGGACTGATACTTTCATTTGCATTTGTTCTCGCCATCGGATCAGCATCAGTTCGCCAAACACAGGACTGGAGCCACGATCGACTGATGCTGTCTACAGTCATCAATCTGGAACGGCTGGAGGCTCGCAATCGAGGGAACTGACGGGTTAACAATGTGCCGTCTCGGATCAGGCATGCAGACGTGTCTGACGTCGGCGCCAATGGATTAGTTTAGGTTGATTTGATAAGGGAGATGCGGTCATCGGGCCGGTTCACCATAATTGTGGTAGTGATTTGAAGCTCAAAGGAGAGGACCAAGACTTATTTCGTGGGTCTTGATGTTTCAGTCAAGAGCGCGGCAATTTGCGTGATCGCAGGTAACCCGGTCCTGGTGGCGGCAATCTTCCCGCTCCCGTCAGCGCGTGATGCGATGGCAGAAGAATTTGTTGAATTGGACAAGCAGGTTCGAGATCAGTCTCGCAAAGATAATGTCTGTCGTCGCCTCATGACAACTCCCGGTGTCGGCGCCATAATGGCAACACGGAAGGTCATTGCAACTATGGCGCC
>NZ_JBQFYL010000181.1:0-630 GCF_056541465.1 Ruegeria sp. AH12 | reverse complement strand
CGATCTACATCGGGAATGTTGGTCTTCAGGGCCGACAGGGTTGAACCCAGGTCGGCGTCCGGTTCCGTGTAAGGAACGCACATAAGCTCAAGCACTTCAGAGCCATTCCACATGCCACCACCGACTTTGCGCGCCGCTGACTGCGCGCCGCTGTAATCACCTTTCATGAAACAGATCAGGAATGTGCTCGCATGGTACCAGCCAGGCGGGTTGGGGCTCAGCTCGATCGCGCGGGCGCTCAGTCTCGCGGCCTGTTCGAGATCGCCGCGCAACGCAAAGCAGGCCGCCAGATCGGCCAGCATGTCCGGATAGTTCGGATTGGCCCGCAAGGCTTTCGCGGCGGCTTCTTCAAAGCTTTCGAACTCGCCGCGATGAAAATGGGTCAGAAACAACGCGTGCTGGCCGGTTGCATTCAGAGGATCCAGGGCGACTGAACGCTGCGCGGCCTCCAGCGCGCGATCAAAGGGCGGGGGAGATTTGCGAAAATTGAAACCGCCGCGCACTTCGTCCCCGTAGACAATCGCAAGCATCCCCCAGGCCCCGGCATATTCAGGATCGATCTCAACGGCGCGCTCCAACAGGTCGCGAACCTTCTTGTGTTTTTTGGCCGTGGGTTCACGCCAGTATTCG
>NZ_JBQFYL010000180.1:0-636 GCF_056541465.1 Ruegeria sp. AH12 | reverse complement strand
CCTGTCGCTGCTATTCCCGTTCGAGCTGCCGATGTTCGCCAAAACCTTCTCAATCGCCAATTCGACAGGTATTCCGCAGGCGTTGGGTCTGAACCTGCCAGTGCAGATGTCACCGCAGGAAGAGATGCAATATGCCCAAGTTTGGCATGTCATGGTCGCCTACGTGTTCATCGCCATCATCATCGCCCATATCTACCTTGGCTCGGTGGGCATGGAGGGTGCGTTTGACGCCATGGGCACCGGTGAAGTCGAAGAACAATGGGCACGCGAGCACCACTCGCTGTGGCTGGAAGAGGTGCAAGAAAAAGAGGCCGGCAAGGCAGCGGCCTCACCTGCAGAATAGATGCGCTGGCTCGCTCTTGCGCTTGTTTTGACCCCCCTGCCCGCCTGGTCCGAGTTTTTCACGCTCAAAGGCCATGGCGGGCCGATCATGGGGATCGCTTCGGCGCCGGATGGGCGTATCGCAACGGCCAGTTTCGACAATTCGGTCGGTCTCTGGACCGGACAGACACCGGAATGGCTGGAGGGGCACGAAGCGGCAGTGAACTCGGTCGTTTTCAATGGCACTGCAATCTATTCTGCCGGGGATGACTTTACCCTCCGCCGCTGGCCTGGAGGGGATGTTGTCGGGCAGCA
>NZ_JBQFYL010000179.1:0-639 GCF_056541465.1 Ruegeria sp. AH12 | reverse complement strand
CCGAGGGGCTTCCCTCGTGGCAGGGAACGCGCCCCAGTCTGGCCCTGATCGTTCTGGGCCTTGTCCCCACGGCCTTCGCCACCCTGCTGCGAGTATCCATCACCCGCAGCGCCGGGTCCGTCTTTCTGACGCTGGTGAACTATCAGGTGCCCGTTTGGTCGATGGTGTTCGGGGCCTGGATTCTATCCGAAGCCCTGCCACTGCGGTTCTATATCGCGCTTGCCATGATCCTAACCGGGCTGGCAATCAGCCAGTGGTTCACTCTGCAGAAAATGCTACTGGGGCGTTAACCCGTCGCCGCCTCAACCTCGGATACGATCCCATCGACCACTTGGGTCAGCAGTGCGGCATCCTCGCATTCCGCCATCACCCGGATCAGAGGTTCCGTGCCCGATTTGCGGATCAGCAAACGCCCCTGCCCATTCAGACGCGCCTCGGCCTCGGAAATCGCGCTTTTGACGCTGGCCGCTTCCAGCGGGGCCTGCCCCGCGCTAAAGCGCACATTCTTCAGCAATTGCGGCACCGTCTCAAACTGGCGCGATAGGTCCGAGGCTTTCTTGCCGGATTGCACCATCTCTGCCAGAAAATGCAGCCCCGCCATCAGACCGTCGCCGGTTGTGGCATAATCGCTCATCACGA
>NZ_JBQFYL010000178.1:0-641 GCF_056541465.1 Ruegeria sp. AH12 | reverse complement strand
CTCGTCCACGCGACCGAGAAATCGAGCGAGGAACATGGCGACAAGGTCGACCCGTCGACCGTAGAAGCGATCGAGCTGGCCGTTGCTGCGCTCAAGGATGAGCTGGAAACGGACAATGCCGACAAGATCAAGTCGGGCATCCAGAACGTGACCGAAGCGGCCATGAAACTGGGTGAGGCGATCTATAAGGCACAGGCGGAAGAGGGCGAAGATGAGCCCGCAGCCGCAGATGCCGCGCCGGGTGACGATGACATTGTCGACGCCGAGTTCGAAGATCTGGACGACGACAAGCGTAACTAACGGGTAACCGGGCCAATTTGGGCCGGTCCGGTTGCCGGGCCGGCCCGATTACGTTGAGGCAGAAGGAAATACTGATGTCCAAACGCGACTATTACGAAGTGCTCGGCGTGTCCAAGGGCGCTTCTGCGGATGAGATCAAGAAAGGCTTTCGCTCGAAAGCCAAACAGCTGCATCCCGATCGCAACAAGGACAACCCCGATGCCGAAGCGCAGTTCAAAGAGGCCAACGAGGCTTACGATGTTCTGCGTGATGCTGACAAGAAAGCCGCTTATGACCGCTTTGGTCACGCTGCGTTTGAAAACGGCATGGGTGGCGGCGGCGGCCGGCCCGGTGGCGGCTTC
>NZ_JBQFYL010000177.1:0-646 GCF_056541465.1 Ruegeria sp. AH12 | reverse complement strand
GTCGAGGCGGTGCAAGTTGCCCGAGAGCAGGGCATGACGGTGGTCGGTCTTTCTGACAGCCCAGCCAGCCCTGTTCTGCGCAATGCACAACACGGGTTCGTCATCTCGGCGGATACGCCGCAATTCTTCCCGTCATCAGTAAGTACTATCGCATTGCTCGAAACGCTTTTGTCCTTCGTCATTGCAGTGGCCAGCGACGAGATCGTCGAAAGAGTGGCGACCTTTCACAAGCGTCGCCATCAGCTAGGCCTATATCACGCGGAAGAGCCCTGATTGGATCAGGCCAATCCGCATTGGCCATTCAGCCACTAACCAGGTGACCTCCATCCACATCCAGCACAGCGCCTGTGAGATAGCCATTTGTCATTGCCATTATCACAGCTTGGGCGATGTCCTCTGCCTCACCAATGCGTCCGACGGGCAGGCTGTTACCAACCTGAGCGAACATGGCCTCGCGAGCCTCATTCGACATTGCCGCGTAAGCCTCGGTCGCAACCATTCCAGGGCTGATGCAGTTCACACGCGCACGGTTTGATAGCTCCAATGCCAACCCCTTGGACAGGGCTTCGACCGCCGCGTTCACGGCCCCAAGACCCGTTGCACCGGCAGAGGGTCGGCGGCTGAGGACGCCAGAAAAGAAGGTGAT
>NZ_JBQFYL010000176.1:0-649 GCF_056541465.1 Ruegeria sp. AH12 | reverse complement strand
AGTTGACCGACAGGGCGAGGGCCAGAAGCGTGCAGGCCGGGAAGAACAAAACCCACCATTCGCCCGAGAACAAGAAACCTTGCCCGATCCGGATTAGTGTTCCCAGCGACGGCTGGGTCGGGGGGGCGCCCACACCCAGAAAACTCAATGTGGCCTCAGCAATGATCGCCAGCGCCAGCGAGATGGTCGCAATAACAAGAACAGGGCTGAGGACATTGGGTAGGATGTGACGGAACATGATCGGGAACGATCCACGCCCGATCAGGCGCGCGGCTTGTACATATTCCTTGTTTTTCTCAACCAGAGCAGCACCACGGACGACGCGTGCGAACTGCACCCAGTCCGACAACGCAATCGCGATGATGAGAACATAGATTGCCATCTCATCGCGGTATTCCGGCGGAGTGATCCCTTTGGCGATCCCAAAGATCAGCATTGCGACCAGAATGGCCGGGAACGTCAGCTGCACGTCTGCGATACGCATGATCAGCGTCTCGATCCAACCTCCGAAATACGCAGCGATCAGACCGAGGATCACGCCGATGATCAAGGCAAGAAGCACAGCAGAGGCACCTACGAACAATGAAATGCGCAACCCGTAGAGGATGGTCGAGAACACATCGCGCCCTTGGTCATCCGTGCCTAGCAA
>NZ_JBQFYL010000175.1:0-654 GCF_056541465.1 Ruegeria sp. AH12 | reverse complement strand
AGCGCCACCAGATGGATCACCGCTTCATGACGTTCGTAGTCTGAAACGCGCAGGTAGACACCGATTGCGATCATTCCTGTGGTTAAGGGCAAGGCCAGCACCATCAGTAGAATACGCACCGGAGACAGAGCCTGCCTGCGCAACGCGTCTGCCCGCCGTTGCCGCCGTGTAAGACGAGGGTTCGGATCGGTGTCTTTCGTTTGTTTCCCGGTTGTCATGCCATAGGTCTTACACGCGGTATGTGGCAAAGCCATGGCCGCAATCGGGGTCGGCTTGGAAAAAGCTCGACCTTATCGCACCACATGCACGGCACATTTGGCGTGGCGCACCACATGGGTCGCTGTTGAACCCAACAACAGGTCCTGCATCCCCGGGCGGTGCGAAGCCAGGATGATCAGGTCAGGCTTATTAACTTCGGCCCAGTCCAGAATCGTTCGCCCGGAATGGCCTTCAACCACCAGCCCCTTCGCATTCGGGACGCGCGCCGCCAGAGCATCAAGCTCGGTCTGAATGGCCTTGCGGGCTTCGGACAGATACTCGGCAGGCATGTACGAGATCGCATAATCCGGAATGTGCTCTACCACATGCAGCAGCGTAACCGCAGCCTCGGGCGTCGACAGTAGTTCTGCCAGCTTCAACGCTGCCGAGCTGTCC
>NZ_JBQFYL010000174.1:0-657 GCF_056541465.1 Ruegeria sp. AH12 | reverse complement strand
CGCCTGAAAACAGGCAGTCATTGCCGAAACAATGGCACCCTGACTATCGACCAGAGTGCCATCCACATCAAACAGGACCAGCCGCAATGGAGCGTTCATCGCAACTCCTCAAACGGATCATCTGCAGCGAGGTCTTCGGTCCAGCCCAGCGTATCCCAGCTGTGTTTCATATGATCCGGTAAAGGCGCCGTAAGCGAGATGGGTTTGCGGGTCATCGGGTGTTCAAAGGAAAGGCTGCGGGCGTGGAGATGCAGCTTTTTGCTGATGATACCTCCCAACTGCGCGCCCCAGCCATCGCCGAGATTTTCCTGCCCCGAGCCGCCATATTTCCCATCGCCAATGATCGGGTGGCCGATCGCCGCCATATGTGCGCGCAGCTGATGGGTCCGCCCCGTCACCGGCTCCATCGCGACCCAGGCTGCCCGCCCTGCAACGCGATACAGCGTTGCATAGAGCGTATGCGCACGTTTCGCGCCGGGCGTATCGTTCACCTCGCTCGGATGAACAGCGATCATCTTCTCGCCTTCACCCTGTTTGCCATGTCCCGGAGCCTTGACCAGCCCGGTCTTGATTTCGCCCAGGTACGGAGTTGGTACACCAGCTACCAGCGCCCAATAGATCTTTTGGGTGATTCGGTGCCGGAAGGCTGCTGTCAGC
>NZ_JBQFYL010000173.1:0-658 GCF_056541465.1 Ruegeria sp. AH12 | reverse complement strand
CCTCAAGAATGTCCGCCCCGGTCGAGTACTTCCCGGTCTTGCCCTTCTTGCCGCCCTCAAGCCCCATTTTGTCGAACAGGATTTCACCCAGTTGCGCTGGCGAACCGACGTTAAAGTTCTCACCCGCCAATTCGTGGATTTCAGCCTCTAATCCGGCCATCTTCTGCGCAAATGCATTTGACATTCGGCTGAGAACATCGCGATCGACCTTGATGCCATGCATCTCCATTTCTTTGAGAACCGGCACCAATGGACGTTCAAGTGTTTCATACACCGTCGTCACCTGCACCTGATGCAACTGCGGCTTGAACAATTTCCACAGGCGAAGGGTGATGTCCGCATCCTCGGCAGCGTAGGCCGTGGCCTCGTCAATCGGCACCTTGTCGAAAGTGATTGCAGACTTGCCCGAGCCAAGCAGAGGTTTGATGGGAATCGGCGTATGGCTCAGATAGCGTTCAGATAGCGTATCCATGCCATGCCCATGCTCACCGCCATGCATGGCGTAGGACATCAGCATCGTGTCGTCGATGGGGGCGACGTCGACGCCATATCGCTTAAAGATTTTGGCATCGTATTTCATGTTCTGTCCGATCTTCAGGATCGACGGATCCTCAAACATCGGTTTCAGCAAGTTTAGAGCCGCATCCAGCGGCATCTG
>NZ_JBQFYL010000172.1:0-658 GCF_056541465.1 Ruegeria sp. AH12 | reverse complement strand
CCAGCGCAGCACAAGCCTTGATGTCGTCGTCGAACTCCACCTTATTCGGCGGCCGCTGACTGCGGGGCGCAATCGCTCACCAGTTTCCACTGAATCGCATCCAGCAGCGCTTCGAACGAGGCATCAATTATGTTCGCACTCACCCCAACCGTAGACCAGCGCCGCCCTTGCCCGTCTTCGCTGTCAATGATCACGCGCGTGACCGCCTCGGTCCCGCCCTGAGTGATGCGCACCTTGAAGTCGACCAGCCGCATATCCGACAGTATCTGCGAATACTGCCCCAAATCCTTAGCCAGAGCTTTGGCAAGCGCGTTCACCGGACCGCGATCGCTACCGCTTTCATCCAGCGACTCACTTACCGACAGCTTCTTCTCGCCATCCACTTTCACAACAACAACCGCTTCGGACAGGCTGACCATCTTGTTGTATTTGTTTTTCCGGCGCTCAACGGTCACCTTATAGCGCTTGACCTCAAAGAATTCGGGCAATTGCCCCAACTCATCCCGCGCCAGCAGCTCAAAACTAGCCTGCGCGGTGTCGTAGGAATACCCCTCGGCCTCGCGCAGTTTTATCCGCTCAAGGATACGTCCCAACGCCGGATCGCCCGCTTCTACGGCCAATCCCGCATCGGTCAGACGTTTACGCAGGTTCGATTGCC
>NZ_JBQFYL010000171.1:0-666 GCF_056541465.1 Ruegeria sp. AH12 | reverse complement strand
GGTTCCTCCCTGTTGACCAGACAATCACGTCATCGCCCCCGGCGCTACCGTGATCGCAAATAGAACTGTGGGGTTGATTCCCCCTCCCATCTGGCAATCATGGAGCGCCAACCTTGCGCGAAACTTGCGGGAGACCTAATGCGGATCGTCATAGTCGAGGACAATGAGCCACTCGCCAATGCCATTGCTTATCGCCTTCGTGACCGAGGTCATGCGGCAGATATACTGACTGACGGAGATGCGGCTGAGCTGTACCTTCAACAAGAAGGCGCGGATTTGATCGTTCTGGATATCAACCTACCCGGCCGGTCAGGGTTGGACATCCTGAGGTCGCTTCGCGAACGTGGTGACAGTGCGCCCGTGATCCTGCTAACAGCGCGCACCGAAACAAGCGACCGGGTGACCGGTTTGGATATGGGCGCAGATGACTATCTGGTCAAACCCTTCGAAATGGACGAGTTAGAAGCACGCGTCCGAGCACTTTCTCGGCGCAAAGAACTTGACTACGGAGCGCGGGAGAGCATCGGTAGCCTCGAATTCGACCGCGCATCGCGTCAGGTTAGTGTTCAGGGCCAAGTCATGGATATACCACGGCGGGAAATAGCGGTGCTTGAATGCCTCTTGGAGCGTCGGGGCAGAATTGTTCCTAAAAGCCAACTCACAGAT
>NZ_JBQFYL010000170.1:0-678 GCF_056541465.1 Ruegeria sp. AH12 | reverse complement strand
CCCAGCTCTTCCGCTGCGATCAGTGCGTTCAGGGTCCAGCGGACCACATCGCCCCACTCGTGATCGCCATGACGGACAAGCGGGCCCAGCGGCTCTTTCGAGATGATTTCGGGCAGGATCACGTGGTCGCCTGCGTTTTCAAAGGTGGCGCGCGTAGCAGCCAGACCCGATGCGTCGGTGGTGTAAACGTCACAGGCACCAGCCAGATACTGCTGCTGCGCTTCGGCGTTGGTTTCGATCGGAACCGGCTCGTAGCTCATGTTGTTGATGCGGAAGAAATCCGCCAGGTTAAGCTCAGTTGTGGTGCCGGTCTGGATGCAAACGGTTGCACCGTCCAGTTCCTTGGCCGAGCTGACGCCCAGTGCCTTGGGAACCATGAAGCCCTGACCATCGTAGTAGTTGATGCCGACGAATTCGAACTTCAGGTCGACGTCGCGGCTGAAGGTCCACGTGGTGTTACGGGCCAGCATGTCAATCTCGCCCGAAGCCAGCGCGGTAAAACGTGTTTTACCGGTGGTCGGGATGAACTCAACGGCGCTTGGGTCGTCCAGAACGGCAGCGGCTACCGCGCGGCATACGGCCACGTCAAAACCCTGCCACTCACCATTGGCATCGGGGCTGGCAAAGCCGGGTACGCCGGTTGCAACGCCGCAGTTCAGCTTGCCGCGGGCTTTCACG
>NZ_JBQFYL010000169.1:0-680 GCF_056541465.1 Ruegeria sp. AH12 | reverse complement strand
CGGCCATGGGCAGGCATAGATGCAGATTTGTTCGCGTGCAAAGCCACCGAAGAAAAATGTGGTGCCGGTCAGAATCAGCATCGTCGTATAGGCCACTGGATGCGCGTTTCCGGTGACCAGATCACGCGCCAGAGTTGGTGCATCCGCAAAATAGAAAACCCAGGCGCCACCAGTTGCGAGCCCGATGAAGAACCAAGCGACCCACTTGGTCAGGCGCAGCCGCGCCTTGCGGAAATCCAGCTTTTTCTGCCTGTGCAGACGCAGGCGCGCATTACGGTCGCCCTCGATCCAGCGCTCGACAAGGATATACAGGTCCGTCCAAACCGTCTGCGGGCAGGCATACCCGCACCAGACCCGCCCAAGCGCCGAGGTGAACAGGAACAGACCCAATCCTGCCATGATCAGCAGCCCAGCGACAAAATAGAACTCGTGCGGCCAAATCTCGATCCAGAAGAAATAGAAGCGGCGGTTCGCCAGATCCAGAAGAACGGCCTGATCCGGAAGGCTTGGACCGCGATCCCACCTGATCCAAGGCGTCACATAGTAAATGCCCAGCGTCACCGCCATGATGATCCATTTCAAATTGCGAAACGGGCCGGACACACGTCTCGGGAAAATCGGCTCTCTGGCGGCGTAGAGACTGGGGGTGGGATTGGAATCGCTCACAGGCTGGCTCCGCA
>NZ_JBQFYL010000168.1:0-681 GCF_056541465.1 Ruegeria sp. AH12 | reverse complement strand
GAATCAGATCCGCCAGCTTTTCTTCTGGCAATTCCTCGGGTATCCAATCGGTCTGGGCGGCCCAGGTCGCGA
Organism: Ruegeria sp. AH12; assembly: GCF_056541465.1. NCBI lineage: Bacteria > Pseudomonadati > Pseudomonadota > Alphaproteobacteria > Rhodobacterales > Roseobacteraceae > Ruegeria > Ruegeria sp. AH12. Next base: position 609 of record NZ_JBQFYL010000168.1, on the reverse strand, counting down.
TGATGCGCGCGCAATCCCCCACATCTTCGCGGGATGCCCGCCTGATGCCTTTATCCGCCATCACACATCATCCCCATGACCCGCTCGCAATCCTTCTCGCACGCGGTGGGCGACTTCGATAAACTCGGGCGTATCACGGATATCCAAAGGCCGCTCTTTCGGCAGAGGGCTATCGATCACATCCGTGATCCGGCCGGGCCGAGGGCTCATTACCACGATTTTGGTGCTGAGATACACCGCTTCGGGGATCGAATGTGTCACGAAACCGATGGTCTTCTCGGTGCGCGCCCATAATGCCAGAAGCTGTTCGTTCAGATGGTCGCGCACGATCTCATCGAGCGCACCGAACGGCTCGTCCATCAGCAGAATATCCGCATCAAATGCCAAGGCCCGCGCGATACTGGCCCGCTGTTGCATCCCGCCCGAGAGCTGCCAGGGGAACTTACCGCCAAATCCATCAAGATCAACAAGTTCCAGAACCTTTCTAACGCGTTCCTCCTGCTCGGAGGAGGAATAGCCCATGATCTCAAGCGGCAGCTTGATGTTCTTTGCAATGGTCCGCCACGGGTAGAGCCCGGCCGCCTGAAACACATACCCATAAGCGCGCTT
>NZ_JBQFYL010000167.1:0-684 GCF_056541465.1 Ruegeria sp. AH12 | reverse complement strand
GATTGAAACTGCACCAAGCTATGCGCCGGATGGCAGTCGGATCGTGTTTGAAAGCGACCGGTCGGGCACTCCGCAGCTTTACATCATGCCCGCTAACGGAGGCGAGGCAACGCGGATCAGTTTTGGGCAAGGCCGCTATGGCACGCCGGTCTGGTCTCCTCGCGGGGATCTGATTGCGTCTACCAAGCAGAACAAAGGTCGCTGCCACATAGGCGTTATGCGCACGGATGGCAGCGAAGAGCGCCTTTTGACCGCCTCGTTCCTGGACGAAGGTCCCACATGGTCGCCAAACGGGCGGGTCATCATGTTCACCCGCGAAACGCAGGGTGCAAGCGGTCGATCGACGCTTTACTCTGTGGATATTTCGGGCCGTAACTTGCGTCCTGTTAGAACGCCGGATGGCGGTAGCGACCCGTCTTGGGGGCCACTGCAGAATTGATCGGAACAGACACCAGGTAAAGTTCACAACAAACCCGCAATGTGATAGAAGCGCGGCAATAAACAACGAAACACGAGGCACTTGAGATGAAACTGTTGAGCAAAGTCGCGGCAATTGGGGCGCTGACCCTGATTGCGGCCTGTTCCAATAATGATCCGTCGGCTCTGGGTGGCGGCGCTGGTGGCAGCGGCGCGCTGGTTCCGGGCTCACCCAGTGATCCGCGTTCGCCAGCCTATTTCCAGCAG
>NZ_JBQFYL010000166.1:0-685 GCF_056541465.1 Ruegeria sp. AH12 | reverse complement strand
CTACATCGCCGCTACGGATCAATTCCGGCAGATGGGCGGCCATCTCATCGCTGGTTTCCGTCCACAACCCGCGCTTGCCCTCGGGCAGAGCCTGATGCAGCGCTTGCATCAACGGGCCGATGCAATGAACCTGATCGACATGCGCCATCGCAGGCACCTCGGCCATGGCGGCGTGCATCGCCTGCTCTTGCGCACCAAGCTCTTTCATGTCGCCCAGAAACGCGATCTTGCGTTTGCCCGCCGACGCAGACAGCACGTCGAGAGCGGCCTCCATCGAGGTTGGATTGGCGTTGTAGCTGTCATCGAGCAGTTCAATCTGCCCGCCATCTGGCAGCGCGATCACCTCGCGCACACCGCGCCCTTTGACCGGAGACCAGCCGCGCAGACCGGCAATCGCCTGATCCAGATCGACCCCCAGCGCGACACAGGCCGCCAGAGCGCCCAGCGCATTCATAGCAAAGTGAGTTCCCGCGGATTGGACATCGAATGTGATGTCTGCCCCGCCGACAATACCGTGTCCCCGCACCGAGTCAGGGCCTTGGAGCACGTTGGTCAGCGCATAGTCCCGCGCCTTGTGGCCAAATTCGACGATCCTTGCACCATGCGCAGCGGCGCAGTCGCGCAAGATGCCCGCGTGTTCGATATCGGCGTTGACGATAGCGGTGCCGCCCTCGGCCAGCCCGTC
>NZ_JBQFYL010000165.1:0-689 GCF_056541465.1 Ruegeria sp. AH12 | reverse complement strand
AATCCGGGGCCAGTCGGGATCGTGACACGGCCGTTGTTGGCCTTGACTTGATTTTGAATTTCCAGCGGTTCGGTCAGCAGATCGTCCCGAAACTTGTTGTCCGTTGTGTCGAACTCCAGCATCGGCTCCCATGGATGCAAGCCGCCTGGAATTGCGGGCATGGCCGCTAGTAAATGCAGATTAGTTGCGACGGCGATGGCGCTACCCCAGACGTGATTTACGACCGGAGTGAAATGTGCGTGGCATAGAGACAGTACCCTGAGATACTCTGAAACACCGCCCAAAGCACAAACCTCTGGCTGCGCGATATCGATGCCACGGTTTTCAAGAAGATTGCGCCATGCCCAGCGATTGAATACCGCCTCTCCGCCTGAGATGTTTACTTTAAGCGAAGTGCGCAGTTCGCGGTATCCGTCAATGTCTTCTGGCGCGACCGGTTCTTCGAACCAATATGCGTCCAGTTCTTCCAGCGCCCGACCGACAAAGAACGCGTCTGAAGTCGTATAGGCATGGTTTGCATCGACCATAAAAGGAAAGTCGTCACCAACTCCGCGTCTAACTGCTTCGCACAGTTTCACATCAGGCTTCGGGCCAAAGCCCGTTTTCATTTTGGTGGCGGTAAATCCCATTGACTTGATCTTAGCGGCTTCATCCTCAAAACGGCTTGCAAGACTAGAAATCGGTTCATC
>NZ_JBQFYL010000164.1:0-692 GCF_056541465.1 Ruegeria sp. AH12 | reverse complement strand
GATATCGGCACTACCTTCGACTACCTGTGCCAGAATGACTTGTGCGAGCTGCTGACCTGATTGGTTGCTGGCCTCCCAGATTTTCGGGGCCGTGCTTTGCAAAGGCACACGCTCAGAAACACCCATCGGACAACGCCAGATTTGCAACGGCGGCTCAATCGGCCAGGGCGTGATCCGACGGATAAACACGGCACGGGCATGGGCACATTCTGCTGACGCGGGCCACCCACCAGCCAGGCAAAGCAGAATGGCGCAGTCAACCTGATAGGCCTTAGCCGCCTGCGGGGCCACGGTTGAAAGAAGAGCCACGACAGCTCCGGCGCTCAAATTTCTGATAAGTCTGCACCACATATCAATAAATGCCTTCTGACTACATTACTGCATTATTGATACACTAGCTCCAATCTCAATCTCCACACCATATGCGAGCATAGTGTTTATGATGTTCGCGCGCGTTTTGTGGAATATATTCCGTAGAGCAGTTCTTGTGATCTGGCCGAATAGAGGCCATGAAATTACGGGAACGAGTAGGGTTAAATGTCCGGAATCTAAGAAGTTCCAGAGGATTGAGCCAAGAACAGCTAGCTTTGGCTGCGGATGTAGATCGCAGCTATATCAGCGAGATCGAACTCGCCAAAAATTCAGCATCAATCGATGTTCTGGAGCGGATCGCACTTGCTCTCGAAATCGAC
>NZ_JBQFYL010000163.1:0-698 GCF_056541465.1 Ruegeria sp. AH12 | reverse complement strand
TGCATCGCGGAAAATTCGGCTGACCGGCGAATCCGACAGGAAACCGGCACCACCCAACGCCTGAACGGCCTGATGCGCCTGCACCATCGCCTGTTCCGAGGCATATAGGCAGCACGCTGCAGCATCCTGACGGGTTACATCCCCGCGGTCGCATGCCTTGGCAACTTCGTAGACATAGGCCCGCGCCGAATTCATGGCTGTGTACATATCCGCGATCTTGCCTTGCATGAGCTGGAAGCTCCCGATCGGTTTTCCGAACTGCTTACGCTCGGCCAGATAGGGCATCACTTCATCCAAGCAGGCGGCCATGATCCCGGTTCCAATTCCCGCAAGAACCACACGCTCATAGTCCAGACCGGACATCAGAACGGCTACACCCCGCCCTTCTTCGCCCAGAACATTCTCGAACGGCACTTCAACATCTTCAAAGATCAACTCAGCGGTGTTCGAGCCGCGCATGCCAAGCTTGTCGAAATGAGGCGAAGTCGAAAACCCGGTCATCTCTTTCTCGATCAGAAAAGCCGTGATCCCCTTTGACCCGGCGTCCGGATCGGTCTTGGCATAGACGACCAGAGTGTCTGCATCCGGCCCGTTAGTGATCCAGTATTTGTTGCCATTCAGCCGATAGTGATCGTTTCGCTTTTCTGCACGTAGCTTCATGGAAACCACATCCGACCCAGCCGAGGGCTCGGACATAG
>NZ_JBQFYL010000162.1:0-699 GCF_056541465.1 Ruegeria sp. AH12 | reverse complement strand
AGCTCGCCAGCTGGTGCCATGGAACTGACGCCCTCTGCATTGGTCGATGTCTGATGTATCTCGGGCATCATCGCAAGATCGGTGCGGATAGACGTCAGCGTAACGGCCTCATTGCCGGTGTTGCGGATCGTCATGTAAGCGGCCCCCGGCCGGTTGGTGCCGATTGACGCGCGCGACCAGGCTCCTTCAACGACAACATCATCGACCCCTGCTAGTACCGGCGCCGAGAGAATGGCCGCAAAACCGAATGCACTTAGCGCCCCTGCTAGAAGAGTATTTTTTGCAGTGAGTCTCATTTTATCTCTCGCTATAGATCAGCTTTGCAGCGCTGCAACTTCTGCAGCGACCAGGCGCCTCAACTCGGCCTCACCAAACGGATCGAGCGATTTGCCGTTGACGAAAAACGTGGGAGTTTGCCGTACACCAACTGCTTCGACATCAGCGCGATCCTGATTGAGAACACCGACTGTCTGGGGTGCGAGCATTTGTGTCTGCGCTGCCTCGGCATCCAGTCCCGCTGCTGCTGCAATTCGAATAATAAGACCAGGCTCAGGCGCACCATGCGCGGCCCATTTGGGCTGCTCTCGCAGCACAGCTTCCAGGACCGGTTCAAAGACCCCCTGCATGCGTGCCGCTTCAAGCACGCGGATCGCCTCCTCTGAGCCTTCGCCATGGAAAGGAGTGTACCGGATCACAACG
>NZ_JBQFYL010000161.1:0-702 GCF_056541465.1 Ruegeria sp. AH12 | reverse complement strand
CACAACGTGGAGGTAAGCCTACACGACTTTGACGTGCTGGACAGTGCCGCGCATACCCGGTTCGTCGACGCTCTGCCTGTCTTGCCGGACGTGGTGATCTGCGCCATCGGACTGATGGGGGATCAGATCGAGAATGAACGTGACATCGAGGCTGCTACCCGCGTGATGCGGAGCACCTATGAGGGCCCGGCGCACATTCTGGGTCTTCTGGCGGAACGGTTCGATGCGCGGGGTTCCGGGCAGATCGTGGGCATCAGTTCCGTGGCGGGCAATCGCGGACGGGCCAAGAATTATGTCTATGGCTCCGCCAAGGCAGGCTTTACCTCCTATCTCTCCGGCCTGCGCAACCGGATGGCCAAACGCGGGATCCACGTAATGACGGTGCTGCCAGGGTTCGTGAATACGCAGATGACCGCAGGTATGGACCTGCCCGAAAAACTGACGGCAGAACCCGAAGAGGTGGCTGATGCGATCTTCAAGGGCTTACGCAAAGGCCGGAACATCATCTACGTGCGCCGCATCTGGTTTGTGATCATGGCGATTATTGGTGCGATCCCGGAAGGCGTATTTAAGAAGATGGATATTTCATGGGTGGTGCACATCGGTTGAAACCTATCATGACATTTCGAGCTAAGACGCGCTGTATGAAATTGTCGGGCGAAGCGGCCATGTCTTTTGCCGATGTCCGCTAGGATCGGGAAC
>NZ_JBQFYL010000160.1:0-704 GCF_056541465.1 Ruegeria sp. AH12 | reverse complement strand
CGGATGGCGTCCATCGCCTGTGCATTCTCATCATAGGCCACACCTTTGGCCAATCCGTGCAAGACGCCCAACTGATCGGCATCCATGACGAATTTCTCGAAATCCGCCACCAAGCCGCCTTCGAGCCAACCGCAGGAATGCAGCATGAAATTCACACCCGACATAAGACCCATGTTCAACGAATTCGCGGTCTCATACGCAGCTTGCGCATCCGGCAATTTTGAACCACAGAACGAACCCGCAGAGCGATATGGTAGACCCAGTCGGCGCGCCAACTGACCCGCGCCATAAGTGACGTGCGAAGCCTCTGGGGTGCCAAAGGTCGGCGCTCCTGAATTCATGTCGATCGACGATACGAACGCCCCAAAGATCGCAGGAGCACCCGGACGGATGATCTGGCTATATGCTACACCTGCCATGACCTCGGCCAGAACCTGCGTCAGCGTGCCCGCGACCGAAACCGGTGCCATAGCACCACCCACGATGAACGGCGAAATAATGCAGGCCTGATTGTTTGCGGCATAAACTTCCAGAGAACCCATCATCACGTCGTCAAAGGTCATCGGCGAGTTGATGTTGGTCAAAGATGTCATCACGGTGTTGTTCTGCACGAACTCTTTGCCGAACAGGATCTCGCACATCTCGATCGAATCCTGCGCCCGGCTAGGATCAGTGACCGAACCCATGAACGGTTTGTCGGACAG
>NZ_JBQFYL010000159.1:0-706 GCF_056541465.1 Ruegeria sp. AH12 | reverse complement strand
AGCATAGGCGCTGGTGCATCGGAATAGACTTGCAAACGAATTTCTTCGCCCAGTCCGATTGTGGCCTTGTAGATTTCAAACCGAGGTTCGACCTCAAGGTCCGTCAGGCTCGCCGTGATCATTGACCAAAACTTTCGATCTTTCACTGTGACGGGTTTGTATCGGCTGTTTTCAAACCTGAAATACGCAGCACCACCAATTATGCCGAATGGAGTGTAGCCACTCGATCCTGCGCCCAACCCTTCGACAGACCTGACGATGTTGCCAGTCAGTGTATTGGATTTAGCGTCTTTCCTGAGTTTCGCCTGTAGCCAGACCGTATGCTCGCCGCTTTCGTAGACCCAACTAGAATTATCGAGTTTTCTGGCCAGTTGTTCGGTCTCTTGCACAGCAACTCTTTTTGCAATTGGACGAGCAGCTTCACTTATTCCGTCCTGCAAAACACCTTCTCGGGCATCGCGTGTAAAATCTGCATCCACGATCGAACGACGCACCCATCCTTCGCCCGAATCCGGCAGGTACGGCTTGGCCCCCTCACGCCAACGCTTCTGCCTTTCGCGTTCAACTTCTTCCGCGGCTAGCTCCGCCTGATACAAGTTGAACCGCTGATTAATCGTGTCGACATATCCGTTGAAGGACAACCTGCCTTCGACTTTCTTATCCTGCTGATAATAATCCAGACCTACGACAACCACGACGGCAATCA
>NZ_JBQFYL010000158.1:0-707 GCF_056541465.1 Ruegeria sp. AH12 | reverse complement strand
CGTCTTACCGGGCGGCGTCTCAGTGAGCTCCGGTTCTTCGAACTTACCTAGAGGAAAGACATTGATCGTCCCCGGCTCCAGTGGCTCGCGCTCTTCCGGGACAGCCGAGACGAAGACATTGGGCGAGGCTGCAAAGTTGCTGAAAATCCGGCGTGCAAGGTTGCGGTCAATCTCTGTGATCGTCAGGCCTGCGGCGCGGACTGGGCCTACAAATGGAAAAATAAAGCGACCATCGGGCAAAACCCGAACCGAACGGTAGAGATTAGGAACTTCCAGTATCTGAATTTCTAGCGTATTACGCGGGGCGCGCCAGATAGTTGCTTTGAGCCTCGGCAAGTGTTATCGAGCCAAAAAGCGTAGCCATTGCCAGCAAAAAAATAGGTATATGCGCGTCACAGGTTGTGCCCCGTTTCAGATCATGCTCTTTGACTTTTCCCGGGCGCTGCGGCTTTTATAGTGAAGTCAAAATTGTCACAATTCGGGGGTTTGTCGGCAAATTGCTCTTTATTTGACACGTTAGGTCGACATGAAAAGCTGTGACAGGAGTGGATGCGCGGACTAATGGCGAAGCATTTGCATGCAGGATCAACCGAGACTGGAAAGAATGACGGCCTGGGCCGGCGCCATGGCGGCTTTGTTGGTACTCTGTCTGATTGCCGGAACAGTTCTGAAACTTACCCCACAACATAGTGTTTGGAGCGCTGGAG
>NZ_JBQFYL010000157.1:0-707 GCF_056541465.1 Ruegeria sp. AH12 | reverse complement strand
CGAGGACAGGCCGGTCCTGGCGCAATTTGACCGATGCGCTGCGTCATATCTGCCCAAACCGCATACCGCTTGGGGCTTCAAGACCGCCACCAGGAATATTCGTGCCTATCGTAAACTAAGCTGTCACCGGCCCAATAAGCTGAAAGAAGCAAAAGCCGAACAGGTGCTATGGGTCAATGGATCGGGTCAGGATATCACGCACAAAGTGGCAAAGAATGGCTGGAGATCCGATATCAAGACCATCGGTTATGAACTGGTCCAGCTAAACCACTACGCACTAAGATCTGCGCAGTCTTTCTTGGTCAAGCGTCAACGCGGACGGGCCCTGCATGTGGATCGCACTGTCGGGCGCAACTATTGGATACGGATGGATTGGAACCAGTATCAGGACGTCACTATCCAACGCAACCTGGCCAGATTGTCAGTGGCGATGGAAGCGTTGCTAGACGTTCCTCAGATTGCGCAGCTACACGAAAAAGCCGTCGCCTGGCACCGGGCTAAGATTGAGTTTTTGATGGATGAGCCCGAGTTTCGCAACCTTTATGACGAGATCACCAGCATCGAACTTGAGGATTTGCAACGGATCCGCGCCATCATAGATGCGGATATGCATAGCTGACTTGTCCTGCCGCGATGAACAGATTCATAGAACGGCCCCGGCTGTCGCAGATAGCGCGCGGCTTGATATTCATTCCCCAACTAAAAGA
>NZ_JBQFYL010000156.1:0-708 GCF_056541465.1 Ruegeria sp. AH12 | reverse complement strand
GTGCTCCTGGACCATGTCCAGGCAGAGCAGGGGATCATACGAGCGGTGGCTTTGAATGACTACGCCGTCACCATTCCCACCAGTGATGCAACAGATGGTGGCCCGATCGTTGCCTACTTGCGCGATGGCAAGGCGATGTCTGTTCGCGACAAAGGACCTTTGTGGATAATTTACCCTTACGATGCTAACGAGGCCTATCAGTCCGAAGAAATTTATGCCCGCAGCATTTGGCAACTCAATCGATTGGAAGTCGTAGCACAGTAAGTACCGAGGAGAAGGCCATCGACACTAAAGCGCCTTTAATGAGCATGAAGAGATGGCCCATTTTTGCCTTTGTAGGATTGCTGGTTGTGAGTCTGGCTATCGTGCTTTCCCTTGGGCGCGAGGTGAAATCAGATCTCGACGCACTCTCGACCGCAAAAACAGACAACGTCAGCTGGCTGATGTCTCAGCTCGAAGTCGAGCTGCTTAGGTTCGAAGTCTCGGTCATTGACGCTTCATCACGTTCCAATGGTGACTTGTCCACTGTACGCAACCGTTTCGATATCTTTTATAGCCGAGCGGATACGCTGTTTAGTAGCGAGCTGTTTTCATTTCTGCGAGGGGGTGCCGCCGCGCAACCAGCCCTGCAAGCCACTGAAGATTTTCTATCCCGGCTGACACCATTGATCGATGGGCCGGATGACCAGCTGCGCGCAGCACTCCCTG
>NZ_JBQFYL010000155.1:0-712 GCF_056541465.1 Ruegeria sp. AH12 | reverse complement strand
ATGATCAAGTGCCGACCTGGAACTATGTAGCGGTGCATCTGACTGGTGTGCTTGAGATGTGCCCAACGGACGACCTGCGAAATCTGCTCGACCGGCAGGCGGCAGGCTTTGAAAATCGCCTGCTGCCAAAGCCGCCATGGTTGGCGTCTAAGATGACACCAGACGCGCTGGATAGAATGATGCGCATGATCGTTCCCTGCCGACTCATGATCTCGGATATCGACGGCACTTGGAAGCTGAATCAGAACAAACCCGAAGAGGCGCGACATCGCGCGGCTGATAACGTGCACTCAGCAGGACTTGGCAGCGAGGTGGCGCGCTTGGCCTCGTTGATGCGCAAGGCCTGAGGCACGCGTTCTCGCCTTCCATTCATTGAGCGCTGAATGTGGCGAGATAAGCAGCGATGTCATCTGCGCCTTTTTTCAGCTTGACGCTCATGTTCGGGCGGGCGGTGTCATCATCCAGATATTCCTTGATGAACCCGATCGGATCCCGAGAATAGGCGGCGATGTTTTCTTCAGTCCACACAAGCCCTTCTTGCCCGGCGCGGATCATGTCGTCGGTGAACATCCCGATGGGCAAACGTTCACTTCCATAAAGATAATCGTTCTCAGTTCCGGCGGTGCGGCCAACTACGCCAAAGAGATTCGGCCCGGTGATGCCGCCTTTGACCAGAACCTCGCCATTTTTGATGATCGCATGGCACGAAGAG
>NZ_JBQFYL010000154.1:0-713 GCF_056541465.1 Ruegeria sp. AH12 | reverse complement strand
CTTCAGAGCCATCTGATAGATCGGGCGGCGCGGCAGGCTGAACATCTCTGACACCAAATCTGCCGCATCACGCACCGAATGCGTTTGCAAAGCTTTTATCAATGCCTCTTCTACGTCAGAGTCCTTAACAGATTGCGAATGGGCGCGATCCACAAGCAGAACCACCTCGCCCTTAACCGATAAGCCCTCGTACTCTGTTGCCAGATCAGCGAGCGTCCCTCGGCGAGTTTCTTCAAACTTTTTGGTGAGTTCACGGCACAGGGCCGCCTGTCGGTCTCCACCCAAAATATCCGCGAGATCAGAGAGGCAGGCAGCCACGCGCTTCGGTGATTCATAGAAGACAAGCGTTCCGGGGACGCTGCGCAGGGATTCGATTCGTGAACGCCGTGCGCCAGAGGCATTGGGCAAGAACCCGGCAAAGAAAAATGCATCCGTGGGAAGCCCCGCCAATGTCAGCGCCGTCAAAACAGCAGACGGTCCCGGAGCACATGTCACGTTGTGCCCAGCCTCAGCCGCCTGACGGCCCAAATCATAGCCGGGATCGGCGATCAGCGGCATTCCCGCCTCGGACGCGTAAGCCACCGATTGCCCTTGTTCCAGCGCCTCAAGTATTTTGCCCCGCGCGCCCGCGCCGCTGTGATCGTGATAGGCCAATATACGGCGCCCTTCGAGCGGCACGCCATGGATTTCCATCAAACGTCGCAAGCTGCGTG
>NZ_JBQFYL010000153.1:0-714 GCF_056541465.1 Ruegeria sp. AH12 | reverse complement strand
CGATCGAGACGACCATGCCGGGTTCCAGCACCGTGTCGATATCTTCGCGCAGCTCCAGACCGGCCTCGCGCCCGTAATAGTGGCTGAGGATGCCGAAGGAATGGCCATACCCGAACGAGCGGTATTGCAGCAGGCCCTCATCCGCGAAGAAGCGGTTGATCTCAGCCGTGATGCCCGAACAGGTCGCGCCGGGTTTGATCAGGCTCAGGCCCAGCTCATGCGCGGCAACGTTGGCCTTCCACAGGCGCAGGCTGTCTGCGTCGGGCTCGCCCAGGAACAGGGTGCGTTCCAGCGCGGTGTAATAGCCCGAGATCATCGGGAAGGTGTTCAGCGACAGGATATCGCCCTTTTGCAGCGCGCGTTTAGTCACCGGGTTATGTGCGCCGTCGGTGTTAAGCGCCGACTGGAACCAGACCCATGTGTCGCGGTATTCGGCATCCGGGTAGGCGCGGGCGATTTCCTCTTCCATCGCGTCGCGTCCAGCCATGGCGATCTCGATCTCGGTGGCGCCTTCACGGATAGCTGCGTGAATGGCGGCTCCACCCACGTCAGCGGTGCGCGCGCCGCCTTTGATCAGCTCGATCTCTTCTGCGGATTTCACCATGCGGGCAAACATCGTGTCAGGTGCGATATCGATCAGTTCCGGTCCGCCCAGCATGTCCAGCGCCGTGTTGCGCGCCGCCAATGTCATGTGGTCGCCTTCGATCCCGATCC
>NZ_JBQFYL010000152.1:0-716 GCF_056541465.1 Ruegeria sp. AH12 | reverse complement strand
GCCACGAATTCCGTGTTGCTTCAGGAAACCTGCGCATTGTGGTAGCAAGACGAGGTGGGAATGCGCCTCAGTGATATCCTCCAGAGTCGCGCCCGGTACGCCCAACAGGTTGATGTGCACGCGCACAAATGCTTCGTCGATGATGTGCAACCCGCTGTGCGGAAGCAGGCGGTGAATATCGGCCACACGACCATAGGTGGTATTTTCCACCGGTAGCATGGCCAGATCAGCCTCACCTGAGCGCACTGATTCGATCACATCTTCGAAAGTGCGGCAGGGCAGGGCGTCCATATCCGGTCGCGCGTTCCGGCAGGCTTCGTGACTGTATGCGCCGGGTTCTCCCTGAAATGCTATGCGATTGGTCATTTGGTCGTTTCCGTGCAACAAGTTCTTGAATTGGGCGTTTAGTCGCGGTGTCTATACCTTGCGTCTTCTCAGGGGAAGCCTTAGACACCCCGCAGACAGCTGAAATGGACACGCGATCAAAATGTTCGACACGATGACAGTTACCAAAGCCGCAGCCGGCTTGTTTGGCACCTTCCTGGTGTTGCTTCTGGCAAAATGGGGGGCGGATGTCCTCTATAGCTCTGACAGCCATCTTGCCGAAGCTGCTTACATTATCGAAACCGAAAGCTCGGGCGAAAGCGCGGACGGCGAAGAAGTAGTCTTTGAAGATATGTTGGCTGCAGCCGATCCGGAAAAAGGCGCGCGCGTAT
>NZ_JBQFYL010000151.1:0-717 GCF_056541465.1 Ruegeria sp. AH12 | reverse complement strand
TGACGCTTCGATCCGTTCGACTAGATGCACCCCGTCCCTGCGGGCAGTACGGCGTGTCACCAGACCCGGCGTCGTCGACCGAAACCGCCGCCCGGTAGAGACACCAGGGGATCGTTCGACAGTCGTTTCAACCGCTTTGGCAATACGCGGAGCGTGCTCGAAACCGCTCAGCAAAGCAGTCGCTGCCGGATAGTGCTTACGAATGTCGTCTTCGCGCAATTCCATCTGATCTGACGTCAAACTCATGTTTTTCCTCGCAATGCCGGGCTGAAGCCCGGCCTACTCTTATCACGTAGGGCGGGTTTCAGCCCGCCTCTGGTCTCAATATCTCAACACCTGTCCGGCCTTGCTGACCACGAACTTGCGCACATCGGCAAAACCCGGCGGATTGCGTTCGGCCAGCACCTGAAACGGACGCTGGGGCAGGATGATCGACCGCTGGGTACGGGTAGCGCCGGTTTCGGCCCCCTGCCCTCCGAACGGATCCAAGGCAAAAACCTCGCGTTCGACGGTCGAGAACCATCCGGCCCGCTCTTCGATCACATCTTCGCTTTCCAGCTCTTCCGTGGTCCAGGCCAGCGCCCAGTCCTGACCTTGCGGAGATTGCGCATCCTCCAGCACCTGCCGCAGGGGGCCGGATTGTTCGGTATAGGCTGAGGAATACATTGGCCCCACATGAATGCGGCGCAGGTGTTTGGGGTGCAGGTCGTCGAAATC
>NZ_JBQFYL010000150.1:0-722 GCF_056541465.1 Ruegeria sp. AH12 | reverse complement strand
TAGAAGGTCATGTGCCCCCGGCGGACATCCGGCGCTTGTTGGCCGAACGCCCTGATGCGGTCGGGCTGACAGTGCCAGGTATGCCCTATGGCTCACCTGGTATGGGGCCGGAGAGTGAGCGGGAAGCCTATTCGGTTTTCCTGATCGGTAAGGATGGCACCACAGAAGTTTTCAACCATTACAAGGCAGCGTGATTGCCAATTTTTTGCAACAACCGCAAACGGAATTGCCAAGCGTTTAGTGTGAATTTCGGTAGCAGCGATTGAAAAGCGAGTTCAAGGTCGGCTAGTCCGATACGGGGCTGGTCCGATGCTCCGAAGGAGTATGGCCCACCCAAGACGCTCTACAACTGCTAAAAACGTTAGAGCGACAACGGCGTGTTTGCACGGATCATGGAAAGGCTGGCTTCGGACCATTCCGATCACAGGGCGATCATGATAAAAGTGAGCAGGCGAACGCCATGCGTTCAATTGAGCCTGCGCAAGTATCTGAAGGCACATCGCATGGCTTCAAGCCTACGGTTGAAAAAAGGGGCGCTGGTGCCTGATTGGGCGTGCCAACGGCGGAATGAGCGCCAAGTTGCATGCCGTCAGCGATGCTTCTGGCCACCCAATCCGGTCTTTCATAACTGTCGATCAGATCAGTGACTACACGGGTGCCAGGGCACTTCTAAGCAGCCTACCAGCCGCCGATTGGATGATTGCTGATCGGGGTTACGATTC
>NZ_JBQFYL010000149.1:0-722 GCF_056541465.1 Ruegeria sp. AH12 | reverse complement strand
AATGCTGAAGCTAACAGATCTGACTTTGCATTATGGGCATTCGCAAATCCTCAACGGGATTTCCATGGAAGCCAGACAAGGTGAAGTGACTTGCGTCATGGGGACCAATGGTGTCGGGAAAACCAGCCTTATGAAAGCAATATCAGGTACGCATCCGCGATCGGGCGGCAGTCTGGAACTGGACGGGGAAATTCTGGGCGTCCTGCCTGCTCATCAAATGGCGTGGAAAGGTGTGGCCTATGTCCCACAAGGTCGTGAGATATTTCCTTTGCTCACAGTTCGCGAAAATCTTGAAACGGGGTATGCCTGTCTGCCTGCCAGCGAACATTTCATTCCAGGTGATATATTTGATATGTTCCCGGTCCTCAAACAGATGCAAAACCGTCGCGGAGGTGACCTTTCTGGCGGTCAGCAGCAACAGCTGGCGATTGCACGGGCATTGATAACACGACCACGCCTGCTTCTGTTGGACGAGCCGACCGAAGGTATTCAGCCCAACATCATCCAACAGATAGGCGAAGTCATCCGACACCTCAGAACCACGAGAGGAATAGCAATCATTCTAGTGGAGCAATACTTTGACTTTGCCTATGAACTTGCCGACAGATTTATCGCGTTGCGACGAGGAGAAGTCATAAGCAACGGCACCAGGGAAGACGTGACACGCGGTGAGTTGCTGCAGGCTGTAACAGTCTAGTGCTGATACTTGAAATTGGTTTCGG
>NZ_JBQFYL010000148.1:0-725 GCF_056541465.1 Ruegeria sp. AH12 | reverse complement strand
CCAATCGTTCGACCATCTGACCCAACAGGGTACGAGGCCAAGGCCATTGGCCCCATTCTGCCAGAGACCTTTCATCAATATCCACCACGCGGACCGGCAGATCCGGGTTGTAGGCCCGTGGTGAAATCCGCTGCAGGATATCGAAGTAAATCAATCTGGACATTTGAACGGGATACGGATCCGCGACCCTAATGAAGCAGCCCATCAGGATCAGCGCCAAGCCCACAAGCCTGAATACTAATCGATGCCCAATTTTGTCTCTTATCTTACCCACCACGTTCACCTTCCAGGCGCAGGGGAACATGAAAATATATGTAACCTGATGCTACCAACCAGCTATCGCTGAAGCGTTACCTGCCGTCGCCGTTGCCCTGACACCCGATCCACCGCTATCTCCACTGGATGCGTTTACGGATGTTCTCGTTTCACCCGAGGCGCTTACACCTGCGCGCGCTGATGTCCCGGAACGCCCTTCGGCGCTGGCTGAGGCCCGGTCTGGCGCTTCGGATCGCCCGCTTTCGCGGGCCGCCGACACCTCAGAACGACCTTGTTCCGTTTGCCGCCGTGCTTCGCGCCGCTCTGGCCTTTCAGATTCAATCTTTAGGGCCTGAGCCTGTCTGCCCGAACACCCTTCGGCACTCACCCGAAACGGTGGCAGCAGTTGCGTTTGCGAGCGTATGAAGGGGAAACCACCTTTTAGCGCTTTGTCATACTGCTCCTGATCT
>NZ_JBQFYL010000147.1:0-730 GCF_056541465.1 Ruegeria sp. AH12 | reverse complement strand
GGACCCTCCGATGGGCCGCAGGTCAAACATCACCGAGGCCAGCATTTGCGCCTCAGGGTTGGGTTTGGCGATCCAGCCATTGAAATACTCGCGCCAGACACGCACGGGCTGGCACCAGCGAGGGTTGGTCGCCATCATGTCACCGGGGCAATAGAAATAACCGCAGGTATCCAGCCCGTCTGAGACGAATTTGGCCAGCGCAGCGAAGTAGGCCATATCACCGACCGCCACACTGTCATCTAGCATCAGGCAATTGTCCTGATCAGAAACTCCGGTCTGTTCCTGCCGTCCTTGCGAGCCGCAAGCAAGCCACAAGTAGGGCACTGGCGGCGCACCCAGTTCAGCCTCAGCCAGTGCCAGCAACCGCCGCGTCGCAGTGTCTGCGATGTCGGTGATCAGCCGTGTAACGATCTCGTGCCGGTTGCCACCCGCGACGAGTTGGACCAGCAGTTGTGGTATCTCAGCGGTGACTTGAGCCATCTCTTGCGGGCTGTCGGCGCGGGCAATTCGTCCTACCAACTCGGCAGAATTGACCGCCTGATAGCGGGTGAGGTCGGTTTGGGTTACGATTCCGACCAGCTTACCGGCCTCGGAAATTGGAATATGACCGATGCCACGTTCCATCATCACGTGTAATACGTCCGAGCCGATATCTGTCGGGGCAAGAATGATTGGATCGGCGGTCATGATCGCCGAAACCGCGGTGTCAGCGGGCATCGCCTCGGCGACG
>NZ_JBQFYL010000146.1:0-731 GCF_056541465.1 Ruegeria sp. AH12 | reverse complement strand
GTCATTTCTGCCTGCCCGCCGGGGGCAAAGGCCAAAAATGCCTCGACCGGTTGGCCCAGCCCCAAGGTGGTGACAACGGCAGTGAAAGCGGCCGCCAGAACGGCGAGGACAATGACATAGGCGATGCCCGCCGCTACCACACGGCGTAGTTCGACCCATGTGACACCTACGAATTTCACGCCGATTCCGCAGCCGATAAAGAACTGAGCCGCAAGGATGGCCTCGCGAGGCGGTCGGGTGTGAATGAAGTCGCCCAGTGACAACGCAGCCGTCAGGATCATTGGCCCTAGAATCGACGCCCCGAACAAGCCGATCCGCTCACCGCCTTTCCAGCCGACAAAGGCAGCAAGAACCATCAGCGCCAATTCATGTATCGGCAGGTTGCGCGCGGGCTCTCCGATTGGGTTGGTGAGTTGGGCGTCGTAAAACACCGTAAGAAACAGAGGGGCCAGCGTTACAATAATCAGAACGCGGGTTCCGTGGATTAGGGACAGCGTTCGCGGGTTAGCGCCAGCCTCGGCCCCGAAGATTATCATATCCTGCAATCCGCCGGGCATGGCCGCGTAAAACGCGGTCGTGGTATCAAAGCCCCAGACCTTGCGGAAGAATGGCACTCCGACCAGCGCGATCAGCAGGATAAAGAACGGGATCAGTGCAATCGACGCTGCCATCTTCGGCAGTTCTGCAAATAGGGCTGGGGTAATCGAAGCCCCTACAGCCACGCCGAGTAT
>NZ_JBQFYL010000145.1:0-734 GCF_056541465.1 Ruegeria sp. AH12 | reverse complement strand
CTTCAAGCGCGCCCAGGATGGTTTCTTGCTGCGGCTCTTCAAGGTCTTCCAGAAGGTCAACAACGTCATCACTTTCCATATCCCGAACGGCTTCGGCCAGAACGTCCGGTTTCAGGACATTGATCACTTCTTCCCGAACTGACTCGTCGAGCTCCGACAGGATATCGCCGTCGAACTCTTTGTCATACAGCCGGATCAGGCGCGCACGGTCGTAAGGATTGATCTGTTCCAGAAGGTCAGCGATATCGGCCGCGTGTAGCGGCTCCATCAGCTCAATCAGCTTGGCACGGTCTTCGACATCAACCGCATAAAGGATGGCCGCAACGGTTCGCGGGTCCAGCGCATAGGCGTCCTCATCGCGGGGCTGATCGGGTCTGGCTTCGTCGTTGCCTGTCGTCATGCGCTGCCCCTCTTTCTTGTCGATTGCCCCTAGATAGAAGAAGCAGCTACCGGAAAACAATGACAATGGTCCAATTTACCCGCATCTTTCGCGCCCCTATGCTGGTTGGCGGTCCAAAACAGGCGGAGAACAGAACAAATGGCGCAAAAGACGCTTCTGAAGGGACGTGTGCTTAGCTTCAACGGATCACCGTTCGAAGGTGAGCCCACCGATGCGACCAAAATTCACCAAGCCGTCCTGATCGAAGATGGCCGCATCGCGGCACTGGGCCAGGCGTCCGACCTGTCTGACGCGCATCCCGAAGCCAACATTAAGGATTATGGCGATCAGCTGA
>NZ_JBQFYL010000144.1:0-738 GCF_056541465.1 Ruegeria sp. AH12 | reverse complement strand
ACGTTATTGATGTGTATAGGCGGGAGTGCTTGGCGATTCGCGTGGACCGAAAGCTGAGCTCCGGCAATGTCATCGACGTGCTGAGTGACCTGTTCATCATGTGAGGTGTGCCAAGCTAGATTCGCTCCGACAATGGCCCTGAGTTCGTTGCCGTGGCGGTGCGGCTGGATCAATGCAGTTGGAGCAAAGACCGCATACATCGAGCCAGGCAACCCATGGGAAAACGGTTACTGTGAGAGTTTCAATGCGCGGCTCAAAGATGAGTTCCTGAATGGAGAAGTCTTCTACAGCCCAAAAGAAGCGCAGATTTTGACCGACGAATGGAGGAGGCACTACAACACTAAACGCCCGCACGGTGCTCTGGGATATAAGCCACCAGCGCGAGAAACCATCGTTCAGATGGACCAAAGGCTGGTCATGCACTAACAATCAAATTGGACCACACAAGTGGGACTGATCAACTTCAGTGAAGGGAGAATCAATTCGAGGGTCATAAAAGAATAGAGATAGAGCGCTGGGAGAATGTTCCACTTTTGGCCACGCTTCAGACTATTCCAGAAAGATACCAAACTGCCTCAATTCAAAACTGTACCGAATACAAGGAGAGAATTCGCTCGAATTACCGGAGAGGTGACAAAATCCTTGGCCATGCACGAACAGCTATGACATGACCTATGAGTGTGACAATGCCACATAGTGGAATAAGACATTTGTGACGATGAAATTGGTACCTCTTGC
>NZ_JBQFYL010000143.1:0-739 GCF_056541465.1 Ruegeria sp. AH12 | reverse complement strand
AATGGTTGTTCGGCACGAAGCGCTGCGGTGGCTTCCTGATCGATGGTGGTCTCGGTTGTGCACCCGACAAGCGGAGTACAGTTTTCGACTTCCACCAGAACCGCCGGGTGTGGGGCATAAATGGATTGGATCACCACCGAGACGATGGGCATTGCAATGAACAGCAGCATTGCAAGTCCTGTGGGCAGGAAAAACCAAAGGAATGTCTTATGGCGCTTGTCGCAATTCCCGTGTCGGCTTGATTGGGCGGGTGCCCAAATTGGGCACCCGCGAGGGGCGTTTTACTGTAGGAAGCCCTGTTCGATTGCCGCGGCGCGATAGGCGGCCTCGACATCGGCCAGCGCCTGTTCAGCGCTTTCCTTGCCCTGCATGAAATCGGCAAGTTCATTGCCGAGTGCACTGTGCATCAAACCCATGTAGGGCAGCATCGGATAAGGAGTCGTGCCCATTTTGGCAGCGTCAAATACACCCTGCGCGTCGTCTGCAGGTTCGTACCCTTCGATCAACCAGACTGCCAGCGGCGTGGTTTCATCGTTCAACATTTCGGGGCGGACGCCATGCGTCATCGCGACAAAAGTCGCCTCAGCCTCTTCATCTGAGATGTTCTTGCCGACGGTCCATCCATCCCACCAAAGGGTCGAGGCCGGAGTCGTGCCGCCACCCACGGTCAGCGGCGCTGCAATGGCATGGCCATCGATTACTTCCTGCAAGACACCTTCGGTTGTGGTCTGCTGTGACG
>NZ_JBQFYL010000142.1:0-740 GCF_056541465.1 Ruegeria sp. AH12 | reverse complement strand
CGCTGGTCGAGGTTCAGGGTCTGCCATACTGGTTCCGTTCCGAGGGCGCAGCTTTGACGCTTTCGCAGGCGGCACCGATGGCTGCGGCAACCTTGCCGCGCGGTCGGGAAGAGGTTCTGGACGCCGTGTCCGCCTATTTGTCCAACGTTCAGGCGGTCGACTCGGCTTTGTCGTGCGGCTTCAACGATCTGTCGGCCGCAGTCGAGATACCTGCGCTGATCCTCGGCGGTGCCGCAATGCGGACAGGTGGTCCTGACATTCCAATGGGTGGTGTTCCGCTTGAGGATAACCAGACCTTTGCGTCTCTGATTGGTCCGGACCAGACAGAGGTCATTCAGGGTCTTGCAGACGAACGGCGACGCATTGCTGCTGCGTTTGGAGTTCGTAATCTGCCGGAGACAGGGCAGTGGATATCCACTTTTGCCGGCGCCGAACGTGGCTCGGGCGCGCGTCCGATCCCGGATCAGCAAACGTCGCGCGGTATGATGCGGGATGGGGTGTTGGGCTCGCTTGTACCTTTGGTCTCAGCGGGTGAGCTTGCGGGTATCCCGAGCCCGTTGACGAACAGCCTGATCGCGATGTCCGACCGAATTTTGGGGGCGGATGTGGCTGCCGCTGGACGGCGCCTCGAAGCCATAGGGGTTTCAGCGGGCGACGTTGATCAAGCGCGCCGTATCTTTGACACCATCGTCACCGGAGCTTCTTGATGGATGCAGATCTGAAATCAATCGCCGCCGCAC
>NZ_JBQFYL010000141.1:0-749 GCF_056541465.1 Ruegeria sp. AH12 | reverse complement strand
GTCATTGTCTGGCTCCATAACCTCAACCCTTTGCACCTTCACAACTTTAGACAGTTCTGCCTGTAAAGCCGCCAATGGAACGGGTTTCACCAGCAACCCCTGAAATTCTGCTGCTCGTATGACTTCGTGATCTTTTGGGGCTGCGTGAGCCGTAACTGCTATCGCTGGCAAATTGCCCCACTCGATATTCAGTTCGCGAACTTTTCCGAGTGTTTCGATACCATCGATACCCGGCATGCTGATATCCAACAAAAGTACATCAAATCGCTCGGACCCAAGACGTTCTAAGGCGGCGTAACCACTTTCAGCCTCAGCAACCGAAAAGCCAAGATCTTCAAGCATATCGGTCAAGATCATTCGATTGATTTCATTGTCGTCTACCACCAGCGCTTTCAAACCCTGATAAAGCTCTGCCTGTGGCGCGTCTGTGGAATCCGGTTCGCTCATGACATCAGATCTTGAGGTTGGCAGCGGCAGTCGCATTGTAAACAGGCTGCCTTCTCCAAGCACACTATACGCCGTGATGTCGCCACCCATCGCCTCGACCAATCTTTTGGTAATAGCCAGCCCTAATCCCGTTCCGCTCGTCTCACGTGCAAAGGCGGTATCGATCGTGACAAATTCGTCGAAGATAACGTCCAGATAGTCAGATGATATCCCGACCCCGGTATCTGCAATCCGAAACTCAATCAGATCATCATGATGAAGTCGTTCGACTTCGATCGTGACTGATCCATCCCGCGTAAATT
>NZ_JBQFYL010000140.1:0-755 GCF_056541465.1 Ruegeria sp. AH12 | reverse complement strand
CTGCGAAAGCGTGATACGTGCCGTTGGGCTGTCCTGTTGTCCTGCCAGGTGCAAAAGCTTGCGCGCCAGTCGGGTCGGCATCGGCAGGAATACCTGCTCGTTCAATTGAGCGCCCATATAACGCATGCGAAGACCGGCCAAGCGGATCAGATCCACCGCAAGGTCAGGATGTTCCCGGATCTGCGCCATCATGTCTTTCTGGCGAACGCGCAGGACTTTGGAGGGCTCAGCTGCAGTAACGGTTGCGGTGCGGGGACCGCTGTCGAACAACGCGATTTCCCCGAACACCTCACCTGGGCGCATCATGCTGAGAGAAAGCTTGCGCCCGCTCGACGCAAGAAATGACACTTCGAGCGCACCGGAAAGAATGGCATAGAGCGCATCGCCTTCATCGTCCTGCTCGAACAGGACATCGCCCCGATCCAATGTGACTTCGGTGGCCTGGGCTGCCAGCATGGTGCGCAGCTCTTCAGAGGCTTCGGACAGGAATCCACTGTTGGGAAATGCCATCATTCGGGCGCTGATCTCCGGGGTTGAGTGGTGCGGGTGGTGACCCAACTTTTCACAGCTTCAAGCTTAAGCCAAGAAATTTTGTTAGCTTGTTACGCTTGGGCAAGAACAGTTATTGCTTGTCGGGATCATCCATATAGCTTTGTAGCAGGTTGAACTGCATCATCAGAAACGCCATCAAGGCAATGGGAAAGCCGAAGGTTTCGATCTTGACCCATAGGTCCGTTGACATCGTGCGCCAGACC
>NZ_JBQFYL010000139.1:0-762 GCF_056541465.1 Ruegeria sp. AH12 | reverse complement strand
ACACCCCATCCGCATCCGACCCAGTCGCCGCGGTCCGCATTGACCTCTCCAGCTTGCGGATCTGCCGATCGATCTGCTCAGGCGACATCTCATAAAGCTCTGGCTGCGTTTCGTCGTCTGTGCGGCCAAAGAGGCCCGATGCGCGGTATATGGCGTTAATCGTGGCGCTCTTGGCTTGTGCGGGTGCCTTTGGGTCTCTCAAGAGCAGTAAGGCGGCGTCAGTGGCCGCTTCAAGGCCCTCTGTCTTGATCCTCGCCTGAGTGCGGGTCAGCGCCTCCTCGGGCGTGATGTCGTCTCTGTCGGTCATTTGAACACCTCTGGCAGTTCGTCTTCGTCGTATTGGTCGAGTTGCAGTTTTTGAGCCTGGTCTTCCAGCCTTCGGATCTGTGCGTCCAACGCGCTGATCTCGTCACTGATCGGCTTATCGTCTTTCCGGAGATCCTCGATCAGCTTTTTGGCTTTTCGGCCGTCTCGGGCTTGTTGCCGTTCCGCGGGAGTTCCGGGACGCTTGGCTCTCCGTCTGATCTCATATTGCTCCAGCTCTTCCGACGTCATTTCAGCGATGCGCTCTTTCAGTTTTCTGTCCCGGATCGCCAGGCTCACTTGTTTGACCTTCAACCGAGATGAAGCAGCGCCCTTCTTCGGCCATTGGCGACGATGCCATTCTTTTCCCTTTGGTGTGGCTCCCCCGTGATAGCGGCAACGCAGACCTTCCTCCGACACGGGTTGTTGGCACGGTTGCCCGTCAGTGCGTTTCTTCGC
>NZ_JBQFYL010000138.1:0-773 GCF_056541465.1 Ruegeria sp. AH12 | reverse complement strand
CAACACCGGCCATGGTGGCTCACTCACCACGCTCCATGCTGAAACCCCTCAGCTGGCCGTGCAGCGCCTGGCCATCGCCGCCCTGAAAACCGACGTGCCCATGACCTACCAGGACATGAACGACTACATCACGCGCTCGATCGATGTGATCATCCAAGCCGGTCGCCATGAAGGCGCACGCGGCATCACCGAATTCTACCTGTCGGTTGATCCGGCCCATTCAAAGGAAACAGCCCATGTTTGAATACAAGATTGGACTGATCAACACCGCCAAAACTAAGCCACCGAAGATCGAAGCGCAGCTAACAGCTCTTGGTCAGGATGGTTGGGAGTTGGTGTCGGTGGTGCCGGATTTCGACGGTGAGCACATCCTGAAGGCATTCCTGAAACGTCGCACTGGTGACACCACCTAAATCCAACCGAGGAGGAACCGATGGGCGTCGTCACCTGGATGGTTGAGACAACCGACAACTTTCTGGACGACGCGGCCCAAACCACCTTTGGAAACGTCGCGGGTCAGCTCGGCGGCGTCATTGCCGTAGCCTCGACGTTGGCTGTGATAGGCGTCTTCCTCAACATGGTGTTTCAGTACAAATCCATGGATGGAAGGACCGCGTTCTGGTTCGCCCTCAAGCTCATGCTGATCTCCCTCTTTGCTATGAATTGGGTCCAATTTAACTCGGTCGCCAGCGCCCTCATCAACGGGCTCGACCAGCTCGCGGGCGGCATGGTGGCAGGACTTGGCGGGGGTGGTGCAGGTGCGTCCTACTTTG
>NZ_JBQFYL010000137.1:0-773 GCF_056541465.1 Ruegeria sp. AH12 | reverse complement strand
CAACCTGTCGACTATGGCTTCCTGCCGGTCGGCTTCCACCGCCCCACTGTCTTTGAGAACCTCAGCATCGGCCAACACGCGCCCCAAATCACTGTGCACTTGGTCGAGGCGGTCGATCGCCTTCTCCAGCTCATCGGCGCGAGACAGGTCAAAGCCCTCTTTCTCGGCAATCGCCTTCAAATCCTGCCCGAGCCATTGCCGCTCCAGCGCGGCATTGCCCGCACCGATTTCGATGCGGCGGGTAACCTCTTGTGCGTCAATGCCGGTGCCTTTCAAAGCCTGCTGAAGACGTTCGGAAAGAGCTGGATCCTGCAAAGCGCCTTGGGCCTCGGCCCGTATATTCGCAGCGGAATAGATCCCACTCTTGGACGCATCTTCGAGCAAGGTGTGGGACTGCGTTCCCATTGGGCTCAGATGCGACAGTGAACGATAGATGTCGTTCAGCTCATGCTCGAGCGCCGCGCGCCGCTCCACTGGGGCGTCCGCTACGATGCGCTCGGCTTGGTTGATCTTGTCGTGGAAGGCATCCACGACCTCATCAAACGAATGCTGTTCTTCGGCCATGCCATATACCTTTCCATCTGCTTCAATCGGTTTGCCCTGCGCCAAAAGCGTCGCAGCCTTGTCCAAGGCTGCTGCAATGTCATGCTGGTTCTCGCGCGAGGCCTCGGCCGCCAGGCCTCGATAGAGCCGCGCGTTCTGCGCCACTTCGGCCAAGGCACGGTCAAGCTCCGGCCCCAGGCGCTGACGCTCGGTCAGCTTTTGGCCGGTGG
>NZ_JBQFYL010000136.1:0-781 GCF_056541465.1 Ruegeria sp. AH12 | reverse complement strand
TCCACACTCAAGATTGCAATCAAAACTGATTTGGTGCGCATGTCTGTTCTGGGCATATACTTGCTTGCAACGCCCATCATTATTTTTCTTGCCATCAAAAATATGCAGCCCGTTTTCCATATGGCTTTTCGAATGGGAATCGCATTGACAGCAGCAATATTCAGTCTTTGGGCAAGCTATCCAATCAACGCCTATGCTGATTTTCGTGAAAGTACATTTCGCACCTCCGCCCGACTGAATGATGAGATTGCACGGCTGCAGCAAAGCACCAAAAGTAGCGGAATCATTCAGGCACCAAATTCGCGTAACTTGGTCCTGATTTACGCAGAGAGTCTGGAAGAAACCTATTTTAACGAGGCCCTGTTTCCGGACCTCCTTCCGCAAATCAAAAATCTAGCGTCCGAGGGTCTTTGGTTCCGTGACTTTCAACAGTATCCGGGAACTGGCTGGACAATCGGAGGGATTGTTAGTAGCCAATGTGGCGTCCCGTTACTCTCTGAGATGGGTGGCAATAGTGTACTGAATGAAGTTAACAACCCATTTTCGGAAATCACATGCCAAGCCGAGTACCTTAAACAAGCCGGGTACAGAAACGCCTATGTAGGCGGCGCGTCTCTTTCCTTTGCTGGCAAAGGACAATTTTTGCAAGACAACGGGTATGATGCGGTTCTGGGCCTTGATGAGTTGCCAAGCGCGACAGCACATAGCTGGGGCATGTATGACGCCAGCCTCTTTGATAATGCACGGACAATCTTCGATGGGCTGGCAGAAAGTGCGGAGC
>NZ_JBQFYL010000135.1:0-783 GCF_056541465.1 Ruegeria sp. AH12 | reverse complement strand
TGATTGCGCGCCAGTCTCGGGTTTTTCGATCCCGATCCGCCAGCTTTCGCCTTTGTCATTCGCGCCCATCGTCACCAGATCACCACCGATCTCGACCATATAGTTCTCGATCCCGGCCTCGCGCAGCTGTGCGGCAACCGCATCGATGCCATAGCCTTTGGCGATCGCAGACAGGTTGATCCCGACTCCGGCCTCTGACTTGGCCAAAGTGCCCGCTCCGCGATCCAAGTCTAACAGCCGCGCTTGCCCCACTTGCCCTAGCGCTGTCGCGATCTCGTCATCTGCCGGAATTGGGTCTTCAGGTTTTCGCGGCCCAAACCCCCACAATTCGATCAGCGGACCAAGGGTAACATCAAACGTACCACCGGATTTCTCGTGAACCTCATTTGCGGCCTCAATGACGAAGGCAAATTCGTCTGACACTTGCATGGGGTCCGTGCTGCCTGAGGCCGAGAAGGTCGAGACCTCGGAATTCGGGTCCCAGTTGGACATCTTGGCATTGACCTGCGCCAGGGTCTCCTGAACCGCTTGTCTCAGCGCCGCTTCGTCCAAATCATCGCCGATTGCGGTGATGTTGAACGTGGTGCCCATCGTCTCGCCGGACAGGCGTACCACGTCAGACTCTTTGCCAAACAAGCAGGCCGAAACAGTCAAAAGTAAGGCCAGTGCGATCAGTGGGCGCATGGTGCAATCTCCCGGGAGTGTTCTTGCCCGGCATATGCCAGTGAGCCTGTTCAGAGTCAAACCGGCCCCAAATCTTGAGCGGCAAAAACGCCAATGTAA
>NZ_JBQFYL010000134.1:0-785 GCF_056541465.1 Ruegeria sp. AH12 | reverse complement strand
GATATCTAGACCTAACCGCAGCCCATGGCACCACAACCATGTGCAGCTTTTGCACCATTCATCCAGAGAGTGTTGATGCCTTCTTTACCGCCGCGCAGGCGCGTGGGCAGCGGGTTGTCGCGGGTAAAACCTGCATGGATCGCAATGCGCCTGAGGGGCTGCGAGATACTGCACAAACCGGATACGACCAGTCCAAAGCTCTGCTTGAAAAGTGGCATGGGGTTGATCGCATATCTTACGCCATCACTCCACGATTTTCGCCGACATCGACGCCAGAACAGCTGGAGGCGATGGGCGCGCTTTGGGCCGAGCATCCCGACTGCCTGATGCAAACCCATCTGAGCGAACAGACCGATGAGATCGAATGGGTCCGATCCCTGTTCCCCGACGCGCGCGACTATCTGGACACCTATGAGCAGTTTGGGCTGCTGGGTGGAAATGGCCTTTACGGGCACGTGATCCATCTGGAAGAGCGGGAGCGCGATCGTCTGCGCGAGGTAGATGCAGCTCTGATCCACTGCCCCACATCAAACACGTTTATCGGCTCTGGCCTGTTTGACATGAATGGTCTGATCCACTCAGGGCACCGCGTGGGCTTGGCCACCGACACCGGAGGCGGCTCAAGTTTTTCAATGCTGCGCACAATGGCTGCGGCCTATGAGATTGGTCAATTGCGAGGCCATCCCTTGCACCCCTCGCAATTGCTTTGGCTTGGAACGGTGGGATCGGCTCGTACCCTGCGGATGGATGACCGTATTGGCAACATCGCCGTGGGCATGGAGGCC
>NZ_JBQFYL010000133.1:0-788 GCF_056541465.1 Ruegeria sp. AH12 | reverse complement strand
ATCTTTCGGTCAAACGGTCGTGCCGCCTGCGGGTGGTCCGTGTACGATTGACGGCTTGACGGTGACCTGTACCGGCGATGTCTCGGCGGGGATAGAAGCCGCTGGGCCTACAATCACCACTCTGAACATCAACAATGTCGACGCTCCGGGGATCGCACCTGCTGCCGGGGTGGATGGCATATTCTTTTCCACAACATTCAGCGATATCTCGATCAACGTTGACAGTGACATCAGCACGGTCGGCGTTGGTGCCACCGGTATCTACGCCCAGAACACTGGCGCGGCGGATGGTGTGTCTATTGTCAGCAGCGGCGACATACTTTCACAGCACGATGGCATTGTCGCTGACATCAATAGCGGTGATATATCGATAACTTCGTCAGGGACTATTTTTGCCGAACGACATGGGATCGATTCATTTACGGCTGGTGATGGAAATGTGCAGATCGTCAATTCCGGGGATATTACGGCCAACCTCCTTGAAGCCGTTAACGCGGAGGTGTCGGGCGACGGTAACGTAGTCGTCGATAACTCCGGCAACCTGACATCTAACGATTTAGACGCTCTTAATTTGAGTGTTGGCGGTAATGGCAACATCACGCTGACCAACACGGGCGACCTGTCGGGAAGGCTGGAGGCAATTAACTCTGTTGTTGTAGGCGATGGTGATGTGGTCGTCGACAACTCCGGTGACCTGACATCCGTTATCTCAAGTGCCATTTTTGCGGATGTTGGCGGTAATGGCAACGTCACGCTGACCAACACGGGCGACTTGTCGGGCGATCTGG
>NZ_JBQFYL010000132.1:0-790 GCF_056541465.1 Ruegeria sp. AH12 | reverse complement strand
CGACGGCAGGATATCCATTTCAGCACATCACACGCCTGAATAATCCCGCTTTGGCCGGTCCGGTCAACGGAACGGCGTGGAGTGCGGACTGGGTCGAGTTCCAAAGCCCAGCAATCTGGCCCGGCCGCCAGATGCTGCGCTTTGCCAGTACGCCGCAGCGCCTTTCCTATTTCGACCAGACCACGACCGTTCAGGCCGAAGCGCTACAAGCCGAGTTGCAGCTCCAACCCGGTGTCGCGCTGGTGCTCGAGAAAATGGCGCTGACCTCAAAGCGCTGGCTGCTGACAACCGAAGGTGATCCGCAAGCCGGAGGCCAGTCGCTGAGCCTTGTGATGGAGCAATCTGGAGCGCCCGAAAGCTATGGGATTACCGCGAAGATCGACGGATTTACCCCCGGCGATGATCTGAGACGCCTGATGCGTTCAGCATCGACCCTGCCGCAATCGTTCGAAACGCTGGAAATGGATATGTTTGTCACTTTCGACAAACCCTGGGACCGCACCGCACTTGAGCAGCGTCGCCCCCAACCCGTTGCGATTGATCTGCGTTTGGCAGAAATGAAATGGGGTGAGCTGCGTCTGTTCGCCACCGGCGAACTGGAAGTTGACGAACAGGGCATTCCAACGGGTGAAATTGCGATGAAAGCCGAAAACTGGCGCGACATGATCGCGATGGCAAACGCCGCAGGTGCGCTGCCGGATCAGGCAGTCGATCCTGTGACCCGCGCATTGGGCTTCATGGCTGGACTGGGTGGCAACCCAAATGCGCTGGATTTACAGCTGAATTTCAG
>NZ_JBQFYL010000131.1:0-790 GCF_056541465.1 Ruegeria sp. AH12 | reverse complement strand
GTATACAGACTTGCCCCACAGGCGGCGCGTCGGTTCGCAAGTTGACCGGAATCGTTGCAATATTGACTACTTGAGGCAGACTGACGGGAATGCGTTCCAAACCGAAAGATACGAAAAGGTATCCAAGATGACCGAGATTAGACGCACGCCGCTTTTTGGGCTTCACGTTGAGTTGGGCGGCAAGATGGTTGATTTTGCCGGGTGGGAGATGCCAGTTCAGTATCCGCTGGGGATCATGGGTGAACATAAGCAGTGCCGCGAGAAGGCGGCGTTGTTTGATGTGTCGCATTTGGGTCAGGTGATTTTGCGGGGCGAGGATGTGGGCGAGAAGCTGGAAGCTCTGTGTCCGCAGGCTTATGCGACGCTGAAGGAAGGCAAGGCGCGGTACGGGTTCTTCACCAATGCCGAAGGCGGGATCATGGATGACCTGATCGTGTCGAACGCGGGGGATCATTACTTTGTGGTGGTGAATGCGGCGCTGCGGCATCAGGACATTCCGCATATGCGTGAGCACCTCGAAGGCGTCGAAGTGATCGAGATTTTCGACCGTGCGCTGGTGGCCGTTCAGGGCCCTGCGGCGGAAAACGTTGTGGGCGAACTGTGCCCCGCCGCGCGGGATCTGAAGTTCATGGAAACCACCGTGGCGGATATCAACGGCGTCGAATGCCGTATCTCGCGGCTGGGCTATACCGGCGAGGATGGCTACGAGATTTCGATCCCCGAGGACAAGGCGATTGAGATCACCAAAGCCTTCCTGGCGCATGAGGATTGCGAAGCGGCCGGTCTGGGC
>NZ_JBQFYL010000130.1:0-794 GCF_056541465.1 Ruegeria sp. AH12 | reverse complement strand
GATCCCCTGAATGGCCAGAATAGGCAAAAGCGGAATTCTGAGAATTTGATCGGCGGCAACAGGCAAAGGAACCGTTAGCTCAGCGCATCTTTGAACTTTAGAAAGCGCGCATCTTTCATGACTCGTGCCATCATGGCTTCGCGCAAGGCTCCGACGGTCTTGTAGGGGCGCATGACGACCTCAAATTCCTGAATAAGTCCGTCTGCGTTCAGCGTGATCAAGTCTACACCCACGGCGTCCAAGGCACCGACTTTGCATTGAAACTCCAATGCCCAATCGTCGCCGTCGCCCATGATCCGACGATACTGAAATTCGGAAAACACCTGACCCACATGACCCAGAACCGCTGCAACAGGTTCACGCCCGGTCCAGGTGCTGTAGTAAGTGGGTGGTGAAAACCGAACATCTTCGGCCAGCAACTCTTGGATCAGGCCTTCATCGCCCTTGGCCACCACTTCTTGCATTCGTTTGATCGTCGGGTGCATACCGTCTTCCCTCTTGTTGACCAAAGAGTTGCTGAACCTTTTCACTCACGCAAGGACGACGTTGCGGGAGGGGGCCGCCTGAGATAGGCAAGCGCGCATGAGCGAAACCTATGATCCCCCAAACTCTCCTCTGGATGTGCTG
This sequence comes from Ruegeria sp. AH12, assembly GCF_056541465.1. Classification (NCBI taxonomy): domain Bacteria; kingdom Pseudomonadati; phylum Pseudomonadota; class Alphaproteobacteria; order Rhodobacterales; family Roseobacteraceae; genus Ruegeria; species Ruegeria sp. AH12. Next base: position 167 of record NZ_JBQFYL010000130.1, on the reverse strand, counting down.
TTTGAAGACACGCAATTGATCGTGGTGAACAAGCCGGCGGGTTTGTTATCGGTGCCGGGGCGGGGCGCGCATCTTGCTGATTGTCTGCTAACCCGCGTGCAAGTTGCGTTTCCACAAGCGTTGCTGGTGCATCGGTTGGATCGGGATACATCCGGTGTAATGGTGTT
>NZ_JBQFYL010000129.1:0-794 GCF_056541465.1 Ruegeria sp. AH12 | reverse complement strand
GTACCCCGCATGGCCCTTGGTTCAATCGGCAACCGCCGGTGTACTGGGTTGGTCCTCGCGCGAGCTGGTGCAGCAGGAAATGGTCGCGTTCGAAGAAGCGAATGCGCCGTGGAATGCCAAGTTGGTGGAAACACCGCTGGAAGAAATCTCGGCCGACGCGGAGCTGCAACAATACGCAGTTAACTCTGGTGGCGCTGTGTTCCGAACCTGGTGCGCGCAGTGCCACGGATCGGGCGCGCAGGGTGCGCCGGGTTTCCCGAACCTGCTGGATGACGCCTGGCTGTGGGGCGGCTCGCTTGAGGATATCGAGTACACCATCGCCTATGGCATCCGGAACGAGGAAAGCGACGACGCGCGCTATTCCGAGATGCCGGCCTTTGGTGAGATCCTCGAAAAGGATGAGATCACTCAAGTGGTTCAATACGTCATGTCCCTGACCAACGCCCAGACCGATGACGCGGCGGCGCAGGCAGGCAAGGTTGTGTTCGAAGACAACTGCGCGGCTTGCCACGGTGATGACGGCAAAGGCGACGTTTCCCAAGGTGCGCCGAATCTGACCGATGCGATCTGGCTTTACGGCGGCAGCCAAGAGGCCCTGACCGAGACGGTCACCTACAGCCGCTTTGGCGTGATGCCCCCATGGGAAAATCGCCTGACCGACGCGCAAATCCGCGCCGTGACGGCGTATGTTCATCAGTTGGGTGGTGGTCAGTAAGGGTTAAAAGAACACCTCCGGGCGGTCTCCCGCCCGAAGGTCTAGGCACCGGCTGTTCCATCTGTTCGCGCGTTTCCAG
>NZ_JBQFYL010000128.1:0-802 GCF_056541465.1 Ruegeria sp. AH12 | reverse complement strand
CTTGGTCATGTCTTGCTTTCGGTTTTCAGCGCTGCTTCGGCCTCTTCCGCCTTGGCCAGCGCATCCGCGGCTTCCTTGGCCTTGCGCTCAGCGGCAGCGCGGGCCGTTGTGGCTTGGATCTTCTTGGCTTGCTCTGCTCGCTCGGTGGCCAGCTTGCCGGTCTCGCTGTCAGGGTCGAACTTGGTTGGGTCGATGGATTTGGCCACGTCGCGCGCGGCTTCGTTGATCCCGTCCATCGCTGTACTAACCGGGTTGGTCGCCGCGTTCAGGCCCTTCTTGATCTCATTGACGCCTGCTTCGTCCGCAGCCTCGTTCATTGCAGTGCTGAATTCGCGCGCCATGCCGCGCGCCTTGCCGACGAACCGTCCGACATTGCGAAACAGTACAGGCAGGTCCTTTGGCCCCACCACGATCAACGCGACGATGCCGATGACCAGAAGCTCGGTCCAGCCCAGATCAAACATCTAGGCTCAGACCTTGTCTTTGTCAGTCTCAGGCGTGACGTCTTTGGCCAGCTCGGACGCATCCTGCTCCAGTTCTTCCGAACCTTCCTTGATGCCTTTTTTGAACGAGGTAATGCCTTTACCCACTTCACCCATCAGCGAGCTGATCTTGCCGCGTCCAAATAGGACGAGAACCACAACAGCAATCAGCAGGATACCCGGAAGGCCAATATTGTTGAGCATGACTTTACTCCTTTTACGTCGGCGCAGCGCGCCGTGAATATGTCTGGCCCCGTGTCTACGCCCGTACGGGCATCAGCAAAAGTGCGACAGATCAAATCCGCGCGCAAAATTGAACG
>NZ_JBQFYL010000127.1:0-805 GCF_056541465.1 Ruegeria sp. AH12 | reverse complement strand
TATCGCTGCAGCGCTATTTCTGTTGCTCTTCATCCTGGTGGGTTCGCCTCTGATCGAGCAGATTCCACTGGCCGCACTTGTCGGTGTGATGTTCATGGTGGTGATCGGAACCTTCGCCTGGAATTCGCTGAAGATCATGCGGAAGGTGCCTTTGATGGATGCGTTCGTGATCGTACTGGTGACAGTCGTCACCGTGATGGAAGACCTTGCGGTGGCTGTTGTGGTAGGTGTGATTGTCTCTGCCCTGGCTTATGCATGGAATAACGCCAAACGCATCCACGCGGTTACGCGCGACTCGGAAACGGAAGAAGGGGCGAAGGTCTATGAAATTCAGGGCCCGCTGTTCTTTGGCTCGTCCGAGGGCTTCGTGGAGCTGTTCGACGTAACAAACGACCCCGAGACCGTCATCATCGACTTTGCAGCCAGCCGTGTCGTGGACCAATCCGCGCTGCAGGCTATCGAAAACATCGCCCCCAAATACGAAGCGGCTGGCAAACGCGTCATGCTGCGGCACCTGAGCCGTGACTGTCATACACTGCTGAACAAGGCCGGCCATCTGATGGTCGACAGCGATGATGACCCGGATTACGAACTGGCTGTGGATTATTCGGTCCGCACCGGTATTCTGGGCGGGCACTGAATACGCGAAAGGGCGGCCGGATTGGCCGCCTTATATCTCAGAAGCAATGCGCTCCAACGCATCGATATTGCCTGAAAGCAAGGCATCTTCGGCCCGAGTGATTGTTTCTGCGGGCCAATCCCACCATCGCAAGTCTTGCAGCCTTTCAATCACATCGCGATCAAA
>NZ_JBQFYL010000126.1:0-805 GCF_056541465.1 Ruegeria sp. AH12 | reverse complement strand
CTACAAAAGCCAGCCCTGAAACCAGTGCCATGATCACAATCAACTGCCGAGGAGAGAAGGCGATCGCCGCCTTCTGCGCCTTGTCTGCCAATAGCGAGTAGAGCGGTATGCTCTGCGACTTCATGTGCTGCTGCATTTCCTTGCGCAGCTGCTCCAGTACTTGCTCGCGCCCGACGCCCTTATCGATCATATCCAGCCTGCGATTGACGCGGCTGTTCAGGCTGATCGATTTTCCGAATGCGACGAGATAGATACCTTCGACCAGGGCAAAGACCCCGACGAAAATCACGATGTAGATGAGCGCCTCGACAGGCAGTTGCATATCTTGGTTCTCCTACATCGTGGTTGGATCGTAGATCGAGGCGGGCAGATCGAAGCCCCACAGACGGAAGCGCTCGGAATAGTGGCTGCGCACACCTGTGGCGGTGAAATGACCGATGATCTTGTTGTCGGGGGTCAATCCAACCCGTTGAAATTTAAATATTTCCTGCATCGAGATGACGTCACCTTCCATGCCGGTAATTTCGGTGATTGATGTCATCCGGCGCGAACCATCCTGCAGACGGCTGGCCTGAACGATCAGATTCACAGCCGACGAGATCTGGCTGCGGACCGCTTTGATCGGCATTTCGATCCCCGCCATGGCGATCATGTTTTCAAGACGCGAGATACCGTCACGGGCCGAGTTGGCGTGGATCGTGGTCATTGATCCGTCGTGGCCGGTATTCATGGCCTGCAGCATATCGATCACTTCGGCGCCACGGGTCTCGCCCACGATGATGCGGTCGGGGCGCATCCGCAGGGC
>NZ_JBQFYL010000125.1:0-810 GCF_056541465.1 Ruegeria sp. AH12 | reverse complement strand
CAATTGGGATTGGGTCAGCTCGATCCTGTCTTCGGTCGCGTACCACATGCGACGGGCTAACCAGAACGCGGCTGCCCCGGAAACCAGTAAGAAGACCTGCCAGCCTAACTCAGGCGGCGATGCCAACGCGACGTAAATGACCAACGCCCCGACCGTGACCAGCATCCCTACCCCAGTCCAGCGCCGCGGTGCCGAGGCCGCGACCGTAGCCAGCACTTCTTCTTGCATATTGTTCTCCTGATTGTCCGCCCGCTTTAACCGCTTTGATACGCAAAGGACAGCACCGCGTCACCTGTCTGAGCATCTTCGCACAGCTTCAGTGTTCCTGCGCAAATTGACTGCCTCAGGCCGACGCATAAGTTCCGGTCAAAGGATCAGGAGGCGTTTATGTCACTCAGACCAACTTTGGAATTCCGCAAGGCGGTCCCGACAATGGAAGGCGCGGGCGTCAAATTGCACCGGGCGTTTGGGTTTCAGGACCCGTCGGAACTGGACCCGTTTCTGCTGTTCGATGATTTCCGGAATGACAACCCATTGGACTATATGGCCGGTTTTCCGTGGCATCCGCATCGGGGCATCGAAACGATCACTTATGTCCTGTCCGGTACAGTCGAACACAGCGACTCGCTGGGCAATAGCGGCACGCTGGGTGCCGGAGATGTCCAATGGATGACCGCCGGGTCAGGTATCCTGCATCAGGAAATGCCCAAGGGGTCGGCCAGCGGTCAGATGCATGGGTTCCAGCTGTGGGGCAATCTGCCATCAGATCAGAAAATGGCCGCCCCGCGCTATCAGGACGTTCAAAGCACT
>NZ_JBQFYL010000124.1:0-817 GCF_056541465.1 Ruegeria sp. AH12 | reverse complement strand
GCCGGAGAGGCGATCCATGAGCAGGAAAAAGCGCTGACTGATGCGATGATCCGCGGAACCGGCAACCTCCCTGGGCTGGCCGAGATGGAGAAGGTGACCATTCTGGGCGGTGTCGATAACCCTGCACGCGAGGGGCTGGTGTCACTGCAGGTCGAGGGCGTGCCGTCGGTCGATGTGGTCAAGCAACTGAACGAACAAGGCATCCGTACGCATTTGCGCAAGGCCGATCACTACTCGGGCAACATCTTGACACCGCTTGGCATGGACAGCTGCGTGCGTGTTTCGATGTGCCACTACAACAGCGTCGCCGAAGTGGCCCAGTTTCTGGGTGCAATGAAAACCATCGCCGCCTGAGGCATTTGAGAGGGGAAGCACATGAAAACGCATGCGCAAGCGGTTGTAATCGGCGGTGGCCTAGCCGGCTGTTCAATTCTGTATCATCTCGCCAAGTTGGGTTGGACCGATGTGGTCCTGCTAGAGCGGGACGAACTGACCAGCGGCTCGACCTGGCACGCGGCGGCCAACATTCATGGGCTGCATGACAACAACAATATCACCCGCATCCAGCACTATACGATGAATCTATATAAAGAGCTGGAACAGGAAACCGGTCAGAGCTGCGGCGTGTTCCAGCCAGGTTCGCTCTATTTAGCGCAAACCGAAGAACGCGAGCATCAGCTGCGCCTACAGGAAGCCAAGGCTAAATTCTATGGTTTGAACTTCCACGAGGTCAGTCGCGAGCAGGCCAAGGAACTGCCCCCGCTGGCGCAGTACGGCGATATCCGCTGCATCATGTATGAACCCGATGGCGGCAATG
>NZ_JBQFYL010000123.1:0-819 GCF_056541465.1 Ruegeria sp. AH12 | reverse complement strand
GCGGCGATCAACCAGTTGGCAAAGGCTGCGGGCGCGAAGATGGACGTGCACGCGCTGGAGCTGGACCGTCCGACCGCAGATTTTACCCAAACCCCCGCGATGAGCGAAGAGGAATTTCTAAGCGCACTGCGCACAGGATGGCAGGCGGTTGATCCGCAGGCCGATCTGCTGGTTGTTGGAGAGATGGGGATCGGAAATACCACGCCGGCTGCAGCCATCGCTTGCGCGCTGTTTGGCGGGGATGCTGCCGACTGGACTGGCCGCGGGACCGGTGTGGATGATGCAGGTCTGGCGAACAAAACCCGGGTTGTTGCGGAAGGCGTCGCCCTGCATGGTCAGGGCGATGGACTTCATATTCTAAGGTGCCTCGGCGGACGCGAGATTGCGGCTATGGCTGGTGCGATAGCCGCCGCGCGCGTATTGCGGATACCGGTCATTTTGGATGGATTCATCTGCACCGCAGCTGCAGCCTGTCTGGCGCAGATTTCGGAAACAGCGCTGGATCACACCATCGCGGGCCACCAAAGCGCCGAGGGCGCGCATGCCGCGATGCTGGGCAAGCTCGGCAAGGAGCCATTGCTGACCCTCGGCCTGCGCCTGGGCGAAGGCTCGGGCGGGGCGTTGGCGATCAACATTCTGAAAAGCGCGGTTGCTTGCCATTCCGGCATGGCGACATTCGCTGAAGCGGGTGTGTCGGATGGTTAAGCCGACTTCTTGGCGTGTTCCTCGGCCAGTTCCAACAGCGCGGTTTCCAGATCTTTTTCCAGTTGCCGCGCACGCTCGATGTATTTCTTGTTTTCGGCTGTCGGCATGCCGGGG
>NZ_JBQFYL010000122.1:0-823 GCF_056541465.1 Ruegeria sp. AH12 | reverse complement strand
ACCGGGGCCGCGCAGAACGATTTGTTCAACTGCGTCCCCATCCAGCACAACCATGTTTGTTCCGCCTTCCAACTGACCTAGCGGAGAATTGCTCGGCACTAGACAGGGTTGCATCCGCTGTTCCAGTCCGCGCGCCGTTCGCTGTGCTACACCCAACAGCTTGATGCGATACCCCATGTCGTGGGCCTGATGGATGTCATCGAGGCTAATATGCTGAATGCCCTCGATCTCGATCCCATCGAAATTCGGCTTGGTGCCAAAGGCAATCGAAGACAGCAGCGCGAGTTTGTGCGCCGCGTCGATGCCGCCAACATCCAGATTCGGATCGGCTTCGAGATAGCCAAGCTGCGCGCATTCCTGGAACAGGGCGTTATAGCCCAACTCCTGCGATTGCATCCGGGTCAGAATATAGTTGCAGGTACCGTTCATGACGCCCATGACACGCGTGATCTCGTTACCCGCCAGTCCTTCGGTCAGAGATTTGATTACCGGAATACCACCCGCGACAGCCGCTTCGAAGCGAATGACACGCCCTGCGGCTTCGGCCAATTCCGCCAGTTCCTGCCCATGAATCGCCAGCAGTGCCTTGTTTGCGGTGACGACATCCTTGCCACTGTTCAGCGCCGCCTCGACCGAAGCTTTCGCGGGGCCGTTCTCGCCGCCCATCAGTTCGACAAAAACATCGATGTCTTCGCGTTTGGCCAATGCAACGGGATCGGTTTCCCATGCATAATCCGAGAGGTTTACGCCACGGTCCTTGTTGGCATCACGGACCGAAACTGCGGTGATCTCGATGCGACGCCCGGTGCGAGCGTGCAAGAAA
>NZ_JBQFYL010000121.1:0-829 GCF_056541465.1 Ruegeria sp. AH12 | reverse complement strand
CCAGAAAGATGCTGCCGCCCATGACAAACTGGGCGAAACCTTCGATCACATCGCCAGCGGCGTTAGTGCCAGTATGCCCCTGACCGATGATCAGCTTCGTCGAAGACACGTTCAGCGACAAGCGCAGCATCAGCGAGGCCAGCAGGATCGTCGGGAAGGATGAGAAATCCAGTGGCCGTTCGATGAACAGCGTCAATGTGAAGATCAGGATCGCCAGCGCAAAGGACGCCGCCAGCCCCACATCCAGGACCCAGGCTGGCATGGGCAGGATCATCATCACGATGACCGACATCAGCGCCAGCGCCAGCAGTATGGTCGGAGAGAACAAGGTGCGGGGATCGATTCGGGGCACTATCTGCTCCTAATTGAAAGCGATAAAGGCGGTGGCTGTAGAGGTTTCGGGAACCAGTGAACCCAGCGCGTTCTGGCCGACCGGGTGAGCGTTCAGCGGGATGAGTGGGCTGGCAGATGCGGTGAATGGATCGCGTTCGTGGGCTGTGCCCGAGCCATCCAGCTGCGCCAGGACCGTCTGAAAACGGTCAGAATATGAGGCTGCGAGGTGCTGCGTGCGCGAGTGGTAAGCCCCGGCAGCGGCGGGCCATGATCCAAGTTCCGCATAAAGCTGGGCCAGAAACCGCGCCGCATAAACTGCGTTTTCATCCGGATCGAACATCGCGTCGATCGAGCGAAAAGCCTTTCCGTGCCAGCGATAGTTGATCTGAAAGCAACCGACGTCAAAGCTGCGTACACCGGATTTGAAGATGTCGAACACGTAAGACTTTGCCTCAACCTCGGAGGCAAACCAATATCCCTGTCCTTCACGATTGAC
>NZ_JBQFYL010000120.1:0-830 GCF_056541465.1 Ruegeria sp. AH12 | reverse complement strand
GATATCGTCTGCACGGTTGTAACCAAAGGCAATCTCGTTACGAACGAAATCATAAATAGCGCCAATTCGATCCCCGATAGGCAGATCGGGCCAGCGCCGTTCCGTTATGAGCCCAGAAATTGCGGGTGTTTCAAAATCAAGCAGAGGTGTGGCGGTTAACAACGGGTCTCGGTTCAGCATTTGGTCTCTCGTCGAATCGACTCAGAAAGACTTGTAATTGCTACAGTGACTGTAGCTTCAAGAGGCTATTTCCAGTTCGCAACAACGCTGCCCAGGGTTACGCGCCGATGTCTTCGTGATCAGTAAGACATTCGGAGTGATCGCGTAGAACTTCGAGTACACGACAATCCGAAGTGTTGCCGCCACTGCATTCATGCACCATGCGCTCCAGCTCGGTCCGCAACGCTTCTAGCCGCGCCATTCTTTGCTCAATCTGTTTGAGTTGCCGGCGCGCAATACTGTCGGCTTCATGACATGGGCGATCCGGATCGTCGGACAAATCAAGCAGTTCGCGTATCGCCTCAAGCGAAAACCCCAATTGGCGGGCGTGACGGATAAAAGCCAGGCGATCCAGTTCGGTATGGCCATAACGCCGCTGGCCACCCTCGGTGCGCCCCGGTTCCGGCATAAGTCCGATCTGCTCGTAGTAGCGGATCGTCTGAACCTTGGTTCCGGTCTTTTTTCCAAGCGTTCCGATCGTCAGCATCTGGGTCTCCTTACAAAGCTACAGCTTATGTAGGCTCGGGTTGACGCCGCACAATAGAACCTTCCAGCCGGTGGACCTGTGACACCCAGCCGCAGGCTCAAAATCCCCTTTGAACCTCTAGCAG
>NZ_JBQFYL010000119.1:0-837 GCF_056541465.1 Ruegeria sp. AH12 | reverse complement strand
GTTGAATGCGACACTGGCGGCGCATTTTGACGAAGGGCAAATCTATAGGATCGATCATTATCTGGGTAAGGAAACCGTTCAGAATCTGATGGCCGTTCGGTTCGGCAACATGCTGTTCGAACCGCTTTGGAACAGTCAGTATGTCGATCACATTCAGATCACTGTGGCCGAGACCGTCGGCATTGACGGTCGTGAAGAATATTACGAGCGCGCCGGCGCCATGCGCGACATGATGCAGAACCATCTGATGCAGCTTTTGTGTCTGATCGCGATGGAACCACCCGCAAAATTTGACCCGGACGCGGTGCGCGATGAGAAACTCAAGGTCATACGCGCGTTGGATTCGGTTGAGCCGCACCATATCGTACGAGGTCAGTTTGCAGGCGGTGCCGATGGCCGGGGGTATCGTGAAGTTGTCGGCAATCAAAGGACGACGACGGAAAGCTACATCGCATTGCGCGCACATATCAGCAATTGGCGTTGGGCGGGTACACCGTTCTATCTGCGCACGGGCAAAGAGCTGGTGGCGCGGTCCTCGGTCATCAATGTGATGTTCAAGGATGCTCCGCATTCGGTTTTTGGCGAAGAGGCCGGGCGTCATGCGAATGCCCTGTCGATCCGGTTGCAGCCCAATGAAGGCATCACTTTGAAAGTGACAATTAAAGAGCCGGGGCAGGGAGGCATGCGTCTGGTTGACGTTCCGCTGGACATGAGCTTTGCCGAAGCGCTTGGGCCTGAAAACCAGGATCCACCCGACGCTTATGAGCGGCTGGTGATGGATGTCATTCGCGGCAACCAAACCCTGTTCATGCGCGGCGATGAAGTAGAAGCCGCATG
>NZ_JBQFYL010000118.1:0-840 GCF_056541465.1 Ruegeria sp. AH12 | reverse complement strand
GGCTCCGCACTCTGACACCTGAGGCAAGTTTCTGAGCGGGCAAGGGCATGATAAGATCCACCCCGATGATCAATACGGCGCGTCTGACCTTGTGTGCAATGCGCCCCGAGGATTTCAACCGGTTCGCCGAAATCTGGCGCGACCCCGAAGTTGTACGCCATATCGGAGGCACCCCGAAAACGCGCGGCGAGGCGTGGGATTCTTTCCTGCGCAACGCTGGACATTGGCAGATGACCGGGTTCGGTCAATGGGGTGTGATGCTGCAGTCGAATCGTACTCTGATCGGGCAAGCCGGGTTCTTCTATGGCAACCGGTCTCTGGGCGATGATTTCGATGGTTTTCCCGAAGCCGGCTGGGTTCTGGCCCCTGACATGCAGGGGCAAGGATACGGGTGTGAGGCCGCGCAGGCGGCGCACGACTGGTTCGACCGGATCATTCCGGGCCCGTTGGTTGCGCTGATCGACGCGGACCATGCAGCCTCACAGCGATTGGCTGAAAAGCTGGGCTACAAGCTGTTGCGCGAAGCTGAATACCGCGGCACCCCCGTTCATCTGTTTCGCCGTGACGGACCTCCTACACGGGTGTGAAACGCATTAGGCAGTGCGATGCCGCAAAATGGACGAGCTTTGCCGATCTTGTGAAACAAAGCGGCAAACTGAGACTCTATGCTATCGTGGAATTACGGAATGATTCAGCGGAGGATATGAATCATGATGATTTACCCCACGATGGAGTTGCAGAACGGTCGGTGCGTTACGCTGGACAAGGGGCGTCTGGATGAAGCGATGATCTGGCATGTAGATCCAGTCGAGACCGCGCGCGGCTGGTCTGCGGCTGGAG
>NZ_JBQFYL010000117.1:0-846 GCF_056541465.1 Ruegeria sp. AH12 | reverse complement strand
ACTTGATCCAGCGAAATCGCGTGATAAGGAATCGTACCTGAACGGAACAACCGGAAGCTTACACCTCATGGCTTTTGAGACGATCATCGTCGAAATCGAAGACCACGTCGCCCTTATCAAGCTCAACCGCCCCGATGCGATGAACGCGCTGAACACCCAGTTGCTGGGTGAGCTGTGCGAGGCGCTGGAAGATGCGGATAGCAATGACAAAGTGCGCTGCATCGTCATCACCGGCTCGGACAAGGCCTTTGCCGCCGGTGCGGACATCAAGGAAATGTCCGAGATGAGTTTTGTCGATGTATTCGACGTCAATCTGTTTGCAGACGCCAACGATAGGGTTTCCGCGATCCGTAAACCTATTATCGCCGCCGTTGCCGGTTACGCGCTGGGCGGCGGCTGTGAACTGGCGATGCTGTGCGATTTCATCATCGCTGCCGACACCGCCAAGTTCGGCCAGCCCGAGATCAATCTGGGCGTCATCGCGGGGCTTGGTGGCAGTCAGCGTCTGACCCGCTTCGTTGGTAAGTCCAAATCGATGGACATGAACCTGACAGGCCGCTTCATGGACGCTGAAGAGGCCGAGCGCGCCGGATTGGTCAGTCGTGTCGTGCCCGCCAAAAAGCTGATCGAAGAGGCAACCGGTGCGGCGCAGAAGATTGCAGAGAAATCGCAGATCACGGCCATCGCGGCCAAAGAGGCTGTGAACCGCAGCTATGAGCTGCCGCTGAGCGAAGGCATGCTGTTTGAGCGTCGGGTGTTCCATTCGATGTTCGCGACAGAGGACCAGAAAGAAGGCATGGCCGCGTTTCTGGAAAAACGTGCGGCTCAGTTCCGCGACAAGTGATC
>NZ_JBQFYL010000116.1:0-849 GCF_056541465.1 Ruegeria sp. AH12 | reverse complement strand
ACAGCCCAAGGGTTGAACACACCGGCACCGGGCTGCAGGATGACCACCACCCCGATGCAGCCGACCCCGATGGCGGCCCAGCGACGCCAGCCGACTTTCTCACCCAGAACCGGGCCGCTGAGAGCAGCGATCAACAGCGGATAGCTGATGAAAACGGCCTGGCTTTCAATCAAGCCCAGAATGGTAAAGCTGAAAACGGCGACACAAATTTCTGCGGCCAGTAACACACCCCGGAATATCTGGAGTCCCAACTGGCTGGTTTGCGCCGCCGCCCGCAAACCTCCGCTGGATCTCGCAGCCAGGGCAATCACGAATGCGGCAAAGAACCAGTACCGGATCATCACCACCATATACGTATTGTAAGTACCGGCCAGATGGCGCGAAATCCCATCCTGCAAAGCAAACACGATCGTCGCGCTGACCATAAGCGCTATACCGGCGTTGACGTTGTTCTTCTGGCTCATTGCTTCACCGCCCGGGTCATGTGCCGTTTACGGCCAAAGCCGGGTCTGCGGGTAACATCAAAACCTGCGTCGGATAGACCCCGACGCACGAAACCCGCGGCAGTATAGGTTGCCGCTGTACCGCCTTGGATCGTGCGCTCCGCCACCTGCTGCATCAGGTCAGCCCCCCACAGCTCGGGGTTTTTTGCGGGTGAGAAGCCATCCAGAAACCACGCATCTGCCTCACCTGCCCATGTGGGCAAGGTCTGGCGCGCGTCTCCGACCATGACCTCAAGATGCAACGTGTCCAGCACGCATTTCTGCCCATTCCATGTTTTCAGAAAGCGATCGGCCCACGGTGTCATCTCGGGGAAGGCGGCTAAAGCACGCGCCATATCGTCAGGCG
>NZ_JBQFYL010000115.1:0-857 GCF_056541465.1 Ruegeria sp. AH12 | reverse complement strand
GACTCATTGATTTACAGCCGGAACAAGACGGTAGCTGCGAGTGCAATGGCTGAGAGGAAGACCTTCGGGCATCTATCATAGCGAGTAGCCACACGACGCCAATCCTTCAGGCGCCCGAACATGATCTCAATTCTGTTTCGTCGTTTGTAGCGGCGCTTGTCGTAGCGGACAGGTTTGTCGCGCGATTTTCGACCTGGGATCCGGGACCTAATTCCCCTGTCCTTCAGGGCTTCGCGGAACCAGTCGGCGTCATAGCCGCGATCACCCAGCAGCCAGTCAGCCGATGGCAGATTGTTCACCAGAGCCCTGGCGCCCGTGTAATCGCTGACCTGCCCAGCGGATATGAAGAAGCGGATAGGGCGTCCGAGGCTGTCAGTAATGGCGTGCAATTTCGTATTCATGCCGCCCTTGGTGCGCGCGCCTCTCGGCAGCATCCTTGGGATGCGCCTGCCGGGCAATGGATCAGTCTGCCGCGCCCCCCTTTTTCAGCCGCAGGCTGGAGGCCGTGCGCTGCGCTTTGAGGTAGGTTGCGTCAATCATGATGGTCTTGAGATCGGCTTCTTGCGCAGCCAGCCCGGTCATGATGCGAGCGAATACACCCATATCGCTCCACCGTTTCCAGCGGTTGTACAGCGTCTTCGGCGGCCCATATTCGCGAGGCGCATCGGACTACCGCAACCCATTGCGATTGATGAAAATAATCCCACTCAGTACACAACGATCATCAACCCGCGGCTTGCCATGGTTCTTCGGAAAGTAAGGCTGAAGACGCGACTTCTGCTCGTCGCTCAACCAGAATAGATTGCTCATGATATACCCCTCAAAACTCAGGAGCTTTGAATCACGCAGCCGAGATG
>NZ_JBQFYL010000114.1:0-860 GCF_056541465.1 Ruegeria sp. AH12 | reverse complement strand
GGCACCGCCTTCATAAAACCTGCGCTCTTCAGCTTCCGCTTCTTCCCGAATACGGCGCTTCATCTCAGGGTTCGAGATTGCCACAAAGTGCCAGGGCTGATGATTGGCTCCTGAGGGCGCTGTTCCGGCTGCGCGAATGCACTCTTCGATGACCGTGCGCTCGACGGGCCGGTCCGAATAGTCACGCACGGTATGGCGGCGTTTCATCTTGTCGTAGAACGCTCGCGCTTCGGCCAGCATTTCTTCATCAGACAAGTCCATACGATCCGGAAGGTCCAGGGCCTCGTATTCGATATGATCTCGTGCAAACACCTGTAAGATCCTCCGGTTGCGTTAGCCGCTATTTGGGGTGGCCAGTCTTCTTTATGGGACGACGCGCGAAGGTGCGCAATCTTATCTCACGAACAGGCCTGCTTCACGAAATGTCCCAATCGTCTTCATGCGAAACATCTCCAATTGCGGTCCAGTTCACCCGAATTCTGGCGATACGCGTATCAGACCAGGTGCGAAACACCGCATTGAATCCTACCGGCGTTATATCTTCGGCCTGAACTTCAGCGCGCAAAGCGGAGGACGTATCCACATCCCAAAGCACCACGCCTATCTGGACGATTGGCACAGAGCGGAACACTTCTGAAAAACGGATGCTTACGCGACGCTCACGCGGGCCCTCACCAGTCCACATCACGCCACCATCGGCGAAATCGGAAAACAAGACCTCCTCGCCCTGATCAATGCCGATGGGATGGGTTTGAAACTTTTTCATCTATCGTCTTTTATTGTTCAATTCCTGCAGCTTAACTTCAGCGAATGGCAAAATCACGACAAAAAAACGGCCCCGCGGATACGGGGCCGTTCCA
>NZ_JBQFYL010000113.1:0-861 GCF_056541465.1 Ruegeria sp. AH12 | reverse complement strand
GCCAGAATATGACAGTGGCGGCGAGAGCGATGGCGGAGAGGAATACCTTTGGGCACCTGTCATAGCGGGTTGCCACACGCCGCCAATCCTTGAGCCTGCCGAACATAATCTTGGATCACTGCCCGGCAGTGCATTGCGAAGCAATGTCACGAGAGGGGCGATTGCGCCGTTTGTAGCGGCGTTTGTCATATTTGACGGTGGCCTTGCGTTGCTTCCTACCAGGGATACATGCGCGTATTCCTTTGTCTTTCAGGGCTTCTCTGAACCAATCGGCGTCGTAACCTCAATCTCCGAGCAGCCAGTCGACATTGGCCAGACTGCTCAAAAGGGCCTTTGCCCCGATGTAATCACTCACATGCCCGGCAGTAACAAAGAGGTTCAAAGGTCGCCCTTTGCTGTCACAGATGGCGTGCAACTTGGTATTCATACCGCCTTTGGTTCTGCCAATCAGGCGACCGCGCCCCCCTTTTTGACGCCCAAACTGGACGCTGTGCGGTGGGCTTTCAGATAGGTGGCGTCGATCATGATCGTCTTCTCTTCGACATGCTCAGCGGCCAGACCGACCATCATCTGGGCAAAGATGCCTTTGTCACTCCATCGTTTCCAACGGTTATAAAGGGTCTTGTGCGGCCCGTACTCCTTGGGTGCGTCCCGCCACCGTAAACCATTGCGATTGATGAAGATAATCCCACTCAACACACGCCGGTCATCGACACGAGGCTTGCCGTGGGACTTGGGGAAATAGGGCTCCAGACGCGCCATCTGCGCATCGCTCAGCCAGAAAAGGTCAGACATGTCACCACTCGTTTTTCGAACGATGAATCATGCCGAAAAGCGGAAATCAATGGGTCCTGACCCTAG
>NZ_JBQFYL010000112.1:0-865 GCF_056541465.1 Ruegeria sp. AH12 | reverse complement strand
CTTGCAGCAAGGCAGACAAATACGATTGCTGCCGTGATACCGACTATGGAGAACGCTGTTTTTGCACGCGGACTACAGGCGTTTCAGGAAGAACTGGTGCGGCATGGTAAAACGCTTCTGGTTGCTTCGTCCGCCTATGATTCAGAGCTGGAAGAACAACAGGTGCGTGCGTTGGTAGCGCGGGGTGCAGATGGGTTGCTGCTGATTGGGTACGATCGCGAACCGGAGATCTATGCGTTTCTGGAAAAGCAGCGTGTACCAACTCTGATCGCCTGGTCATTTGATCCTGACCAATCCCCGCCTGCCATCGGCTTTGACAATCGGGCTGCGATGTTTGCCCTTGCCCGGCAGGTCATTGGATATGGGCATCAGCATATCGCGTGTATCTCTGCTCCAACCGCTTCGAATGATCGGGCAAGGGAACGCGTTCAAGGCATTCGGGATGCCAAACAAGAGGCCGGTCAGGACCCGAATACAATGTTTCTTGTCGAGACCGCTTACGGCGTTGAAACTGGTGAAGTTGCTTTGCGCGAGGTCATGACAGCCGCACCAGAAACGACTGCCGTGATGTGCGTCAATGATGTTTTGGCGGTCGGAGCCTTACGTGCGGCTCGGGAAATGGGGCTTGAGGTGCCCAGGGACCTCTCAATTACCGGTTTTGACGATATCGAAATTGCAATGCTCGCCGAACCCGCTCTTACGACGGTCCATGTCCCGCATCGCGAGATGGGTCGTCGCGCCGCTGGGATGCTGATCCAGATACTCCGTGATGCGCACAGCGGTCAAAGTGTTGAGTTGCCGACAGAAATAAGACTACGTCAATCACTCGGTCCTGCCCGCACTATTGAGTGATCCCAACCTTGAG
>NZ_JBQFYL010000111.1:0-868 GCF_056541465.1 Ruegeria sp. AH12 | reverse complement strand
GACCGACTTTCGCTGAAGAGGTCGTAGATAGCATCCACTTTCTGATCCCCGGTGGCGCAGGAGGCGGCTGGGACGGCACGGCCCGTGGCACCGGTGAGGCGCTGACGAATGCGGGTCTCGTGGGAACTGCATCCTACGAAAACATGTCGGGCGGCGGCGGTGGTAAAGCCATTGGATATCTGATCGAAAACGCCGACAGCAACCACGGCACGCTTATGGTCAACTCGACCCCGATCGTGATCCGCTCTCTGACCGGAGTGTTCCCGCACAATTTCCGCGACCTGACACTGGTCTCGGGCACGATCGGCGATTACGCCGCGATTGTTGTGGGCAAAGACAGCCCCATCAATTCAATGGCGGACCTGCTAGCCGCTTATGACGCCGATCCAAGTACAACGGCCATCGGCGGCGGTTCTGTGCCGGGCGGGATGGACCATCTGGTCGCGGCCATGGTGATGGAAGCGGCAGGCAAGGACGCTTTGGGCGTGAAGTACATCCCCTATGATGCAGGTGGCAAAGCGATGGCCGCGCTTCTGTCCGGTGAGATCGCCGCGCTATCGACCGGTTTCTCGGAGGCTGTCGATCTGGCGAATGCAGGTGAGGTGAAGATCATTGGCGTCACCGCAGAAGAGCGCGTGGATGCAGCCCCTGATGCGCAGACAATGAAAGAGCAGGGCATCGACACAACTTTCGTGAACTGGCGTGGGTTCTTTGCTGCTCCTGGTCTGCCAGAGGACAAGCTGGTCGCTTATCAAGAAGCCATCGCCAAGATGTATGACACACCTGAATGGGAAGAGGTCCGCGCCCGTAACGGTTGGGTGAACATCCACAACTCGGGTGCTGATTTCCAATCGTTCCTGGAACAGCA
>NZ_JBQFYL010000110.1:0-870 GCF_056541465.1 Ruegeria sp. AH12 | reverse complement strand
GAAACTGGCCACCCAGGCATCCCATCCTGCGTTCGGAACCGCACGCATCCGCGAAGCCGGAGCACTGTTGGGTGCGGTGCCTGTGGAACAGGCCGCCAACAGGGTTGAACCAAGCCCTAAGGAAAACACTCTTCGATTAATCATGGTTAAATCTGCTCTTGTTGTGATTTGCGTTCAGAATAGCGCAGCCCGGTCGCTCAAGCCAGCAAAGCGACATCCTAAATCAACTGAGTTGAGAGATGGGCAACAAGCCGCTCAGGTCACAAGCAGCCGCAAGCCCTGGGTCACATCCGAACGCACTGCTAGTCGCAACCCAGGCTCATCCCCGGCCTTAAGTGCTGCGATGATCAGGCGATGGTAGTGCGGTGGCTCGGTCCTCCGCAACCGACCGTATAGGGCACGCATCGTGGGACCCAGCTGCAGCCAGACAGTTTCGGCCATGGCAAGCATCGCGGGGGCCTGAGCGCGTAGATACAGCGTGCGGTGAAATTCCAGATTTGCACGGATATATCCCACCGCATCGCGTTTCGTGACCATCTCGGCCACTGCCATGTTGATGCTTTGCAACCGGTCAATCAGAGCCATATGCGCGCGCGGCAGGGCCCGGCTGGCCAGTTCAACCTCAAGCAGCGCGCGCAGCGCCGCCAGCTCTTCGATCCGATCGCGGGTGAGTTCCGGCGTTGATACCCGACCGGAGGTGGACAGGAACAACGCACCTTCTGCTGCCAGACGCCGCACCGCCTCGCGCGCCGGAGTCATCGACACACCGAATTCCTTGCCAATCCCGCGCAGCGTCAACGCCTGCCCCGGGGCAATCTCTCCATGCATGATGCGGGATCTGAGGGCGCGATAAACGCGATCATGGGTTGC
>NZ_JBQFYL010000109.1:0-882 GCF_056541465.1 Ruegeria sp. AH12 | reverse complement strand
TGAGCAGATGGACCTGAACGTTCTCAGTTTGTTGCACGGCGACGCTATTAAACAATCCATTGAAAGCTATCGCGCAAACCGCACCGAACAGGCGCGTGTTTCGGGTGCCATCGAAGCCTTGGCATGGACAGCTGGATTCGCGCTTTTTGTCGTCGTTATCCTGTGGCTGCATCGGCGTATTCGCCGCCGTACGCTGAAACTGGTCAAGCGTTACCTCAAGGATGTCGAAACCGCGACCGCGAAAAGCGTTCAGGCCGAGGCCATCGCCGCGTTGATCCGGTATGCTCTGAATTTTGTCCTGCTGGTGATCTTTTTCCTCGGCTTCTACTACTATCTCTCCTTCGTTCTGCTTGCCTTTGCCGAGACGCGCTATTTCGCGCAACTCCTGCTGACCTACTTGACCGAGCCGGTCCTGCTAATCTTCAAAGGCATCCTCAGCTACATCCCAAACCTGATCATGTTGATACTGATCGCATGGATAACGCTGTATATTATCCGGGGCATGCGTGTGTTCTTTGACGCCGTCGAGGCGGGAACCTTTGACATGGGCGATTTTGAAAGCCACTGGGTGAACCCGACCTTCAACATCGCCCGCGTCGTCGTTATCCTGATCGCTCTGGTCTTTGCTGTCCCTTACATCCCCGGGTCAGACTCGGCGGCGTTTCAGGGGCTGACGATTCTGGTTGGTGCCATGCTGTCGCTGGGCGCGAACTCGGTCGTGTCGAACATGCTGGCGGGGCTGTTTGTGATCTATCGCCGCTCGACCTCTATCGGGGATCGGATCCAGATCGGGGACCATATCGGCGATGTGGTACAGATCAAGTTGATGGAGACGCATCTGAAGTCCATCAAGAATGAACTGATCTCGATCCCGAACGCCCA
>NZ_JBQFYL010000108.1:0-883 GCF_056541465.1 Ruegeria sp. AH12 | reverse complement strand
CAGTCCCGCCTCTCTGGGTTGTCGCACCACACGCCCCGCGTTCCTCCAGGCGCGGGGCGAAGTTGTATCCATCGCAACACGGACATGGTAGGCAACACGTTTTCACGAAAATCTGGCAATAGTTTAGGTCGTCAGGCTAGTCTCTTCTGGAACACTTCAATGAACTGAATTTTGTTCACTGCCTACAGAGGGAGACGAAATAGATGCGAATGAAATCCGTTATTGCCGCTATAGTCTGTGCCGTTGTTGCATCGACCACACTGACCGCGACATCAACCCGTGCCAACGATACAGGAGCGCTTATCGCTGGGGTCGCGTTGGGTGTGCTGGGAGCGTCGATCGCCAAACACCATCACAAGCACGGATCAAAATACCAGAAGCACCCGCACGTTTCGCCCGAGGAGAATGCGATCGGGCTTTGTATGCATCGGACCCACACCGCCATGAGCAATCAAGGCTACTATGCCGTCGATTTTGAGCGGACGCTTTCCTATACGACAAATTCTGATGGCATCGATCTGATTGATCTGGAGGTCGCGCGCTCAAAGGACAGCAATGATGCGCGGAGCCACATAAAAGCCCATTGCGCTATTCAAGATGATGCTGTGGTCAATTTCCGGTATTCGAACTACTGAGCTTGCCATCGGCAGCTTCAACTTAAGAAATCCAAGAGCTTCTATTTTCCCTTCTGAAAACCAGTAGGCAATGTGTCTCGGCCTTGTCTCTGCGTCTATCTTTTTAGCGTCGAGTTTGTCACAGTCTTGGTGATTTGGAGGCCCAAGGGGATGTAAATTGCCATAACATTCCCTATGTCATTGGATGATAAGAAGAATAGGGATAGCAGATGTCGAACCAGCAATTCGAAGCATTGATTCAAGAGACG
>NZ_JBQFYL010000107.1:0-884 GCF_056541465.1 Ruegeria sp. AH12 | reverse complement strand
GGCGAAGAACAGCCACTTCAGGAATGCCGCCCGATCAGGGCTGACCTGTGTCGGGGCTAATTGCCCATGCGTATCAGCCAGCCACAGCAGGATTGCGGCGGTCTCGAAGATCGGACCCTGGGGCGTCTCCAGCACCGGGATCAGCCCGTTCGGATTCAACGCCCGATACGCCGCACTATTCTGTGCATCACGGGCGCGATCGACCAGTATGGTCTCATAGGGTAGGCCCATCTCTTCCAGCGCCAGTCGGATCACCAGCGAGGCGTTGTCGGGGGCGTAGTGCAGGCGGTATGGCGATTCCATGGCGACTATCTAGGGGGTCTGGCGATCACAATAGAGGCTGATTGCGACGTTTCCTATCGGAAACGCGTATTTCAGCGACATGTTAGCACAGGTATGGCGTGTTTTGCCTCTCGCAGTTGCGCGGGGCATTCCGTATAAGTCTGGCAGTATTCTTGGGGGAAGCTGCCATGACCAGAGACTTGTCGCCCATCGACAAAGCGAAATACGTTGCTGCCTGTCGCGCCGCCGATCTTGTTCAGGACGGGATGCGTGTGGGATTGGGGACAGGCTCGACCGCCGCATGGTTGGTGCGCCGCCTGGGTGAACGGGTGCGCGATGGAGGGTTGAAAATCAAGGGCGTTCCGACATCGACCGCGACGGCGCAATTGGCGCGGGAAGAAGGGATCGAGGTCGTCTCGCTGGATCAGGCCGGCTGGTTGGACCTGACAATCGACGGCGCGGATGAGTTTGATGGCGAGTTCAACCTGATCAAGGGCGGTGGTGCTGCGCTGTTGCAGGAAAAGATTGTGGCCACAGCCAGCGATCAGATGGTGGTGATCGCGGATGCAGGCAAAGAGGTTGAGACGCTGGGCGCATTCCCT
>NZ_JBQFYL010000106.1:0-894 GCF_056541465.1 Ruegeria sp. AH12 | reverse complement strand
ATGGGTTCGGCCTCGGACGTGATCATCGATACCAGTTCACCTTGGCTGGTGGTGGCGAAATAGGATTTGGGAAAGCGCATCGAGCGGCTGATCAATGTAAAGCGCAGGCGACGCAACATCCGCTCGGCGAGAATGCCTTTCATGGTAT
Organism: Ruegeria sp. AH12; assembly: GCF_056541465.1. Lineage (NCBI taxonomy): Bacteria > Pseudomonadati > Pseudomonadota > Alphaproteobacteria > Rhodobacterales > Roseobacteraceae > Ruegeria > Ruegeria sp. AH12. The sequence goes on along the minus strand of NZ_JBQFYL010000106.1, from coordinate 746 downwards.
TGATGCGCATTTTCATCACGCCACTGGCGATGACAGTTGCCAAAAAGGCAAAGCACAGAATCAGCAGGTACTGCACCTGTGTCACGGTGATACCGAGTACTGTCACGGTGTCTGCGGGCGCACCAATCGCGTCGTTGATGATCTGCTTAGGAAGCTCCAACGAAGCGTAAAGGAACGGAAATGACAGAACGGTCAGCAACAGCAGGACCAATTGCTGCTTTTTCGAATGCTTCCATATGAATGAAAATAGGGTGGGTTCCATTCCCCTGCCTCATGATGAGCCTGTATGATCCGGGACAAATGCCGATTGCCCGAGCGCCGACGGTAAGCCTCGGCCCGAGCTATTGCAAGAATGGCGGCTCTTTGCGACGCAGAAACCAGCTGGATAGGAGATCACATTTATGAATCGGGAAGATTTATCCGCTAATCAAGTAAGACTGGTTTGTCCCCTGCCCCGACTTTGACTAAAGAGGGGCTGTCTTGAAAGATGGGGCGATGGGCAGATTACTGGATCGATATATTCAACTAAAGGCTCTGGGGCGATGGCAGCGTGCCGCGCAGCAGTCTGACCACCTCGCATTGCCTGAGCTTCGCCGGCAACGTGATGACGCCCGGCGGTTGCGCGGCAAACTTGAACAAGCAATTCAAAAAGCTGATGCTCGACTGATCCAACCCTTGATTGGGGCGACGCAGTTTCCAAAACCCCTGGGAACGGATTGGTCGTGGCGACCGGACCTGTGGCGGAC
>NZ_JBQFYL010000105.1:0-901 GCF_056541465.1 Ruegeria sp. AH12 | reverse complement strand
GAACAGGAACCCCTACAAGGGCACCCATTACGAGCGCCCAGACTGAGTTTAACCAAAGCGCCATGGCAATCATAAAAATTGTCCCAGAAACTTGCGACACCAACTCCATCACAGTCAATCGGCCCAATGTTAGATGTCGGTTGGCGAGATACATTTTTGTCGACTGACATCCTTGGATAAGTGACGATAGCGCCACCACCGGGATAATGAGAGCAAGTTCTGGCTGTTCATAAAACTTAGCAATCGAGCTCGCGATTAGGCAGGCCACGAACCAAATCACAACACCCCGCATGACCTGTAAGGTCCACGCGGTATTCAGGAACTTGGGATCATCGCCTCGCGGACTTCGTATGACTGAGGGGCCTATGGCCAGATCGGAAAACATCTCGAGACCAGCAATAACAACCTGCACCAACGCCATCAGGCCGAAGGCTTCAGGAAAAAGAATGCGAGTCAGTATCAGATTCGCCCCCAGCCGGATCAACTGGCTGCTGCCAAAGCCCATGACGCTAAGGACTGTTCCGCGGATTGCCCGCGCTTTTAAACCATCTCCATTGAGAACGGAAATTAGTGCTGCTTTCATGACGGGAGAATCCGGTAATTGGATTTATTTACGGTATCCAAATCTACGTACTGTGCCAGCTTATTGGTTTTCATGATCCAGGTCGAGCAGCCTTCATGCACCCAGATTAACATGTGATAAACCCATTTTTGGGCAGCGATTATCGTGCCATTCATATCGACCACAACCGCATCAATTTCCATAACCAAGATACCCCTTTGTCGCTTTCGGATAGCCGCCGCAACACGGAGTGTTTTTATGATGGGGCGCTTCCCATCCGCAAAAGGTTTGCAGGTATGCCCTTGAAAACTTCCGTCCAAATCGGATGATGCATTACAG
>NZ_JBQFYL010000104.1:0-904 GCF_056541465.1 Ruegeria sp. AH12 | reverse complement strand
AATTACGAAGGTCCGCATTGCTGCGATATCGGAATGGACAAGGTGTTCTCGACTTTGATGTCAACCAAGTCGCGCTATGTGCTGTTTGAAACCTCGAACCCGCGCCATGCACATGAATGGACGGTGTTCCGCGACCGCAAGTCCGAGATACCCGATGACAAGGTACTTGTGCCGGGCGTGGTCGATACCACCACGAACTTTGTCGAACACCCTGAATTGGTCCTGCAACGTCTTGAGCGGTTCGTGAACATCGTGGGAGCGGAGCGGGTGATTGGCGGATCGGATTGCGGTTTTGGCACTTTTGCGGGGTTTGGCGCTGTCGATCCTGATATCGCCTATGCCAAACTGAGTGCGCTGGCCGAAGGGGCTGCTCTGGTCAAATGACACCACTTGTCCTTTTGCCGGGCATGATGTGCGATGCTCGGCTATTCTCGCCGCAAATTGGTGCATTGTCTGGCAGATATCCGATACTTGTCGCCCCCATTGGTGCGCATGATACGATGCAGGCTCTGGCCGCCGAGGTTTTAAAACACGCGCCCGACCGGTTCGCATTGGCCGGTCTTTCCATGGGAGGCATTGTTGCGATGGAAATGCTGCGGCAAGCACCGGGGCGTGTAGCGGGGATGGCGTTGATGGACACCAACCCGCTGGCAGAGGTGGATCAGGTCAAGGCGAGGCGTGAGCCCCAGATAGAGGCGGTTAAAAACGGTCGGCTAAGCGATGTGATGGCCGAGGAAATGAAGCCCAACTATCTGACCGATGGCCCTGATCGACAGGCAATTCTGGACCTATGCATGGATATGGCTATGGCCTTGGGGCCGGAGATTTTTGTTAACCAACCCAAGGCCCTACGAGATCGCCCGGATCAAAGTCACACATTGCGCGCTTTCAAGGGATCTGCGCT
>NZ_JBQFYL010000103.1:0-905 GCF_056541465.1 Ruegeria sp. AH12 | reverse complement strand
GGATCATTGCGTGACGGGTTACCCCAAGTCGAAGGATCATCCTCGACAAAACCCGGACGACTGTCACCAGACGCTTCGGCTTCGGCGATCGCCTCGGCATTCCCGGCAGCTTGATCCACAGCTTTCTGCGCCTGTGCCTGTTGCGCTGCCATCTGCGCGAGCATTTCCTTCTGTTCTTCTTCGCTCAGCGGGCGCACGCGCGACAATTGCTGAGTGACGGTTTCGCGCAAGGAATCAAGCATCCCTTCGAACAGCTGGAAGCTTTCGTTCTTGTACTCGTTCAGCGGATCGCGCTGTGCATAGCCACGGAAACCCACGACCGAGCGCAGATGTTCCAGCGTCAAAAGATGTTCGCGCCATTTGCCATCGATAGTCTGCAGCAGAACCTGCTTTTCGATGTTGCGCATGTTTTCCGGGCCAAACGCCACGGCCTTCTGCGCCATCATTTCATCGGCGGCCTTGATCAGACGTTCGCGGATTTGCTCGTCATCTACGCCTTCCTCGGCGGCCCAGTCCTGAACCGGCGCATCGATGGTCAGCTTCTCTTTGACCGCTTCGTGCAGACCTTCTGTATCCCATTGATCTGCATATGATTTTGGCGGCATGAATTCGTCGATCATATCGTCGATCACCTGCTCACGCATATCGGACACGACATCCGACAGATCATCTGCTGACATGATTTCACGCCGCTGGCTGAACACGACTTTCCGCTGATCGTTCATCACGTCGTCGAATTTCAGAACGTTTTTGCGCATGTCAAAGTTGCGACCTTCGACCTTGGATTGCGCCCGTTCCAGCGATTTGTTCACCCAGGGGTGAATGATTGCCTCGCCCTCTTTCATGCCCAGCGTGGTCAGGACCTTGTCCAGACGTTCCGCACCCAAGATGCGCATCAGGTCATC
>NZ_JBQFYL010000102.1:0-906 GCF_056541465.1 Ruegeria sp. AH12 | reverse complement strand
CTGGCCACAACCTCAACAGCCTGCATCAGGCGGTGATTGCGGCGCGGATCGGCTATGCCTATTCACGCCCTTACCTGTTCGACGGAACATTGGGTGATAACCTGCTAATGCCGCTGCGCACGCATCCTCAACACGAAAGTGGTGCATTGCAGGCCCCCTCACGCCGCCAGATCGAAGCCGTGCGCGCCGGGAACCCACCCGATTCACTGTCCGATGAATGGATCGATCCAAGCCTCGCGGGTCTTGATGACATCGAGGATATTCGCGATTGGTGGTTCCAGCTTGTCGAAGCGATGGGCATTGATGAATTTATGTTCAGGCGCACTTTGCGCTCTCAGTTCGACCCGGAAGTACACCCGGTGCTGGCGAAAGAAATAGTCGATCTGCGAGATACCGTTGCCACACGCCTGCAAGAGCGCGGGTTGGACAAGTATGTCTATCGGTTCGATCCTGACCAGTTCAATCCCGCCGTGCCCTTGGGCGGGAACCTGCTGTTCGCTTCACCGACGCATGATATCGCACCGGACATTCTGGCGGGGGACCACCGGTTTCTGTCGTTGCTTACGGGCAATGGCCTTGATGATGACGCGCTCAGCATCGCTCAGGCCGTTCTGGAAACCCTAAACCAGACTTTCGGGCGAGATGGGGCCGATCACCCGTTGTTCTTGCGGCTTGGCATGTCAAAAGACATGTACCACCGTCTGCTCGATATCGAAGAGCGCCGCAAAACCAAGGGCGAGGAAGCCATCGGCGATCAGGAACGTGCGCTGCTGTTGACCGTCCCATTTATGCTGACCGCTGAACAAATCGGCCCAAGTTTCCCTGAGGAGTACAAGGACAAAATCCTTTCCATTCGTCACAGTCAGGCCGAACGGCTGCGGGGCGCTATGGGTGCGATGTTCGTGC
>NZ_JBQFYL010000101.1:0-907 GCF_056541465.1 Ruegeria sp. AH12 | reverse complement strand
GGCATAAACATGTTCTGCGTCAATCGGTTGGCTGGTTCGAGAATGCCTTTGCCGGGCGCATCGCAAACCGGGTCGTGCAGACCCCACCCGCCGCGGGCGAGGTGGTGTTTCAGGTCTTTGACGCGATTTCATTCTCGATCGCCTACATGATCGGCGCGGCCATTTTGCTGATGGCAGCTGATCCGCGCCTGTTGCTGCCGTTGCTGATTTGGCTGGTGTTCTATGGGGCCTTGGTGCGGTGGACCGTCAAGCGGGTCGGCCCCGCGTCGCAGGCGGCGTCGGATGCAAGATCTACCGTGACGGGCCGGGTGGTGGACAGCTATACCAACATCCACTCCATCAAGATGTTTGCCCATGACACTCAGGAACAGGACTATGCGCGCGAGGCGATTGCGGAAACCCGCCGCACTTTCCAGATCGAGATGCGGATTTTCACCATTATGGATGCCGCGCTTGTTGCGTTGAACGGTGTGCTGATCGTGGGTGTCGTTGGTTGGGCAATCCTGCTTTGGGCGCAAGGAAGCGCAACGGTCGGTGTGGTGGCCGCCGCCACAGCCTTGACGCTGCGGCTGAATGCCATGACCGGTTGGATCATGTGGGCGCTGACCAGCTTCTTTCGCGAATTGGGTATCGTTGCCGAGGGTATGCAGACCATCGCGCAGCCCATCGATCTGTTGGATGAACCTGATGCGAAACCTTTGCGGCTGGGTAATGGCCAGATCGAAATACGCGATCTGTCTCATCACTATGGACGGGAAACCGGTGGTTTGGATCACGTCAACTTGACCATCCGGCCAGGCGAAAAGATCGGCCTGATCGGTCGCTCAGGAGCCGGAAAATCGACCCTAGTAAAGCTGCTTTTGCGGTTTTACGACGTCGAGAAGGGCGCGATCCTGATCGATGGCCA
>NZ_JBQFYL010000100.1:0-907 GCF_056541465.1 Ruegeria sp. AH12 | reverse complement strand
AGCGGCAAATCGGCATCAAGGCAAACATCCGAGGCCACATAGCTGGCGGCAAAACTGTCGGCACAATCCAGCACCAGATTGATGCCCTGACAAAGTTGCGAGGCATTGGCCGGATCAAAGCGGGTTTCGACCGGTTCGATCCGCACCTCATCATTCAGCGCCATCATTTCACGTGCTGCCACCTGCACTTTGGATTGCCCTATGTCGCGTTCACGGAACAGCGTTTGGCGGTGCAGGTTCGACAGGCTGATCTTGTCAGCATCAACCAAACGGATACGTCCCACACCGGCCCCGACCAGATATTGCAGCACTGGTGCGGCAAGCCCTCCTGCGCCAATCACCAGTACATGCGCGGTGCGCAGGTTTTCCTGCCCCGACGCGCCAAAGCCAAGTACAGCAATCTGGCGTGCATAGCGGCTCATAGGCAGATCCTTAGCCATTCGCGTACACGGGCTTCTGGGTCGTCCTTCAAGGTGATGTCGGTCACGGCGGACACGATGTCGGCCCCGGCGGCGAACGCACCCTGCGCGCGCTCGACCGACATGCCACCTATCGCCACAAGCGGAATAGGTCCGATCCGCGCCTTCCAGTCGGTCAGCTTTTCGACACCCTGCTGGTGCCATTTCATCTTTTTAAGAATGGTCGGATGAACGGGCCCGAGTGCCACATAGTCAGGCCGCAAAGCCAGCGCACGCTTAAGCTCTGCTTCGTCATGGGTTGAGACTCCAAGTTTCAATCCAGCAGCTCGGATCGCGTCAAGGTCAGCGGTATCCAGATCTTCCTGCCCTAGGTGCACCCAGTCGCAGTCTAGCTCAATCGCCAGTTCCCAATAGTCATTGACCACCAACAGCGCGCCGTGGTCGCGGCACAAATCCCGCGCCTCCGGCAACTGCGCGCGCACCGCATC
>NZ_JBQFYL010000099.1:0-911 GCF_056541465.1 Ruegeria sp. AH12 | reverse complement strand
AGGTTCAGCGTGTCGTTCGCATTGCCTCCGTACAGGATCGCGAATCCGCTGCCACCCGTGATCGAGGCCGAGTTCGTGATGGTGGCCGACGTATTGTCAGTGATACGTTCAACTAAAATAGCGCTGTTAAGACCTTCAATGCTGCCGCTGTTCATGATGGAGATTGAGCTGTTTCCGCCCAACGCACCTATCGTGGCTTCAATCGCGTTGTCGGCCGAAAGCAAAGCACCGCTATTGGTGATGGTGACAACACCATCACCCACCAAAAGGACATCTAAGGCCTCTTGCGCAGTTACCAGGTTACCAGTGTTCGTCAACGTAATGTCGCCATTACCAGAAACACCCGCAAGGATCGCATCGCCGCTGACACTGCGCAGGTCGCCGGTGTTGTCTACGACTATGTTACCGTTGCCAGTTGCAACTGCGCTAATTGCTTCGAAGTCATTGGCCAAGATAGCCCCGCTATTGGCTATCCGTACATCTCCATTGCCCCCAGCGAAGGCTTCAATCCCGTGTTGACCAGAGGTAATACTCCCTGACGAAGTTATCGAAACATCACCGTTGTTGACGACCGTACTGATTCCAGCTTGCAGACCTGAAGTTATGTCTGCGCTGTTGACAATTGCCACAGTCCCCATTGCGCCAGTGTGGTCTGCATAGATACCATAGTTTAAGGCCGTGATTTCGCCGCTGTTCTCGATAGAGATTGAGCCGTTTCCACCCAATTCCGCTTCGATCCCGATGTCGTTAAGCGACAACAAGGAGCCGCCGTTGGTGATCGCGATATCACCGTCACCTGTCACACGGGAACCAATTGTCACCAGATCGCCCGACAAGTCGCCCGTGTTGGTCAGCGTGACGTTGCCATTACCGCCAACATCCGCAAAAATGGCACTTGAGATAACGGATGT
>NZ_JBQFYL010000098.1:0-912 GCF_056541465.1 Ruegeria sp. AH12 | reverse complement strand
TGTCTGATCTTTTCTGGCTAACGGACACGCAAATGGCGCGTCTTGAGCCTTTCTTCCCGAAGTCTCACGGTAAGCCTCGCGTCGATGATCGGCGTGTATTGAGTGGGATTATCTTCGTCAAAGCGAGTTGTCACCGCGAGAACTAGCTGTCCGCTTCACCGACACAGAAAAGTACTTTGTGTCCGAGGCTTCCGTCTATCGCATCCTCAAGTCATACGATCTGGTCACCAGCCCAGCCTATGTGGTTTTGTCAGCCGCAGACGAGTTCCAGAACAAGACAACGTGGCCGAACCAGCTCTGGCAGACCGACTTCACTTACATGAGGGTCTTCGGCTGAGGCTGGTTCTATCTGTCGACCATCCTCGATGACTACAGCCGCTACATCATCGCCTGGAAGCTCTGCACGACCATGAAGTCGGGCGATGTGACCGACACGCTCGACTTGGTGTTACAGGCTTCGGGTTGTGATCAGGCGATGGTTCTGCACAAACCAAGGCCGCTCAGCGACAACGGGTCCAGTTACATCTCCAGAGAGTTGGCTGATTGGCTGGAGGATCGGCAGATGGATCATATTCGAGGTGACCCATATCACCCGCAAACTCAGGGAAAGATCGAGCGCTGGCATCAGACCCTGAAGAACCGCATCTTGCTGGAAAACTACTATCTGCCCGGTGACCTCCAGCAGCAGATCGAAGCTTTCGTCGATCACTACAATCACCGGCGTTACCCCGCTGATGCCTACTTCGGACGCGGGCAGACCATTCTAAAGCAGCGAGAAAGGATCAAACAAAAGACAATCGAAACCAGGCGCTTGCTTCACCGCAAATCCACCGCATAATCAAACCAACCAGATGAGCCAGATCCTCTCTCAGCTCACGCGGCCATCTGCCCCAAATTCCCTGACGACGGACA
>NZ_JBQFYL010000097.1:0-925 GCF_056541465.1 Ruegeria sp. AH12 | reverse complement strand
TCGGGAATCGTCAGAAGCGGGTTTCAGACCCTAATCGGCTTGTTCCAGGAGTGTTGTTGGATGATGAAATCGCAGATGACCGTCAAGAAGGCGGCTGCGAGCCGTTTGAGGTTGATGGCAGCTGCCGTGAGGAAGGATTGAACTCGCATGTTGTCGAGGCCGCGACGCACAGCACGGGCGAGGCCATGCCAGGTCTTCGCTTCGCCATGAAAGCCTTCGGAGCGCCAGCGATGACGCCGGTAGAGCCGGTCGTCCTCTTCGCTCCACCGATCGCGGCGGCGCCGGGCGCGCAGCAAGGCCGGATAGTTATGGACGATGACGAGCGATTTGGTCACGCGTGAGGGCGAGAGGCATAGGTCGGCCAGATCGCAACCCCGGCAATCGCGCGCTTTCGATGCGAAGAACCGGCCATGATCGATCTTGGCATTGTTGGGCCGCAGGATCTTTCCGCGCGGGCATTTCACCAGATCGTGCTTTTCATCATAACGGAACCGCCTCAGCGGCACCTTCGAGCGGATCGGCTCTGCCTTGGTGGGAATGACACCAGTGATCGTGCGTGCCTCCAGCCCGGCAAAGACCTTGGCATAGGCGTAGCCGGCGTCCGCCGTCACGGTACCTATGCTGGCCCCGGTGAGCGCAGCCACCGTATCAAGCTGATCAAGGATAGTTTGTCCTTCGTTGACCTCACCCGTAGTGACTTCGACGTCGAGTATCACACCGCAAGCGTCATCGACCGCGCCATGCTGCTTGTAGCTTGGTTCCAGACGGCGGTTTCGACCGCTGGTCGCCATGGTCGCATCCGGATCGGTGAGGCAGATTTTCTTAGACTTGCCAGTCTTCTTCGAATTCTGCGGTTCTTTTTGCGCGGCGGCGTTCTCGTCGCCGTTCGTATGGGCAACGGCTTCGGCATGGCGCACGGCCAGGC
>NZ_JBQFYL010000096.1:0-942 GCF_056541465.1 Ruegeria sp. AH12 | reverse complement strand
CGCACGCAGGAGTTCCATGCACCGGGCCACAACCTGAACTACTCGCTGCAGATCAGCTTTCTTGACGCCGTTTTTGGAGCCAGTCAGAAATTGACCCTGCCAGATGGGAACCGGATTGAAGTGAAGATACCTGCGGGTATCACGACCGGGCAAACCATCCGCCTGCGTGGCAAAGGGGCCCCGGGGTACGGCGATGGGCCTCCCGGCGATGCGCTTGTGACGATCTCGGTTGCGGATCACCCGGTGTTCGACCGTCAGGGCGATGACATCCACATCACGCTGCCCATCACCATTGATGAGGCCGTTCTGGGTGGCAAGGTTCCCGCCCCCACCATCGACGGTGGCGTCAATGTCAGTGTCCCAGCGGGGACCAGCAGCGGCAAAACCCTGCGCCTGCGTGGCAAAGGAGTCAAGAAACGCGGCTCGTCCGAGCGGGGCGATCAGTTCATAGAACTGACCGTCGCAATGCCAGATAAGGTAGACGATGAATTGAAGCACTTCATGGAGACATGGCGCGAAACCCACGGCTATGATCCGCGCAAAGGAATGCCGTCATGAACCGCACATTGACCGAAGCCGAACTGATCGACGCCATCACCCGCCTGACTTCGGATCGCCTGACCGAATATCTGGCCGCTGAGATCGTGATCCCCGAGCAATCGGAGCAAGGTCTGCGATATCAGCGTATCGACGTTGCACGTCTGGAACTGGCATGCGAACTGCATGACCAGTACGACATGGAGGCCGATGCACTGTCGATGATGATCTCTCTGATCGACCAGATGCACGGGCTTCGCGCTGAACTGCGTGAGGTTTTGAACGCGGTCGAGGCGCAGCCCGAGCCGGTCCGGCAAAACCTGATCGAGGTCATCGGAACCGCCCGCTTTCGCCGCGGATAGGTCTAAAGCGTTTTGCGTTTTACCTGAGGCAATATCATCGAAA
>NZ_JBQFYL010000095.1:0-944 GCF_056541465.1 Ruegeria sp. AH12 | reverse complement strand
GAACAGAATGACCCGGTCCGTGCGCTGAACAGGTGGTTCGGGTTCGACAGTTTCCGCCCACAGCCTGTGGACCCAGATGGTCGCCCTCTACAGGAACGCATTGTCGATGAGGCCATGTCCGGAACAAGCCTGCTCGGCATCTTGCCAACAGGCACTGGAAAGTCCGTGTGTTATCAGGTGCCAGCCTTGTCGCGGTTCGACAAAATAGGGGCGTTGACCGTGGTCATTTCCCCGTTGGTCGCGCTGATGGCAGATCAGGTTCAGGGTATGGAGCGCGTAGGCATTTCCTGTTCCGTGACTGTGAATGGTCAGATGTCCATGCCCGAGCGACAAGACGCTTTGGACAAGGTCCGCATGGGGGATGCGGGCATTTTGATCATCTCGCCCGAGCAATTACGCAGTACATCGATCCGGTCGGTACTGGCTCAGCGCGAAGTTGGCCTGTGGGCTATTGACGAGGCGCATTGCGTGTCGAAATGGGGTCATGATTTCAGGCCGGATTACAGATATCTGGGACGCTTCATCAAAGAGTTCTCGGGCGATCAAGCCCCTGCCCCAATCCTCTGTCTCACGGCCACCGCCAAACCAGAGGTCGTCGCCGATATCGTCGAACATTTCCAGTCTCGCGCCGGGGTCGAGCTGCTGTCCCTTGATGGTGGAGCATCGCGGAAAAACCTTACATTTGATGTCAGGCCTACGACTAAGAACAGCAAACTAACCGATGTCCTGAACGTGATCGAAGAGCTGCTTCCCGCTGAGGGCCGATCCGGCGCCGTGATCTATTGCGCGACGCGTAAAGAGACCGAGCGCGTTGCCGAGTTTCTAAAATCACAAGGTATGGACGCGGCACATTTCCACGCTGGACTTGGGTCCGATGACAAACACGACGTTCAGGAGCGGTTCCGGGTCGGAGACCTGCGGGTGATCGCAGCCACCAACGCTTT
>NZ_JBQFYL010000094.1:0-949 GCF_056541465.1 Ruegeria sp. AH12 | reverse complement strand
GGTCAGGCGGTGCTGGATGATGTAGCGTGCCATCGCACCGCGCGCTTTCTTGGCGAAGAAGCTGACGATCTTGGGGGTGCCGCCCTTGTCCTCCATGAAGACCGGGGTCACAACGGGTAGCTTCAGTGCCTTCAGGTCGACCGCGCCGAAGTATTCCTGACTGGCGCAGTTCACCAGAACCTTGCTGTCAGTTTCGGCAGCCTGCGCGTTAAGCACCTTGCTTAGATGATCGCGCCAATATTCGTACAGGTTTTTTCCGCGTCTGGTTTTCAGTTTACTACCCATCTCAAGCCGGTAGGCCTGTATGGCATCCAGCGGGCGCAATACGCCATAAAGCCCGGACAGAATGCGCAGGTGATCCTGTGCCCAGGCCATTTCGTCGGCATCCAGCGATGCGGCTTCAAGCCCTTGATAGGTATCGCCCGCAAACGCCAGTGCGGCAGGGCGCGTCATCTCCGTATCTGGCGCGTCCGAGAACATACGATATCGGTCGCGGTTCAAGCGTGCCAGATCATCGCTCAGATCCATCAGTTTTTTCAGATCGCCCAATGTCAGATTGCGTGCTGTCTTCGACAAGCGGATCGCGTCATCCTGAAAATCGGGTTGTGTCACTTCGACGTTTCGTTCAGCCCAATCCAGCCGCTTGGCCGGGGAAATCACTACCAGCATATCCGCCCTCGTTTCTCGCCTGCTCAGGCGTATCTAGCCCGCCTGTTGCAGCACGTCCAGAAACGCCGCGCCAAACCTTTCGTGACGACGGTCACCCAGAACCTGCTCCATCGCTCGTGGATCATCCGGGTGCAGTTGCGCCACTTTCGCCAGTTGCGAGGCCGTACAGCTTAGCGGTTTGTCGATCCCGTCGGGGCCACGCGACAATTGCGATTGAACCTTAAGCAACTGATCGTAAATGTCGCCCTGATTGCGGCCAGCAAGTTTGCGCCTTGCGGGG
>NZ_JBQFYL010000093.1:0-950 GCF_056541465.1 Ruegeria sp. AH12 | reverse complement strand
TGGCAATCTGAAACCTCAGGCGCTTATAGGAGGCGCCGCCGGAGCCTCGATAATCACCCTAGGCGCTGGCGCGGCGATCTATCTTGGGAATGGAATAATCGAACGATTCCCCTACGATGTACGTACCCACATTGAGGCTTCGCAGGATATGGAATGGGATACACCGACCTGCCGCCCATCAGAGAGTTACACGTTTCCAGGTAGCACAGTTTGCCATATTGGTCCGGAAGGCGCGCCTGAAGTGTTGATTTGGGGCGATAGCCATCTTGTTGCAGTATCGGCTGGATTAGAGGCGGCGGCAAGATCGGCTGGTGTGCCTGCATTGGTTGTTTGGCAATATGGCTGTGTGCCATTGTTTGGGGTTGGAAAGAACGAAAGCGGTCTGTCAGCATTGGCAAACAAGAAATGCGAAACAGCAAACATGTCACTCCAACAAGATTTGGCGAAAATACCTGATTTGAAAGCGACACTTTTGGTTAGCCGCTGGGCTTATTATGTGGAAGGGAAAGGTGTTGGCGTGGACGAAAGAACAACGGTCGAGTTGTTTTCAACAATTGGTGAGCTTTCTGGGGCCGATCAGCCACAGCAATTTGCAAACGCGCTTCACCGGACTCTCGACGAACTGGAAACTAAGTCGGACAGGATATTCATATTAGAGCATCCGCCGGAGATACCAAATTACCGGTCGTATTACTTGGCGCGAGATGCGGTTATACGTGGCATGGATGACAGCCAACTTATGGCCCGTACACTGGTTCAAAGCAAAGATTTGAAACAACGAATGCACAACACGAACCAAGTGCTCGAGCCAGTTCTGCGCCGCCCGAACGTCACACTTTTGGAAACCTGGCCGGACTTTTGCGCCGGCGATATTTGTTCAGCGATGAAGGATGGAAGAGCCGCATACTACGACAACAACCACGTAACCAAAACCACAGCCCTGGGTTTGC
>NZ_JBQFYL010000092.1:0-966 GCF_056541465.1 Ruegeria sp. AH12 | reverse complement strand
CTTTTGCAGGCAATACCGTGCCCGAGGGGGCCGAGCCGCTGGCGCAGTTATATTCCGGGCATCAGTTCGGCACCTATAACCCTCAGCTAGGAGATGGGCGCGCGGTTTTGTTAGGTGAGACGGTCGGATCCGACGGGATTCGGCGGGATATTCAATTGAAGGGCTCAGGGCAGACACCTTTCTCGCGCCAGGGAGATGGACGTGCCTGGCTGGGGCCGGTTTTGCGCGAATATGTGGTTTCCGAGGCGATGCATGCGCTGGGCATTCCCACCACGCGCGCCTTGGCAGCGGTTGAAACCGGAGAGATCGTGCTGCGCGAGGGTCCGATGCCCGGGGCGGTACTGACACGTGTGGCGCAGAGCCATTTGCGGGTGGGCACGTTTCAGGTGTTTGCAGCGCGAGGGCAGATAGAGAGCCTGCAACGGCTGACTGAATATGCCGTTCAGCGCCACTATCCTGAGGCGGACGGGGCCATGGGTTTGTTGCGCGCGGTTCGGGATGCGCAGGCCGGGTTGATCGCTCGATGGATGAGCGTGGGTTTCATTCACGGGGTCATGAATACTGACAACAGCTCGATCGCCGGTGAGACGATCGACTATGGCCCATGTGCGTTCATGGACAGCTATCACCCGAATACAGTCTATAGCTCGATCGACCGGATGGGGCGGTATGCCTACTCGAACCAGCCTGAGATTGCGGTTTGGAATCTGGCGCAGCTGGCAACGGCCCTAATTCAGCAGTTTGAGGACAAGGACGCAGCTGTCGAAGAGGCCACCGAAATTGTCCATGCCATGCCTGCGTTGATGCAGGCACATTGGCTGGAACGTTTCAGGGCCAAGATCGGATTGGTTCGGGCAGAGGAGGGGGATCTTGAAATGATCTCGGACCTGTTGACGCGGATGGCGCAGAATCAGGCGGATTTCACAAACACGTTCCGCGCGCTGGGCAGCGACCGCGCGCGAGACC
>NZ_JBQFYL010000091.1:0-988 GCF_056541465.1 Ruegeria sp. AH12 | reverse complement strand
CGCGGTCGATGTCATAGGGGCGGCTCGCTTTCTTCGGATCATCGGCGTATTTGGTCGACAGCGCCTTGCAGGCGTTGAAGCCGGCGATACCGATTTCGCAAATACAGCCCTCGCCGCCGCCTGCGATCATCACGTCTGCATCCCCGGCGCGGATGATGCGGCTGGCATCACCGATCGCATGGGCACCGGTCGAGCAAGCAGTCACGACCGAGTGGTTCGGCCCCTTGAACCCATGACGGATCGAAACCTGCCCCGAGGCCAGATTGATTAGCGCGCCCGGGATAAAGAACGGAGAAACCCTGCGCGGACCTTTGTCGCGGATCAGGTTGGCCGTGTTGGCAATTGATCCCAGCCCACCGATACCGGACCCAATCAGAACGCCAGTGCGCAGGCGGTCTTCTTCGTCTTCGGGCAGCCAATTGGCATCCTTGCAAGCCATCTCGGCTGCAGCGATGGAATAGAGGATGAAATCCTCGATCTTGCGCTGTTCTTTCGGCGGCATCCAGTCGTCGGGGTTGAATGTCCCATTGGTGCCATCTCCGCGCGGCACTTCGCAGGCATAGGTCGTGGTGACCCCGCTTGCCTCGGCATCAAACTGCGTGATTGGTCCTGCGCCGGATTCTCCATCCAGCAGCCGTGACCATGTTTCCTCAACCCCACTGGCCAAAGGAGTGACCAATCCAAGACCGGTTACAACGACTCTGCGCATGAAGTGCCTCTTGCCTGCTTCCTGTTATGAGAACCGCTCATACCCCGGCCCGGGGTGCGGGGGCAAGAGCAACGGCATATTCTGAACCGGCATCCTTGTGCCGTAACCTGTTCAAATCCTCTGTCAATTGAGTTGAACGATGCCTGAAAAGCAAAAACCCGCCCTTCCTTCAACGGGAAAGGCGGGTCGTCTGGTACTGAAGTTTACTGGAACTCGGCGACTGGCTCGTGTGCCGATTGGGCGACTTCCAATGCTTCGGACAGATCGACGGACTTGCGG
>NZ_JBQFYL010000090.1:0-1019 GCF_056541465.1 Ruegeria sp. AH12 | reverse complement strand
CAAAAGACACGCGTCAATCCGGCCTGCCCGAGCTGCTGCAACAGATCAGCCGCATCCACGTGATGACCATCCAGCGCACAAGGGATCAGACGGGCACCCAACCCCTCCCACGCACGCGCACGCTCGGGGTCTGGGTGGGGGCCGTGACAGAGCCAGATAGGGATATCGGACGCGGTTCGCGCAAGTTGCCCCATCAAGGGCAGATCCAGATGGCGCGAGACCACCACGCGCACCGGCTGATGCTGCACGCCCAGATCACGAACCGTCAGCGACGGATCATCGGCGCGCGCTGTTCCTGCTCCGACCATAACCGCATCGTGGCGCGCACGCATCGCATGCACCGCGCGGCGAGCATTTGGACCTGTGATCCACTGACTGTGCCCGGTTTCCGTGGCAATCCGTCCATCAAAGCTACTGGCCATTTTCAAAGTCACAAACGGGCGGCCTTGCTCGGTTTTCAGGAAAAACCCTGCGTGATCGCGGGCCGCCTGTTCCGCCAGAACGCCGGTGGTGACCTCAATCCCGGCCTCGCGCAACAGGGCAAACCCTTGCCCAGCGACCCGAGGATCGCTGTCTTCGATCGCCGAGACCACACGGGTAACACCGGCCGCAATCAGCGCTTCGGCACAGGGCGGCGTCTTTCCGTAGTGTGAACAGGGTTCAAGCGAGACATAGGCGGTGGCACCTCGCGCGGCCTTACCCGCCTGCGTCAGAGCCATAGGTTCTGCATGCGGACGACCCCCGGGCTGCGTCCAGCCGCGACCAACGATGCGTTCATCGCGCACGACGACACACCCGACGGACGGATTCGGCCAGCAGGTGCCTTGGCCGCGCCGCCCCAATGATAGGGCCAGCGCCATATATCGCTTATCTGTATCGCTCACTCATCCGTCGAAGGTTGCGGCGGGCGCAACTCGTGGACAAACTCCTCGAAATCATCGGCCGCCTGGAAATTCTTGTACACACTCGCAAAGCGAACATATGCGACCGTATCAATCCGGGCCAGCGCTTCCATTACA
>NZ_JBQFYL010000089.1:0-948 GCF_056541465.1 Ruegeria sp. AH12 | reverse complement strand
TCATGTCGCCATTATTCACGGTGGCGATCGTGATGGATTGCGCGTGGGCTGCGGCCGTAGCGACGAATGTCAATGCAGTCGCCGCGCGAAGTGCGTGCTTCAGATACATCCCTGTCCTCCCTGAGCTTGGATGTCGTGCAGAGAGCGTAGAGTGTAAATTGTCGCGCCGTCAATAAAAACTTTACGCGCGTTAAAATTATCGAGCTATGCCGAATTCCTTAATACGAGCCGCGCAGGGAAAAGGGTTTCTGTTCGCGCCTCAAATTCTCCCCCGTTTTCAATGAGTTCGAACAGCGTTTCGACACTTCTTCCGGCTACGTTGTCGTAGTCATGCGCAGCTGTGGTCAGAGAAGGGCAGGTGAATTTTGCGAACGGATGATCGTCATTTGAGGCCACGCGCAGCGTGCAATCGTTCTTGCGTCCGACCCGAATCCCCTGTTCGTAACAGGCCGCAAGAAAGCCAATTGCCAGTCGGTCATTGCTGCATAGAACTGAATTCGTCCTCAATTGACGCTCGTCCAGAACTTTCAACGCGCCCCGGTGACCGATTTCTTCAAATGCCCAGCCTATGCCGTCGACTTTGATGATATGAGGCTCAAACCCGAGACGCTCCATCACCTCAACATAAGCTTTTCGACGTTTGTTGGCGTTCGGATTCGCAGGCGTACGCATTTCAAAGAAAGATGGCGGTTCGCCCGTGCGGGTCATGTATTCGACCGTTTGTGACACAAAACTGAAATTGTCCGATCCAACAAAGGCAGCCCCCAAACCATCCAGGTTACTGTCAAACAAGACCGTTGGCACGTTGGCACAGAATTTCTCGATCGCGGATCGGTCCGAGATACGCCCCAAAGGGGCTAGCAAAACTCCGGCGGGTTTCAGGGATTGCAGGCCGTCCAGAATTTCGTTCTCGAGCTTTTGCTCGCCATGTGAGCTGAAGAGAGACGG
>NZ_JBQFYL010000088.1:0-1055 GCF_056541465.1 Ruegeria sp. AH12 | reverse complement strand
CCGCAATCTGATGGTTGTTGGGCCGCGCTGATCAAGCCGCTTAAGAAGATCAAACCGGGCGAAGAGATCGTATTCTCCGACGATCTGAGCGCAACCCTGGACCGAGTTGCCGATGGCCAAGCCTATCTGCGCTTCAACCTGACCGGAGAGGATTTCGATCAAGCGTTGGAGCAGGCCGGCGCGATGCCGTTGCCTCCCTACATCGCAGCGAAACGTGCAGCGGATGAACAGGACAAGAACGACTACCAAACTGTGTGGGCGCGAAACTCCGGAGCCGTAGCGGCCCCAACCGCGTCCTTGCATTTTGATGATGCGCTTTTGCAGGCGCCATCGGAGCGCGGTGTCGAGTTCACGCATGTCACACTGCATGTGGGGGCAGGCACATTTCTGCCGGTCAAAGTGGAAGACGTGACCACCCACAAGATGCACGCCGAATGGGGACGGGTCAGCGCGCAGGCCGCTGCCGAGATTGCGGCGACCAAAGAAGCGGGCGGGCGCGTTATCCCGGTGGGCACAACTGCCCTTCGACTGATCGAAAGCGCAGCACGACGCGGCCGGATCGCGCCGTGGGAGGGCGAGACCGATATCTTCATATACCCAGGTTTTGAATTTCACGTCACTGATGCGCTGATGACCAACTTCCACCTGCCGAAATCCACATTGCTGATGCTGGTTTCGGCGTTGATTGGGCAGGATCGGGTCAAGTCGGTCTATGACCACGCTATCGCAGAAGAATATCGCTTTTTCTCATACGGCGACGGATCTCTGCTGATACCATAGTCGTATCTTGGCCATCTGCGCCCTTACAATGTCGTAGACAAGCGCGACGTGCTTCGTCATTGACGGCAAAGCGGACAAAACACACCGGCAATTTTGGATAGGCAGAATGCTTCAGGTTCTTTCCAGCGCTTGGGCGCTTCTTCTGGGAATGGGGTTGCTGATGGTCGGCAATGGCCTGCAGGGCACGTTGCTGGGGGTGCGTGGAGAAATCGAGGGATTCTCGACTCTAGAGATGTCCTTTGTGATGTCGGCCTATTTCCTTGGGTTCCTTGGCG
>NZ_JBQFYL010000087.1:0-975 GCF_056541465.1 Ruegeria sp. AH12 | reverse complement strand
GATGAGCTGTTTCATTGTGCCTCCTGTGCCAGCAGGTAACGGGCGATCCATTCGGCCTCTTCTTCGCTGATCAGAGGCCGCCATGGGGGCATCGCGGTGTCGGGGATGCCGTCGAGGATCACGCCGGTCAGAACGTCCGCGTCGTAGTGCTCCAGAGTCTCGGATCTCAGATCAGGGCCGAGACCACCTTTCAGCGACAGCCCGTGGCAAGAGCCGCAGTCCTGATGGACAAGACGCTTCAGTGCGTTGGGGTCAAGAGTGTCGGCGGCGAAGGCCGTGGTGGCAACAAGCACTGCGGAAGTGAGAACAGCACGTGCTGCCCATCCTTTGCGTCCTCTCACAGCCGGTTGCTGTGCCGGCCTTCTGGAACCGAACTTAGCCATGCGCCTGCTCCAAAAGGTCGGCCACAGGCCGTTCTGCATAAAGTGAAACTACCTTGCCGATGATGAACAGCGTGGGCGCCTTTAGCCCGGCCTTGCGCACATCAGAGGCCAGCCGATCCAGCCGGGATACCATCCGGCGCTCATCAGGTGTGGTCGCTTTGCCTACCGCCAAAACCGGAGTTGAGCCGGGCAGGTTCTCAGTCATCAGTCCCATGGCGATCTGGCCGATATTGGCGACGCCCATATAGACGACTAAGGTCGAGTCCGGGTCGGCCAGACGTTTCCAATCCAGATCCAGCACCTTGTCGGCCTGTCGGTGCCCGGTGACATATTGCACCGATGTCGCCAACCCGCGATGGGTCAGCGGCACGCCTGTCGAACAGGATGCCCCCTGCGCTGCGGTAATGCCTGGCGCGTATTCGACTGGGATTCCGTTTGCCATCAGGTGCGCGGCCTCTTCCGAGCCGCGTCCGAAGATCATCGGGTCACCCCCCTTGAGGCGAGCAACGGTGTGACCGGCGCTGGCTTCCTCGACGAGGATTTCGTTGATGCGATCCTGCGGCACGGTATGACACTTGGGGGCCTTCCCAAC
>NZ_JBQFYL010000086.1:0-1090 GCF_056541465.1 Ruegeria sp. AH12 | reverse complement strand
CGGTCAGATCGTAGCGGTCGGGCTTGGTTTTCTGGGGCTGACCTCTGGCAACCCGATACTGGTTCTGATCGCCGTCTTTGTCTTCATTGCCGCGAATTCCGAAAACCAAGACGTTGCGCTACGTTCGGTTGCGCGGCGTGTGAAGGCCCGGGATGCGATGATCACCGAGTTCAAGGCGTTGTCGCCCGATGATACGTTGGCGACGGCGGCTCAAGCAGTCATTCATACGACCCAGCACGAGTTTCCGGTCTTGGCCGAGGATGGCAGCCTTTTGGGTTTTGTCACCCGTGACCGACTGTTCGCAGCGTTAGCAAGCGACCATCCCCGATCCGAGCCTGCAGCGTCGATTATGGATAAGGACATACCACAAGTCGCACTCACCAGCGGATTGGACCAAGTTCTGAATGGCCTGCATAAAGGTGCACCCGCAATTGCTGTATGCACCAAATCGGGACACATGGTTGGCTATATCACCCGCGAAAACATCGGCGAGCTGATGGTAATCCAGGGGCGCTGAATCTCAGCAGGCGGCCAGCGCATCATCAAGCACCGAGACCACTGTCTCGCGCGGCACTTCTGAAGTGACGAAGGCCTGTCCGATGCCTCGTGCCATAATGAAACGCAACTGGCCATCCATGACCTTTTTGTCCTGCGCCATCAGATCGAGCAGCGTTTCTGCATCCGTCAATTCACCCGGAATATCGGCCAGATCAGTCTTCATGCCCATGGCGCGCAAATGCGCCCTGACACGGCTTGGATCTTCTTGCGGGCAAAGCCCCAACCGAGAAGAAGTTTCAAACGCCAGCGCACAGCCGATGGCGACACCTTCACCGTGCAGCAATCGATCAGAATAATCGGTTGCAGCCTCAAGCGCGTGGCAGAAAGTATGACCCAGATTGAGCAGCGCCCGGTCGCCCTGCTCGGTCTCGTCGCGTGCCACGATATCGGCCTTCATCTGAACCGAGCGTGTGACGGCCTGCACGCGCGCCGCCATGTCGCCGGATGCTAACAGAGGCCCGTTGTCTTCAAGCCACTCAAAGAACTGGGCATCGCCCAACAGTCCATATTTGACGACCTCGCCGTATCCGGC
>NZ_JBQFYL010000085.1:0-1091 GCF_056541465.1 Ruegeria sp. AH12 | reverse complement strand
CGCCGGAATGAGGTGCTGGGGGCCATCCGGGGCACGATCTTGCCTCGGCGTTTGGAATTTACGGCGGCTGACGGGGCAACTTTGGCTATCGAAGTCAACAGCTCTCGGGTCACCGACGTATTCCGCTGTGCTTCGGGCCCTGTCCCGGATTTTGAAACCGAAGCACGCGAAAAACTGATCGAACGACTGGCGCAAGTGGTGTCGGAAATTGCAACGGCACCCGGCCCGCTTGAGTTGGTTTCTCTGCGCCCGGATACGGCGCTTGAGGCTGATGACGTAGGGGTTACCTTTTCGGAGGTCGAAGCGGCCTGCGCGCGGATTGAACTAATCGAAGAGCCGCGCATGGCCATCGTTTCCGACCAGACCTTAGAACCGGAAGCCCAGCCAGAAACTGCGTCACAAGGCGCCACCAGTATTGCCGGTAAATTCTTTGAGGGCGCGGATCGGTTCGCATTAGGTCGAATACTGATTGGGTCGACTGAAGACGAGATGCAATTTGACGGGTTGTGTGCGCAGGGCCAAGACGCACATCCGGACACGGATATATTGGCCCGATTCACCCGGGATCTGGCGGGATGGCAGGCCGATGGTTCCGATGCTTTAACTGATCCACAGCTGATCGTCATTCGCCCGACAGGTGGACAAGGCGCGGGTCTCGCCATCTTGTGCGACGGTCAGGAAACCGCCGCCGCCGTTCATGACGCCCGCAAGCTGGGCGCTGTCGTCAACCTATGGAAAACATTGAATAGCGCCGTTGAATAACCGCGTTCCTGCCAAATAGTGTCCACTTTGCAAAGTTAAAAAAAATACGAGTTACCAGGGTAAATCTTATGAGTGAGTTAAACCGCCGCGAGCTTATTCGCATCGCAGAAGACATGAACGGGACGAGCAATGACGAAACGCGTCACTTCATCTCGCGCATCGTTGACGACTTGTCGAACCTCAAGCCTTCGATAGCATTCGTAGGTCAAATCAAGGCCGGAAAATCGCGCTTGATCAACGGTTTCACCGGGCATGCAGAATATCTACCCTCGGACGTGAACCCATGGGCGACAGTGATCACCGACATGCAATTCGGTCATCCGTCCGGT
>NZ_JBQFYL010000084.1:0-1098 GCF_056541465.1 Ruegeria sp. AH12 | reverse complement strand
TCTCCATGAACGAGCGGTAAACATCGTCAGGATCGATCTCGCAAAGGAACATGAAGCCTCCCAGAACCATAAGCCGCTCGATGTGGTGGCAATACCCGGTTTTAAGCACCCTGCGGATCGTGTCGTCCAGCGGATCGATCCCTGTGCTGGCGTCGTAGAATGCGACTGGCATAGTGCGGCGATGGTTCCAGTGATTTGTGGTCCGCATCTTTACGCCTAGGTCATCATAGGTCGCCCGCATAAATTCACGCCATCCGATGATCTGGCGGATGAACCCTTCCACCGAATTCAGCGGAACATTTCTGCGATAGGCATGGGCGAGCGTGGTATTCAAGACTTGTTTCGGCGTCAAAAGTCCAATGTTCAATGCGGGCGTCAGGACAGCGTGCCAAAGCCAGCTTTCGCCTTCGACAATGGCATCCTCATAATCGCCAAACCGATCAAAGCGCCGTTCCAAAAACTGATTTAGCCAGTCGGCAGCTTCTTTGTGGAATGTTGGGTAATAAAGACGATCCAGTGTCCCCAGAGCGTCCGGAAACTCGGCAAGAACGCTGTCTTTTGCCGTTTGATCAATTGCATCATGGGTCGGCCAATCAATCCAAGGCAGGCTCTTGAGCAGCGCTTTGGGGACTTTCTTTCGATTGTCTTCGTCATAGCTCCATTGACCGCCCACCGGTTGATCGCCATTCATCAGCACGTTCAAACGGCGGCGTTGGCTTTTGTAGAACTCCGCCATGAACCAGCGCTTTCTGCCGGTCGACCAAGCCAGGTTATAGTCTTGTGTGTTCAAGAAGCCTGGGGACGGCTGTAAGTTGATTGTGATGTTTGTAATACCCGCCGCCGCACTTAGGCGTTTTTCGGCGATAAAATCGACAGGATCGACCATGTTCACTTGATCAACGCCGAGTTCTTGCAGGTTCTGAAATAACCGCAAACACGAACCCGCCTCCCGTTCATAGGGCCAGATCGTCGCGTCGAAACCCTGCCTAATCAGATCGTCGCGATATCGGGCCATCGATGACCGGTGCAGCCAAAGCTTTTGCTTGTGCATGTTGGCGGGATAGATCGGGTCGCCAAAGAATAGAGGGTCTTCAAAGA
>NZ_JBQFYL010000083.1:0-1105 GCF_056541465.1 Ruegeria sp. AH12 | reverse complement strand
CGATCAACACCAACCTGCGCCATGTGCCTGTCGCACTGGTGGACCAGTCCGGAACAGAGTTGTCCCGAACATTGGCGCAGATCGTTCAGGCCACGCAGGTCGTGACCATCACCGAACATCTAACAACCCCGCAAGAAGCCGAGCGCGCGATCACTGAATCCCGCGTGCGCGCCGCGCTTATCATCCCATCAGACGTCAGCCAACGCCTTGCCCGAAGCCCGTCTGTCGGGCTGGGCCTGCCCAACGCAACGGACAAGACCAGTAGCCGACCGGTTGCCCATTGGATCGTCGATGGCTCGGACACGATGGTGGCCAGCGCAATCAAATCCCTGCGCACGATGCCTTTGACAGAACTGCTGAAACAACCACCAAACCGGCAGGTGCCTACCTTCGAGGTGACGCTTTACTTCAACCCTGAACAGCGATCAGCAGTCAATATCGTGCCAGGTCTTGTCGGCGTGATCCTGACCATGACGATGATCCTGTTCACTTCAGCCGCCATCGTCCGCGAACGCGAACGGGGCAATATGGAGATGCTGATCAACACCCCGATCAAATCGATCGAACTGATGATCGGGAAGATCATCCCCTATATCTTTCTGGGCCTGATACAGGTCGCAATCATCCTCGGCCTCGGGCATGTCCTTTTCGATGTCCCGATAAACGGCGGATTGGGCATTTTGCTTGTGGTGACCTTGTTGTTCATCATCGCCAGCCTGTCGCTTGGGCTGGTGATTTCCACGCTTGCGCAGAACCAATTGCAATCAATGCAGATGACTATCTTTGTTCTGCTGCCATCGATCCTGATGTCGGGCTTTATGTTCCCCTTCGACGGCATGCCGCAACCAGTCCAGATGATTGCTCAGGTTCTGCCCGCCACTCATTTTATGGACATGATCCGCGGCGTGGTCCTGCGTGGCGCGTCGCTATACGAGTTGCGCTGGGGAATTCTCTGGATGATTGGATTTGCGGCATTCGGATTGTTGGCGGCCACTCTAAGGTTCAAGAAACGGTTGGGTTGAAGGCGGCCCAGAGCTGCCGTCCGTGCGGGAATTGAATGCTGCATTGAGGCTTCCCAGAATCGGGAATTGAAAGACCTCTGTTG
>NZ_JBQFYL010000082.1:0-1116 GCF_056541465.1 Ruegeria sp. AH12 | reverse complement strand
GGTGATTGCGACCCTGACGCAGGATGCGGTTTTCCCGGTGACCGAGATGACATGGCAACCCGGCCAGCGCCGCTTTGCGCTGTTGCTCAATCGCTTTCGCTGGGAAGACAAGGATGCCGCTGCCCGGCGCGGTCGCGCCTACGAGCGGGTGCAGGCCGTTTTGATGTTCGGCTCGGTTCTGTCGGTAGCCAGTCAGGGCATCGACCGCAGCGACAAGGACATGATCCTGTCACTGCTCTCGGTCGAATTCGAGCCAAGCGAGGATGGTGCGGGGCAAATCCTGTTGACCTTGGCAGGCGACGGCGCGATCCGCCTGTCGGTTGAGGCCATCGATGCAACGCTCAAGGATGTGACGCGTCCCTACAAGGCGCCTTCTGGACAAGCGCCCCATCACCCCGAGTGAAGAATAAACGTGGCATCGCTCAGGCCTTCCCGAATCCGCCACGCGGCATCGCGGTGCGGCGGGCAACCGTGTTTGATGTATTCGACATCAGCCGTGTTCTGATCCGATCGATCCGTGACCTCTGTCGGGCGGATCATCTGGATAATCCCGAAAACCTTTCCCGCTGGTCTGCCAATAAGGATCCGGCTTCGGTCCGAAACTGGATCGATAGTGGAGCAATCCTTTGGGTCGCTACGCAAGTGGGAGTGGTTACTGCAGTGGGCGGTTTAAGTGGCGAGGGTGAGATATCTCTGCTCTATGTCGATCCCGATCACGCAGGGCGCGGGCTCGGAGCAGCGCTGCTGCACCGGTTGGAAGAGGAACTGCAAGCACGTGGCGCCTCTGAGGCGCATCTGCACGCGACCAAAACGGCACATTCGTTCTATCTGGCGCACGGCTGGCATGATGTCGGCGACCCGACGGAATGGCACGGCATCCCCCAATTCCCGATGCGCAAATCGCTGCACCCAGCGGCCTAAGGGTTGAGGCCACCCGGCCCGGGCGATAAGACCCGTTGAAACGCTTCCGGAGTCTCTCACATGCCCGCTTTCCTCGATACGACCTCCGCCGATTTCGAACCTGCATTTCAGGCGCTGTTGTCCGCCAAGCGCGAGGACAGCCCCGATGTGGATGCGGTCGTGGCGCAGATCATCGATGATGTGCGGACCCGTGGC
>NZ_JBQFYL010000081.1:0-1118 GCF_056541465.1 Ruegeria sp. AH12 | reverse complement strand
GACGATGACGATCCTGATAACGCCAAGAAAGCCGCCGATTATCAGGAAGAGATTGGCTTGGGTCAGATCTCGAAGGCGCCGCCGACCAAACTGAAACTTCATCTGGACCTCGCTCCGGAGGACGTGAACCGCGAACGCCTGTCGGGACGGGTTCTGTATCCCGAATGGGACGTGCGCACCGGCCAATACTTGCCCGATCATGTCAACGTTCTGACCTCGGACGCCGAGATTCGCGAAGATGCCGCCGAGTTCGGCAAAGACCCCGCCACTGCCCGCCGCATCCGCGCCGTGAAACGCCAGTTCGAGGCGCTGCGCCCGGGCCGCGTGATGACGCGCGGTCATCTGGATGGTGACCAATTGGATATCGAGGCAGCCGTTCGGGCGCAGGTAGACCGTTGTACCAATGGCGAAGGCACCGAAGGCAGTTGGATGCAATCGCGCTACGAGGCGCGCGATCTGGCGGTGTCTATCCTGCTGGATGTCAGCCGCTCGACCGAAAGCGCCGTCACAGGCCGCGCCGTGATCGACATTGAACGCGAGGCTCTTGCGGCACTCGCCTGGGGTCTGAACGCCTGCGGCGACGATTTCGCCATCCACGCCTTCAGTTCGCTGAAACGCCAGCGGGTTTACGTGCAGCGCTGCAAACGCTTCGACGAGCCGATGGGTGGTTTGGTGGAACAGCGCATAGCCTCGCTGCGCCCCGGCCACTATACCCGCCTCGGCGCCGCAATCCGCCATTGTTCCGCCGATCTGGCCAGCCAATCGCGCAAACGCCGGTTGCTATTGATCATCACTGACGGCAAACCCAACGACCTGGACCATTACGAGGGTCGCCACGGTATCGAAGACACCTGCATGGCCGTGCGCGAGGCGCGTAGGGCAGGGCAATCGGTCTTTGGCGTTACCATCGACAAAACCGGCAAAAGCTGGTTCCCGCGCATGTTCGGTCAAGGCGGCTTCGCCGTCATCCCCGACCCGCACCGGCTGATCATGGCCCTGCCTCAGATCTACCGCCAACTGGTTGGAGCATGAGCGACGCCTCTTTGATCGATGAGCTTCCGGGCGAGCTGCTGATGTGGGTTCTGATCATCTCGGAATTGCTGGTTTTCGGCGCGGGC
>NZ_JBQFYL010000080.1:0-1130 GCF_056541465.1 Ruegeria sp. AH12 | reverse complement strand
GGCTGGGCTACACCGGTGAGGATGGCTATGAGATCTCGATCCCCGAGGACAAGGCCATCGAGATCAGCAAGGCCTTTCTGGCGCATGAGGATTGCGAAGCGGCCGGTCTGGGCGCGCGCGACAGCCTGCGGCTGGAGGCAGGTCTGTGCCTTTATGGCAATGACATCGACCAGAGCACCTCGCCGATCGAGGCCTCGCTGGCTTGGGCGATCCAGAAACGCCGCAAGGAAGAGGGCGGCTTTCCGGGGGCGGACCGCGTGCAAAAGGAACTGGCCGAAGGTCCCGCCAAAAAGCTGGTGGGCATCAAGCCCGAAGGCCGTGCGCCAGCGCGTCAGGGCGTGGAAGTGCAGTGCCTTGAGGGCAACAGCATCGGTCAGATCACCTCGGGCGTGTTTGGCCCCACGGTGGGTGGACCGGTGGCGATGGGCTATGTGAGCAAAGGCCATGGCGAGCCGGGCGAGAAGGTGAACCTGATCATCCGGGGCAAGCCGCAACCGGCTGAGATCGTGGCGCTGCCCTTCGTCAAACAGAATTACAAGCGTTGAAGTCAGGAGAGAGAGACATGGCAACCTATTATTCCGAAGAGCATGAATGGCTGAGCGTTGACGGCGACACCGCCACGCTGGGCATCACCAAACACGCCGCCGAGCAGTTGGGTGACGTGGTGTTCGTGGAACAGCAGGAAGCAGGCGACGAGTTCGAAAAAGGCGGCGAGATCGGCGTGATTGAATCCGTCAAGGCGGCGTCCGAGCTTTACGCACCGGTCGACGGCGAGATCACCGAGGTGAACGAGGCACTGGCCGACAATCCCGGCGCGCTGAACGAAGACCCCGAAGGCGAGGCCTGGATCTACAAGATCAAGATCGCGGACGCCTCGCAGCTCGAAGACCTGATGGACGAGGCCGGCTACAAGGCCTTCATCGGTTAACTCAGGCGGCGGGTCCGTGCGCGGCCCCGCCCCTTCATCTGTTTCCAAATACTTCCGCCGGAGGCTCCTGCCGTCTCCGCCGGGCCTGACCTATCCTTGAGGAGCGCACACATGGCCTTCAAACTGACCGATTACGAAGCCTATGACTTCGCCAACCGCCGCCATATCGGGCCCAGCCCGACCGAGATGCGCGACATGCTCA
>NZ_JBQFYL010000079.1:0-1132 GCF_056541465.1 Ruegeria sp. AH12 | reverse complement strand
TCCATCAAAGTGTTCGCATGCTGATAGGATTGAATAGCTGGTTCAGCAGCCGGAAGCCGATGCCGAACGGCCTCGTAGGCGTCGAAAGCCTCTTGGGTCGTGAAGCGGCTCAAATAATTGCCCCTCGTACTTTGGCAGACACCCATTCGCTGATCATGACGGCAATCAGAATGACGATCAGGATAAGGCTGACCTGCGGCCATGCCAGAACGTTCAGCGACGCCGACAATTGCAGCCCGATGCCGCCTGCGCCCACAAGGCCAAGAACCGTAGACTCGCGAATATTGATGTCCCAGCGGAATACGGCGATCCCGGCAAAGGCGGGCAATATTTGCGGGACGATTCCATATGCCATGACCTGCCAGCGGGATGCGCCGGTGGCGGTGATGGCTTCGACTTGGGTGTGATCAATTTCCTCGATGGCTTCATAGAGAAGCTTGGCGCAGAAGCCGATCGAACGAATGGCTATGGCGATAACACCTGCGAATACTCCGGGTCCAATGATTGCGATTAACAAAAGCGCCCAGATTAGCGAGTTGATCGAGCGGGTTGAGACGATGATCAGTAACGCGATGGGGCGGATGAACACGGCCGACGGCGTGGTGTTGCGGGCGGCCAGAAAGGCGACCGGTACGGCAAGGAACAGCGCAATGATCGTACCAAGTGTGGCGATGTTCAGCGTGTCCCAGATCGGGCGGCCTAACTGCGTGATGTAATCCCACTTTGGTGGTGTCGCGCGGGTCCAGATATCGTTCGCGATCCGGGGTGCGTCCCACACAAAGAACCATGTCGTCGAGGCCGAGATGATCTGCCAGCAGTAGACAAAGACCGCCACACCCAACAGCCAGCAAAACCAACGCACAAGGCTTTGACCGGTCGTGCGTCTGCGCCAGATTTGCGTACCTTCATGTTCAAGCACTGGCATTACTGGACCCTCGCGCGGATGATACCCGAGAGGTATTCGAGCGCCATGACGATCCCGATGATCAGGATCAGAATGGCTGCCGCAGTGCCATACTCATAACGGTCAAACGCCGTATTCAGCGTGGCCCCAATGCCGCCGGCCCCCACAAGCCCAAGAATTGCACTTTCGCGAAAGTTGATATCGATCCTGTACATCGACAGCCCGACC
>NZ_JBQFYL010000078.1:0-1149 GCF_056541465.1 Ruegeria sp. AH12 | reverse complement strand
AACCACCAATGCCCTTGATCGCCGGAACATTCATGGTCTTGTCTGCGCCATCATAAGGCTCAGCCCCTTTGGCGATCGCGTGCTCATAGGCCTTCTGAGCATCAACAACGCGCCAGCCCATGGCAGGGGCGCAGGGGCCGTGCTCGGCCACGAATTTGGCTGCAAAACTGTCAGGATCCGCGTTCAGGATGTAGGTTACATCACCCTGTTGCCAAAGCTCAACCTTGGGGGTGTTGCGGAGATAGCCGACATAGTCGAAGCCCATTCGCGCAAACACGTCTCGCAGCTCTTGCGGCTCGGGGTGTGCGAATTCAACAAACTCAAACCCGTCGGTACCGGCTGGGTTTTCTTCGCTGATGACAGATTTCGGGGCGTTATGCGGGAAAGGACCCATGGCGCGTCTCCTCGGAAAACAGGAATTTCTTTGCTGATTCAAAAATACGCCTTAATGAGTGCTGTTTCTGCGCATTGTTTTCGTATAAACTAAGTTTAGATGCGTACTTTCCGCATATTGATTGCAAATTTTGGGGAAACGCCGCACGTGCTGGATCGGATTGATATCGGAATACTCGCAGCTTTGCAGCGCGACGCGCATCTGACGTCGCAGCAATTGGGTGATGTGCTGAATCTATCCGCCAGTCAGGCGGGCCGTCGCCGACAGCGCCTTGAGGCCGAGGGTTATATCACTGGGTACACCGCACGACTGGACCCGCTGAGGCTGGGGCTACAGGTTCAGGGGTTCATTCAGGTGCATCTGGGCACTCATGGCCCCGAACAATCCGCAGGCTTCGCCCGCATGGTCAACACCCGCCCCGAGATCACCAGCGCCTGGACGATGACAGGTGAGGCAGATTACCTGCTTCATGTCTATTGTGAAGACTTATCCGCACTCAATACCTTGCTTCACGAAGTGATCCTGCCGCATCCTGCAGTTGCACGGGTGCAAAGCCAGATCGTGATGGACCAATTGAAACGCGACGCGCCGCTCCCGACCTGAGCGGATTTAAGAGGACAATAATGAACGAGTTCCTTTATCAGGCATCGATCTATCTGGCAGCTGCGGTGATCGCGGTGCCGCTTTCCGCCCGTTTGGGTCTGGGATCGGTGCTGGGTTATCTGGCCGCAGGCATCGCGATTGTTCCCATTTTG
>NZ_JBQFYL010000077.1:0-1174 GCF_056541465.1 Ruegeria sp. AH12 | reverse complement strand
GGCTGGATCGCTTGGTCGCCAACCGCGTACCGACCGTGATTGGGCGGTCTTGCCTGACGCCGCTGATCTCTGTCCGTGGCGGCGTGGCTGGCGATTTCACCATAACCAAGGTGGCCGATGACGAATACATGATGATCGGATCGGGCATGGCCGAGCGCTATCATCAACGCTTCTTCAACATGATCGACCTGCCAAAGAACACAACCTTCGAAGTCGCCACCGACCGCATAGCAGGGTTCAACGTCGCCGGTCCGAAAGCGCGTGACCTGCTGCAGCGGCTGACCAATGCAGACCTGTCGAACGAGGCGTTCCGCTTTATGCGCTCGGCCACAATCGAGGTTGCGGGTGTCACCTGTCTGGCCATCCGCGTCAGCTTTACCGGCGATCTAGGGTGGGAGTTGCACTGCGCCGAAGAAGATCAGACCCGCCTTTACGCTGCGCTGCTGGATGCGGCCAAGCTGCTGGATGGCGGCCCCGTTGGCGGCCGCGCGCTGGGGTCGTTGAGGATCGAAAAAGGTTATGGCTCTTGGGGCCGTGAGTATTCGCAGGAATACTGGCCGCAAGAGGTCGGGCTGGCGGGCCTCATCAAGCTAGACAAGGATTTCCTGCACAAGGATGCGTATCTGTCGGTCAAGGACAACGCCGCACGCGAAATGCTGTCAATCTTCGAGGTCGAAGTCTCCGAGGATGCCGACGCTACCGGCGGTGAGCCGATTTTTACCCCGGATGGTACCCCGGTTGGCCGCGTGACATCCGGTGCATACGGCTATTCGGTCGGCAAATCGCTAGCGCTTGGCTATATAAACCCTGAGTTCGCACAACCTGGTGATACGGTCGAAGTGTTCATCCTTGGCAAGCCCCATAAAGCGAAAATCCTGTCCGAGCCTCCTTTTGACCCGGATGGAAACCGCCTGCGTGATGTTAAACCGGCACTGGAAGGGGCTGCCTGAGCAGCCCCGTTGCAGGTCAGCGGTTCATGCTGGCGGCGGCGTTTAGCAGCCAGTCCTGAAACAGCCTGACCGACGGTGAAACGGGTTTTTCCTTGAGACGCACGAAATAGGCCCAGGGGCTGTCCAAATCGAATTCGAACGGTTCGATCAGCAGCCCCCGGTCCACATAAGACCCGGCCAGAGAGCGGGGCAGGGCGACGCAGCCCAACGACTGCGCCGCCATC
>NZ_JBQFYL010000076.1:0-1086 GCF_056541465.1 Ruegeria sp. AH12 | reverse complement strand
TAGGGCTTGATCATGACGGTGAGGTGGTCAGCCAATTCGAGGGTGCCCCTCGACATGCAGAGGTCGCGCATCAATTGCTGTCCGACGGCAAGGCATACAAGTGCTTTTCGACGCAGGAAGAAATCGCTGCATTCCGTGAACAGGCGCGGGCCGAGGGGCAGTCGACCCTGTTTCGCAGCCCGTGGCGCGAGGCTGACCCTGCCATACATCCCGACGCACCTTACGTGATCCGCATCAAGGCTCCGCAAGACGGTGCCACTGTGATCCGCGATCAGGTGCAGGGCGATGTCACCATTCGCAACGATCAGTTGGATGACATGATCCTGCTGCGTTCGGATGGGACTCCGGTCTATATGCTGGCCGTTGTGGTTGACGATCATGATATGGGCGTGACTCATGTGATCCGGGGCGACGATCACCTCAACAACGCCGCCCGTCAGATGATGATCTACGAGGCGATGGGTTGGGATGTACCAGTCTGGGCGCATATCCCTTTGATCCATGGACCCGATGGAAAAAAGCTCAGCAAACGTCACGGTGCGTTGGGGGCGCAAGAATATCAGGCCATGGGATATCCGGCATCCGGAATGCGCAACTATCTGGCTCGGCTGGGCTGGAGCCATGGGGATGATGAGTTCTTTACCGATGCCCAAGCTAAAGAGTGGTTCGATCTGGATGGCATTGGCAAAAGCCCGGCGCGGTTTGATGTGAAGAAGCTTGAAAACCTTTGTGGACAACATATTGCCGTCGGGGAAGATGCCGCGCTGCAGCATGAAATTCAGGGATATCTGAAGTCAGCTGGTTTGCCGCCGCTTTCCGAAACACAATCCAGTGATTTGGTCCGTGCGATGTATTGCCTCAAGGACCGCGCACGCACGTTCCCGGAACTCATTGAAAAAGCTCATTTTGTGCTTACGTCGCGACCTATCCAGCCAGATGAAAAGGCCGCAAAGGCGCTGGCATCTGTATCCGACGGTATACTGAAAGAATTGACGCCGCAGCTGCAAAATGCTAGCTGGTCTCGGAACGAACTGGAGGAGACCCTGAATTCGTTCGCAGAGGCGAACGGGGTTAAGTTCGGCAAAT
>NZ_JBQFYL010000075.1:0-1190 GCF_056541465.1 Ruegeria sp. AH12 | reverse complement strand
GACCACAGCCGCAGACCCATGGGTCTGACACCCGCAGGCACGGTGTTCTCACGACATGTGCATGACGGCCTGATCGCCTTGAAACGGGGCGAGGCCGAGCTTCGCTCGGGCAGTTGGCAACATGCAACAGATTTGCGTCTGGGCCTGATTGACGATTTTGACAGCCGGGTCGCGCCAGAACTCTTCCGTCATCTCTCTGCAAGCCTGCCGCGGTGCAATTTTCGCCACTTTACCCGCCCCAGCCATGAGATTCTTGACAAACTGCAGTCTCAAAAGCTGGATGCAGGCGTTGCGACCCGACCTCCTGAGCACTTTGAGGGGTTAATCGAATTCCCGCTACTTCGAGATCCGTTTATCGTCATTCTTCCGCCTGCATATGACGGACCGGTCGAGGAACTGACCAAATCAGACAGTCCGCTTCCGCTTTTACGATATTCGCGTGATCACACCATAGGCAGACTCATCGAAATTCAGCTAACCCGTAGCAAGATCAACCTGCCCAACCGGTTCGAACTTGAATGTAATCAGTCAATTATCGGACTTGTCGCCGGGGGCAGTGGTTGGACGATCACGACTGCTGCCAGCTACTATCGCGCACGACGATTCCACAAAGATACACGCGCATTACCTTTCCCGGGCAAAAGCTTTGCGCGCACCGTGTCGTTGTTCACGACCAATATCTATCCGTCGACAACCACACGACTGATCCACAACACACTGCAAAACCTGATCCGTCGTCATGTGACCGAGCCTATGAATTCGCGGTTTCCGTGGTTGAATGACGACTTTCGAACCATTCCCGCACCCCCCGAATGAGCAACCAGGTAATCTGAGCGCAATATCGAAGTTATTTTCCGGCTTTTTCGAAACCGGGTACAGTGCGCTTGACCGACGCGCCCCATCCGCTGTGATTAGGCCTGACCTTGCGGCTTGACTACAGGCGGCATTCTAAACCCAGAAACCTACCCAGCGGCCCGTGTTGGCAAGACCTACCGGTCTTGAACCATGTGCCGGGCTCAGATCAGGACTGCTTGATGCATCTTTCCCGTTTTCCCCGTGTTTTTCTTGCCCATCTGCCAACACCGCTTGAACGGATGGATCGTATGTCCGAGGCTCTGGGAATCGATCTGTGGATCAAGCGAGACGACTGCACCGGCATGTCGACGGGTGGCAACAAGACCCGCAAACTA
>NZ_JBQFYL010000074.1:0-1191 GCF_056541465.1 Ruegeria sp. AH12 | reverse complement strand
CCCCGCCGAGACATCGCCGGTACAGGTCACCGTCAAGCCGTCAATCGTACACGGACCACCCGCAGGCGGCACGACCGTTTGACCGAAAGATGCATTGGGTACAAAAAACGCTGCACCAAGCCCGATGGTTCCTACGGAAACAACGCTTCGTATCGGGGTTTTTAATGCATGAGTTGTCTGGCTTTGGATTCTATTCGGTGCAGCATCTTTCTTGTGCTGCGTTTCGCTGCTTTTCGTCTCAATGATCATTAGTATACCTGTAGATTTTTTTGGTTTCGGTTTGACTGTGTGAGTTGGAGTTGATTCACCCGGGGCGGCAGAACGGTTCTGGGGTCGCGGTTCTATAACCTCGACTCAAACCTGTTCCTGTGGCTCGGGAATTGGTTGCCGACGGTTTCGACGCGTTAGCTCATCGGCCAGCTTGTGGTCAGGTTGCGAACTGGCTGAAAGATCAGAGATATCCAGCGCATAAGGGTCGCCGCTAACTGGTTGGGATTTCCGAGTTTCAGCATTCGTCTCAGCAGAAGAAACGCTCGCAATGGCCCCGACGGCTAGCTCACGCAGCGAGCTCTCAGATGTGATCACTTCTCTGATCCGAGATGAAGCAAGATTGTGAGGGTTGGAACTGACGGACTTATGTTCAAATTCACTTCTGCCCGGCTCATTTCTGAAGCTAAGTGTTGGTTTGTCCACTGAGGTGGGATTGTAGCTCGAAGCGAAGGATGCGCTGGGTAGGGATTTGTCCGTAATGCGGATCACTCCTGTAGGGATACAGATGCTACCTGCCAATCGCATCCTAAATGCACTTAAGACGGTGTCGGCCAAGTTCGAAAACAGATCTTTACGTTTGTTGACCATCGCTCTATCGGCATGGCAGTCGGAATACAGACACATGCAAGAAATTTCCTTCTTCACCCTCGGTTGAGCTCCGAAGACCAGTGCATCTTCAGACCCTCAAGCGTCAGATGCATTCCAAACTCGGAGCGCGTTCGACTGTTGAGACTGGTACCGCTTTGTGTCTGTTGTTTTTCTTTTTCTTAGAAATTTGTATCCAAGTGTAACTAGACAGCGAGTGTGCAATTGCCGGAAAGTACTTGTAATTCGGCGCCCTTCTGTGCGGGCGCCGATGAGTTCAAAACCGGAAGGTTGCTTTGAGCTCAGCAACTACACCGTAGTCGCCATCGAAGGTTG
>NZ_JBQFYL010000073.1:0-1192 GCF_056541465.1 Ruegeria sp. AH12 | reverse complement strand
CACGTGGCTGTGCCACACCACCACCGGCGGGGCCGAGCGTATCCATGGCCACATGGAAGAATGGCTGCAGACCGAGTGGTGGGACTGGAAAGTCTACGTCGCGAACGTCACCGAGCAATATGCGCAGGTCGCCGTGGTAGGTCCGAACGCCCGCAAGGTACTTGAGAAGCTGGGCGGCATGGATCTGTCGAAAGAGGCGCTGCCCTTCATGGAATGGCGCGATGGCAAGATCGGCGCGTTCGACGCGCGGGCCTACCGTATCTCGTTCTCGGGTGAGCTGTCCTATGAGATCGCGGTCCCTGCAAGCCAAGGTCAGGCGTTCTGGGACGCTCTGATCGAGGCAGGGCAGGAGTTCGGAGTGATGCCATACGGCACCGAATGTCTGCATATTCTGCGTGCCGAGAAAGGCTTTATCATGATCGGCGATGAGACCGACGGCACCGTGATCCCGCAGGATCTGGGGCTGCACTGGGCGCTGTCCAAAAAGAAAGAGGATTACCTCGGAAAACGCGCCCATTCGCGGACCCATATGGCCGATCCTGAGCGCTGGAAACTGGTTGGTCTTGAGACTGTGGATGGATCGGTTCTACCGGACGGTGCCTATGCGGTGGGCGAGGGCGTGAATGCGAACGGTCAGCGCAACATGATCGGTCGCGTAACTTCGACCTACTACTCGGCCAATCTGGGTAAAGGCATCGCCATGGGCATGATCAAACACGGCCCCGACCGGATGGGCGAAGTGGTCGAGTTCCCGGGCACTGACGGCAAAACCTACAAGGCCAAGATCGTGGACCCGATCTTCTATGACAAGGACGGGGAGAAGCAGAATGTCTGAACCCATCAGCGCACTGAACCACGCCTCATATGATGGCATCGCCAAGATCGAGGAATGCGGCCTACAGGGCATGATCACACTGCGCGGTGATCTGTCGGATAAGGTACTGGCTAAGGTTGTCAAAGACGCCACCGGGCAGAAAGTGCCCGGTCAGCGTGAAGCGTTTGTGAATGGCGACACCGGTGTTTGCTGGATGTCCACCGACGAATTGCTGGTGCTTGTGCCTTATGCCGAGGTCGAGGCCAAACTCGCCGCGATGACCAACGCGCTAAGTGGTACGCACGCACTGGCGGTCAACGTCTCCGACGCGCGGGCCGTATTCCGCGTTTCGGGCGCGAACGCGCGCGAGGTATTGGG
>NZ_JBQFYL010000072.1:0-1195 GCF_056541465.1 Ruegeria sp. AH12 | reverse complement strand
CCGCAAGGCGGCGGATGCCGAAAACGGCCTGATCCGGGGGCAGGGGCTTTGTTACTATATCGAAAGTATTTTGGGAGACCCTTCCGAAGGCGCGAAGATCGAGTTTTGCGAGGACGGAACGGTGAACCTCTATGTCGGCACTCAGTCCAATGGGCAAGGGCACGAGACCGTCTATGCCCAGTTCCTATCGGACCAGACAGGGATTCCTTCGCACCTGATCAATGTTGTGCAAGGCGACACGGACAGGCTGGCGCAGGGCGGCGGGACTGGCGGTTCACGCTCGGTCACGACCCAAAGCAACGCGACACTGGTCACAGTTGATACGATGATCGCCGCATTCACGCCCTATCTTGCGGATAAGATGGGGGTCGAGGAAAGCGATGTGACCTTCGACCATGAAACCTTCCGCGCGCCGGGGTCCAACCTGACCCCCACGCTGACCGAGGCGGCCGAGATGGCGCGCGCTGACGGGCGCACCGATCTGTTGCAGCACGAAGCCCGCGCTACGCTAGATGCACGCAGCTATCCCAATGGTGCACATGTTGCCGAAGTCGTTATCGATTCTTTCACTGGTGAAACATGGGTCGACCGCTACACGGTGGTGGATGATTTCGGCAATCTTATCAACCCGATGCTGGCCGAGGGGCAGGTGCATGGCGGGGTAGTGCAGGGTATCGGCCAAGCACTGACCGAGCATGTTGTTCATGATGCCGAGGGGCAACTGCTCACGGCTTCGTTCATGGACTACGCCTTGCCCCGCGCTGCTGAGATACCCATGATAGAGTTTACCTCGGCGCCGGTTCCGTCAACCGCCAACCCGATGGGGATGAAAGGCTGTGGTGAGGCAGGCACCGTGGGCGCACTGGCCGCAGTGGCGAACGCGGTACAGGATGCGCTCTGGGATCACGGGGTGCGGCAGGCGGATATGCCTTTCACACCTCACAAAGTTTGGGAATTGTTGACGCATGGTTCTGTCGCGGCTGAGTAGAAAGGTACTGGGATGGCTCGGACGGCCTCTGCGGTCCGAGCACTCGGCCGAAACGCGCCACCGCGAACCTGTCAGCCATGTCATCATTCTTGACGGCACCATGTCGACGCTGGAAGCAGGGCGGGAAACCCACGCGGGCCAGACCCTGCGCCTGTGCTGCGAGATGGGCAGCCAGGTTTCGGTTTTCTACGAATCCGGCGTGCAGTG
>NZ_JBQFYL010000071.1:0-1200 GCF_056541465.1 Ruegeria sp. AH12 | reverse complement strand
CCGTGATGTGCCCAATCTGGCCGCCGCGCTGGGGGCTGAGCCGGTGTTGCTAATTGCCCGCTCGGAAACCGATCCGAATGTAACGCCAATGCCGGTGGATACGGCGGGCATCCCCAACGATCATTTGCAATATGCAATCATCTGGTTTGGTCTTGCTCTGGTCTGGGCCGCAATGACCGGATACTTCCTGTGGCGCAGCCGTGCCAATTCCGAAAGTGACGCGACATGAAATACATCTCGACCCGCGGGCAGGCGCCCGAACTGACCTTTGAAGAGGCGATGCTGACCGGACTGGCCCGTGATGGTGGTCTGTACTTGCCCGCTGAAATTCCGGTGATGTCGCAGGACGAAATTGCTGCGTTGGCTGGCCTGTCCTATGAAGAAATCGCATTCCGCGTGATGTGGCCTTATGTGAGCGGCTCGTTCTCTGATGATGAGTTCAAAAAGATCATAGCGCGCGCTTATGAGGGCTTCGGCCATGACGCCCGCGCGCCCTTGAAGCAGCTGAACGAGAACCATTTTCTGCTGGAGCTGTTTCACGGCCCCACGCTGGCCTTCAAAGATTTCGCCATGCAGCTAATCGGCCAGCTGTTCCAGGTCGCGCTCAAACGGCGCGAAGATCGCGTGACCATTGTCGGCGCGACGAGCGGGGACACCGGTTCTGCCGCCATCGAGGCGTTCCGTGGGCTGGACGCGGTGGATGTGTTCATCCTGTTCCCACATGGCCGTGTTTCAGAAGTGCAGCGCCGTCAGATGACTACGCCAGCAGACAGTAATGTGCACGCTTTGGCGGTAGACGGCGATTTCGATGACTGTCAGGCCGCGCTCAAAGACATGTTCAACGACTTTGATTTCCGCGACGGTGTAAAACTTGCAGGCGTCAATTCGATCAACTTCGCCCGCGTGTTGGCACAGATCGTTTACTATTTCTCCGCCGCCGTCAGCCTCGGCGCGCCACATCGCAAGGTCAGCTTCACCGTGCCGACAGGGAATTTCGGCGATATCTTCGCAGGCTATCTGGCCAAACGCATGGGGCTGCCCATCGATCGTCTGGTGGTGGCGACCAACCAGAACGATATTCTGCATCGCTGTCTCTCCGGCGAGGGATATTTCAAGGGCGATACAATCCCCTCAATCAGCCCTTCAATGGATATTCAGGTTAGCTCGAACTTTGAGCGCGCACTGTACTACGCCTATGGC
>NZ_JBQFYL010000070.1:0-1202 GCF_056541465.1 Ruegeria sp. AH12 | reverse complement strand
TGTTTTAAGTCCGTATCGGATCAGAGAT
This sequence comes from Ruegeria sp. AH12, assembly GCF_056541465.1. Lineage (NCBI taxonomy): Bacteria > Pseudomonadati > Pseudomonadota > Alphaproteobacteria > Rhodobacterales > Roseobacteraceae > Ruegeria > Ruegeria sp. AH12. The sequence continues at coordinate 1,174 of NZ_JBQFYL010000070.1, read as the reverse complement.
TCGGATAAAGCGGGTAGCGCGCGCAAAGTTCGGCGACTTCGGCTTTGACTTTGGCTTCGACCGCACCGTTTCCGTCTTCGCCATTTGCGGCCAGACCGTCGACCACTTCGATGATCCAGTCTGCGATTTGGCGGAACTCGGCCTCACCAAAACCGCGGGTGGTTCCGGCAGGCGAGCCCAGACGGATACCGCTGGTGATCGTCGGCTTTTCGGGGTCGAACGGCACACCGTTCTTGTTGCAGGTGATATGTGCCCGGCCCAAAGCTTTCTCGGTTGCGTTGCCTTTAACACCTTTGGGGCGCAGGTCGACAAGAACCACATGGGTATCGGTGCCGTGGGTCACAGTGTCCAGGCCACCCTTGATCAGCTGATCTGAAAGGGCTTGCGCATTCACAACGACCTGCTTGATATAGTCCTTGAACTCAGGACGCAGTGCCTCGCCAAAGGCAACGGCCTTGCCAGCAATCACATGCATCAGCGGACCACCCTGAATGCCCGGGAAGATCGCCGAGTTTACCTTTTTGGCAATCGCTTCATCATTGGTCAGGATCATGCCGCCGCGCGGGCCGCGCAGGGTTTTATGCGTGGTGGTGGTGGCCACATGCGCATGCGGGAAGGGCGAAGGGTGCGCGCCTGCGGCAACCAGACCGGCGATATGGGCCATATCCACATGCAGATAGGCGCCGACCATATCGGCGATTTCACGCATGCGGGCAAAATCGATGACGCGCGGGATGGCCGAGCCTCCGGCGATGATCAGCTTGGGGTTATGTTCCTTTGCCAGCGCTTCGATCTGATCATAGTCGATCAGGTTGTCCTGCTTGCGCACGCCATAATGTACCGCGTTGAACCACTTGCCTGACTGGTTCGGCGCCGCACCATGGGTCAGGTGACCACCTGCATCCAGCGACATTCCCAGAATGGTGTCACCGGGCTTGATCAGCGCCTGAAATACACCTTGGTTCGCCTGCGATCCCGAATTCGGTTGGACGTTGGCAAACTCACACCCAAACAACTGCTTGGCACGGTCGATAGCCAGGTTCTCGGCAATGTCGACGAACTGACAACCGCCATAGTACCGGCGGCCCGGATAACCTTCGGCATATTTGTTGGTCATGACCGAGCCCTGCGCCTCCATCACGGCGGCAGAGACGATGTTCTCCGAGGCGATCAG
>NZ_JBQFYL010000069.1:0-1216 GCF_056541465.1 Ruegeria sp. AH12 | reverse complement strand
CGGTTCCGGCCCTCCGGTGGCCCAGTCCAGCAGCTCGACTGTGTGGACAACGGGCGTGTCAGTCCCAGAGCCGATCTGCATCATGCATCCGATGTTACCTGCCGCGATAACATCAGGATTCCTAGCCTCAAGCGTGCGCACTTTTCGTTGTTTCAACTGACTCGAAATCTCAGGCTGCATCAGGTTGTAGGTTCCTGCACTGCCACAGCACAAATGACTATCTTTAGGCTCTAACACTGTGAATCCAGCAGATTTCAGCAGATTCTTGGGATAAGAGGTAACCTTTTGCCCATGTTGCAATGAACACGCCGCGTGGTAGGCAACAACCAGTTCTTTCTTGTCGCTGTCCGGCATCTCCAGCTGCACCAAAAGCTCACTGATATCCATCGCCAGGGCGGATACACGCCCCGCATCCGCCGCCAGCGGATCACTGCGGAACATGTGCCCATAATCTTTAACCGTGGTCCCACACCCCGAGGTGTTGATCACGATCGCATCCAGACCATCACCATCCATTTCGCGTGTCCAGGCCCGGATATTGGCTGCAGCAGACGCATGGCTTTCACCGGTTTTACCCATGTGATGGGTTAATGCGCCACAACAGCTGGCACCTTCGGCGACAACGACCTCGCAGCCCAATCGGGTCAGCAGGCGAATCGTGGCGTCGTTGATGTCGGTGTTCAGCGCTTTTTGCGCACAGCCCGTCATTAGGGCGACGCGTTTCTTCTTAGCGCCTTTTGCTGCAAAGCTCTGAGGGTCATCATTGCGACTGACTGGTGGAATATATCTCGGCGCCATGTCCAGCATCGCCTTTAGCCGGGCATCCGGCATCAGAAACCGGAACGGACGACCCAGCTTTGCCCCGATTAGAGCCCAGCGAAAGCGAGCCGGATAAGGCAGGATTCTGGCCAATATCCAGCGCAGAGCCCGATCCGAGAACGGGCGCTTGTAGTTGTCTTCGATATATTCCCGTGCGTGGTCCACGAGGTGCATGTAATGCACGCCCGAGGGGCACGTGGTCATGCAGGCGAGGCAGGATAGGCAGCGATCGATATGCTTGACAGTCTTTTCGTCCGGAACACGCTCATTCTCCAACATGTCCTTGATCAGATAGATGCGCCCGCGAGGGCTGTCCAACTCATCGCCTAGCACCTGATAAGTCGGGCAGGTTGCTGTACAGAAACCGCAGTGAACACAATTTCGGAGTATCTCGTTG
>NZ_JBQFYL010000068.1:0-1221 GCF_056541465.1 Ruegeria sp. AH12 | reverse complement strand
ACAAGTTGCCCGAAGATCAGAAAGAACAGCAGAATGCCTGCGCTGACCAACGCGGCCAGTAAAGCGGTTTTACGACGCGCACCCGTCGCGATCCCAGCAGTGACAGCGATAAAGACGGGGATGGTGCCGATCGGGTCGATCACGACCCAGAGCGTCACAAAATGTTCCAGCAAATTGTTCACGTTAGCCCCCCCCAATCATTGGGGGCACCCTATACGGCTTTGTATGGAAAAGCCAATCAGGCGCAGTTGGCTTGTTCGGCCTGCTCCATCGCCTCGGCGGTCGCGTCAAGCGCCAGCAGGATTGACGCGTGGCGGTTCTTGTAGTCCCGCGCGGGCATCAGAACTTCGAGCCCCTCAAAGGGCGCCTCGGGGGCAGGGCCGTCTTTCTTCAGCATTGCGGAAAGCTGATCACGTGCGGTTTCGACCTGCGACCGCGTCGCCCCGATCACGGCGCTGCCTACGACCGAAGCCGAGGCCTGACCCAACGCACAGGCCTTGACGTCTTGCCCAAAGTCCACGATCCGCCCATCTTCAAGCTTGACGTCAACAGTCACGGTCGATCCACACAAAGGGGCTCGTTTCTTTACCGTCGCATCGGGATTATCCAAGCGATCCAGATGCGGAATATCCGCAGCTAGCGCCAAGATGCGTCCGGAATAGAGCTTGATCAGATCGGTTTCGCCGCTCATGGCTTTCCCTCGTTGTCCATTCCCCATACATAATGGCGGGATTCTGGGATGCAAAAGGTTTTTGCGATGGCTGACGCAGTCTTGTTCGATCCGTCGACACTGAAATTCAACGAGGCGGGTTTGATCCCCGCGATCGCACAGGACGAAGCGACGGGTGAGGTTCTGATGATGGCCTGGATGAATGCCCAATCCATCGAGCAAACGTTGGAAACCGGACGGGTTACGTATTGGTCGCGGTCACGACAGGCGTTCTGGATCAAGGGCGAAAGCTCGGGCCACTTTCAGGCCCTGGTGGATTTTCGCGTCGATTGCGACAGGGATTGCCTGCTGATTGTGGTGAACCAAACGGGGCCAGCCTGTCACACCAATCGGCGAAGTTGTTTCTACACGGCCGTCCGCGATGGGACCGAAGTCGAGCTCATGAAGCCGATGGAATAGTGGGGCCTCTGATGGTGGTCAGGTCAAATGCCCACCATCTCTCTGATTTCAGCAGGAGATGCTCCTTGTTCGCGATAAAGCGAGATGGCGCG
>NZ_JBQFYL010000067.1:0-1257 GCF_056541465.1 Ruegeria sp. AH12 | reverse complement strand
GAACGGAGTGCCCTCGGAATTTGAGCTGACTTTTGATGACGCGCTGATCCGCGAGGGTATGACCTATGCAGTACGCGGATCGATCTATCGCGGGGGTGAGCTGTTGTTTACGACGGATACGGTCCATCCCGTGCTGACCAACGGCGAAGGCAATTCGGCAGATCTTGTGCTGGTGCAGGCCGGTGCTCAGAGCCCCGCGGCCCTGGAAGGGACTGAGTGGACAGCCATCGGTATCGGTGGAACCGTGCTCGACACAAAACGGCCGCCTCAGCTTTCCTTCGCCCAAGGTGGTGCGTTCGGTGGCACGGGCGGTTGCAACCGGTTTTCCGGGCAAGCCGAGATCACCGGCAACAGCCTTGAGTTTCCAGACAATATGGCCGCGACTTTAATGGCGTGCCCGCCAGAGTTGGACGAGGTCGAGGATCAGTTCTTTGCTGCCCTGCAAAACGTGACGAACTATGCCGTTGCCGGCGACAGCATGGTTTTGCTCGATGCTGCAGGTGAGCCGATACTGAAATTCGTGCGCACTCAGTAATCAGGCCACTGCGCGGGACCTTCCTGCGTTGCGACCCGAGAAGATGCAACCGCCCAGAAACGTGCCCTCTAGCGCGTTGTACCCGTGATAGCCGCCGCCGCCAAAGCCCGCGACCTCTCCGGCTGCAAACAAGCCGGGGACGATTTGTCCATTGGCGCCGATCATCTGACTGTCCAGATTGGTCTGCAGCCCGCCCAGTGTCTTGCGGGTCAGTACGTGCAGCTTGACCGCGATTAGCGGGCCGTTTGATGGATCGAGGAACTTGTGCGGTTTGGCCGTCCGGATCAGCTTGTCGCCCCGATAATTGCGTGCCGCAAGGATGGCCATCATCTGGGCGTCTTTGGAAAACGGATTGTCGACCTGAGAATCCCGTGCCTCGATCTGGGTGCGCAGATGCGTCTCGTCTATCAGACCCCCGCCTAATTGGTTCATGCCGCTGACCAATTCAGTCAGCGTGTTGGCGACGACGAAATCCTCGCCCTTTTCCTTGAACGCCTCGACCGGCCCAGTCGCCTTGGTGCCAGACAGGATGCGCTGACGGATCACCTCTTTCCAGCTGCCCGAAGTGAAATCCGGGTTCTGCTCGGACCCCGAAAGTGCAAATTCCTTTTTGATGATCTTCTGGGTCAGAACGAACCAGCTGTATTCATATCCGGTTTTCAGGATCTCTTTCAGCGTTCCCAGCGTATCGAACCCCGGCAGGCAAGGGGGTTGTAGGCGAT
>NZ_JBQFYL010000066.1:0-1273 GCF_056541465.1 Ruegeria sp. AH12 | reverse complement strand
CTGTCCCTGCTTTTGCGCAGACAGGTCCCCGTCGAGGCGCATGGTACGGCAGCAGCGGCAGCACAGGTCAAAGCACAAAGCGTCGGCTTTTCACCCCGCGCCCTGCAGTACATCCTCGGGCTGGCTGGTATCGGCTGCTGCGTGGCCATGTCGATGCCCCAGGTCCATATTGTCTCCTATTGTGTGGGCTTGGGCTATGGCCCGGCCGTTGGTGCCGAGATGCTGTCTCTGATGCTGTTGGGCGGCGTGGTTAGCCGTATCATCTCGGGGCTTGTCGCGGACCGGTTGGGAGGGCTTTCAACACTGCTGATCGGCTCGGTCCTGCAATGTATCGCTCTGTTCCTGTTTCTCCCTTATGATGGGATGGTTTCGCTTTATGTAGTCAGCATGCTATTCGGGCTGGCCCAGGGTGGTATCGTCCCCAGCTACGCGCTGATTGTACGCGAATATATGCCCCCGCAAGAGGCCGGCGCGCGCGTGGGTTTTGTCATGATGATGACTATCCTCGGCATGGCTCTGGGTGGTTGGATGTCGGGCTGGATCTACGACGTGACTGGCAGTTATCAGTTTGCTTTCATCAATGGCATCCTTTGGAACGGGCTGAACATCGCAATCGTGCTGATGCTCATGAAACGCTCGCGCCAGCGCGGTCGCACGGCGATGGCATGAGGAACCTTACCCGACGCAGCCTGATTGCAAGCCTTTGCGCGTTACCAATGGCACGGGCAGCGATGGCCGCCCTCACCCCATATGCGCTGGCAGCATCGCGCAGTTCCGTCGGCTTCACCTATGATTTGTCCGGCGCGCTTCAGACGGGCACGATACCAGTACAGTCGGCCCAAATTCTGATTGATACCAATCGCTTGCAAAACAGCCGGGTCGATGTCGTGCTGGACGTGGCCCGGGCGCGGACGAACCTACCATTTGCCCGAGGTCCGATGTTGGGAAAAAGTGTGTTGAACGCTGCCCAATACCCCACCATCCGTTTCATCACGACTAAGATTCAGCTGGGACCCACTGGCCGTATCTCGGAAGGTGCAACCGTGACCGGCGATCTGACAGTGCGCGGTATCACGCGTCCGGTGACTTTGAGCGCCAATCTGTATCGGAGACCGGGAAGCGCGGTGGATGATTTGGACACCCTGTCCATCCGGCTAGAGGGGGCGATCAATCGAAATGAGTTTGGCGCGTCTGGATATCCTGATCTTGTACAACCCACGATCGGCCTGGACATCCACGCCGAAATCATCCGGCAGGATTAACCACAAAAAGG
>NZ_JBQFYL010000065.1:0-1273 GCF_056541465.1 Ruegeria sp. AH12 | reverse complement strand
TTACAGGTTTGGATAGATCGGGAATTTGGCGCAGAGGTCTGCGACTTCGGCTTTGACTTTGGCCTCGACCGCGGCGTTGCCGTCTTCGCCATTGGCGGCCAAACCATCGACAACCTCGATGATCCAGTCTGCGATCTGGCGGAATTCGACCTCGCCAAAGCCGCGGGTGGTGCCGGCGGGGGACCCCAGACGGATACCGCTGGTGATGGTCGGCTTTTCCGGGTCAAACGGCACGCCGTTTTTGTTGCAGGTGATATGTGCCCGGCCCAGGGCCTTTTCGGTCGCGTTGCCTTTGACGCCTTTGGGGCGCAGGTCGACCAGCACCACATGGGTGTCGGTGCCATGGGTCACCGTGTCGAGGCCACCCTTGATCAGCTGATCCGACAGCGCCTGTGCGTTGGTGATGACCTGCTGGATGTAGCTTTTGAACTCGGGGCGCAGAGCCTCGCCGAAGGCAACCGCCTTGCCTGCGATGACATGCATCAGAGGACCACCCTGAATGCCGGGGAAGATCGCTGAATTCACTTTCTTAGCGATATCTTCATCATTGGTCAGGATCATACCCCCACGCGGCCCACGCAGGGTCTTGTGGGTTGTCGTGGTCGCCACATGCGCGTGCGGGAACGGGCTGGGATGTTCGCCTGCGGCTACCAGACCGGCAAAATGCGCCATGTCCACGTGCAGGTAGGCACCAACCATATCGGCAATCTCGCGCATGCGGGCAAAGTCGATCTGACGCGGGATGGCCGAACCACCTGCGATGATCAGCTTGGGGTTATGCTCATTCGCCAGTGCCTCGACCTGATCATAGTCCAGCATATTGTCCTGCTGGCGCACGCCGTATTGCACGGCGTTGAACCACTTGCCCGACTGGTTCGGGCGCGCTCCGTGGGTCAGGTGGCCGCCTGCGTCCAGGCTCATGCCCAGAATGGTGTCGCCGGGCTGGATCAGGGCCTGAAACACACCCTGGTTGGCCTGAGAGCCCGAGTTCGGCTGTACGTTGGCAAAGCCGCAACCAAACAGCTCTTTCGCGCGATCGATGGCCAGGTTTTCGGCGATATCGACAAACTGGCAGCCACCATAATAGCGACGGCCCGGATAGCCTTCGGCGTATTTGTTGGTCATTACCGAGCCCTGCGCCTCCATCACGGCGGCAGAGACGATGTTCTCGGATGCGATCAGCTCGATCTCGTCGCGCTGACGGCCCAACTCGGATGTGATCGAGCCGAACAGCTCAGGGTCACGGTCGGACAAGGACTGGGTGAAAAAACCC
>NZ_JBQFYL010000064.1:0-1187 GCF_056541465.1 Ruegeria sp. AH12 | reverse complement strand
AATCCCGGTTTCGGGAAGCGGTGCATCCGCAAACCGCGGTGCAATAGAAGCCCTGCCACCCAACCCTGTTTCCTTTCTCGAAGATGTTTCTGACGCTTTGACAATCCCATTGGTGATGGAAGGCGGGGCGATGGGCGGACTGCGTCAAGGTACTTACAACGGCCAAGTCATGAGCGCTAATCAGTTGGTTCAGGAAGGACAGATCTGGACATTCAACGGAGTCGCAGGGTTACCCGAAGACCCGCTCGCTTCTGTTTCGCGTGGCGACATAGTCCGTATTCAGATGCAGAACGACACTGTCTTTGCGCATGCCATGCACTTGCACGGGACGCACTTTCAGGAAGTTCTGCCGAACGGGAGCCTGGGACCGCTGCGAGATACAATACTGGTTGACCGGATGGAAACGCGGGAGATTGCGTTCGTTGCGGATAACCCGGGGGACTGGCTGTTTCATTGCCACATGCTGTCGCATCAGGCCGCTGGTATGAAGACCTGGCTGAGCGTGGCGTGATGAACAAGAGCGCGGCGAAAAGGGCGTCACTGGCTGCTGTGGTGATCATTGTCGCGGTCGCTGGCTGGGGCCTGAGCGGTCGCGCACAAAACGGTGCATCAGCGGATTCGGCACGTGGTGCAGTTTTGTACGCCGAAAACTGCGCGTCATGCCACGGGGCAGATTTGGAGGGTCAACCAGTTTGGCAGACACCTGATCCTGATGGCGTCTTGCGAGCTCCCCCGCATGACCGAACAGGGCACACCTGGCATCACGGCGACAAGCTGTTGTTCGATTATACAAAGCTTGGCGGGTACCAAACACTAAAACAGATGGGCGTCGCTGATGTCAAAAGCGATATGCCAGGTTTCGAGGACACTCTGTCGGATCAGGAAATCTGGGACATCCTTGCCTTCATCAAGGAGAGTTGGCCGGATCGGGAACGCAAGCTGCAAGAGCAGCGCACCGAGGCAGAACAAACGGAAGGAAACTGACGTGAAACGATTTTTTGCAGGCTTAATTGCCATCACTATGTCGATTGGTGCTGCTATGGCGAGTGCTGACGAATTGTCTGACTCCGATGTAAAACGGCTGGCTCTCGAAGCCATTTTGGAAAACCCTGAGATCATCATGCAGGCGATTCAATTGCTTCAACAGCGCGAGGATCAGGCAAAAGCCGAAGCAATTGGAAGCGTCT
>NZ_JBQFYL010000063.1:0-1283 GCF_056541465.1 Ruegeria sp. AH12 | reverse complement strand
ATGGCAAAGGAAAAGTTTGAGCGTACAAAACCGCACGTCAACATCGGCACGATTGGGCATGTTGACCATGGTAAGACCACGCTGACCGCAGCGATCACCAAGTATTTCGGTGACTTCAAAGCGTATGACCAGATTGACGGTGCGCCGGAAGAGAAAGCGCGCGGCATCACCATCTCGACCGCCCACGTGGAATACGAGACCGACAACCGCCACTATGCGCATGTCGACTGCCCCGGCCACGCCGACTACGTCAAGAACATGATCACCGGTGCCGCCCAGATGGACGGCGCGATCCTGGTTGTGAACGCTGCTGACGGCCCGATGCCGCAGACGCGTGAGCACATCCTGCTGGGCCGCCAGGTTGGCATCCCGAAGATGGTCGTGTTCATGAACAAAGTTGACCAGGTTGACGACGAAGAGCTGCTGGAACTGGTGGAAATGGAAATCCGCGAACTGCTGTCTTCGTATGAATACCCCGGTGACGATATTCCGATCATCGCAGGTTCGGCTCTGGCCGCGATGGAAGGCAACAACCCGGAAATCGGCGAAGAGAAAATCAAGGAACTGATGGCGGCTGTTGATGAGTATATCGACACCCCCGAGCGTGCTGTTGACCAGCCGTTCCTGATGCCGATCGAAGACGTGTTCTCGATCTCGGGCCGTGGTACCGTTGTGACTGGTCGTGTTGAGCGTGGCGTGATCAACGTTGGCGACGAGATTGAAATCGTCGGCATCCGTGACACCAGCAAAACCACCTGCACCGGCGTTGAAATGTTCCGCAAGCTGCTGGACCGCGGTGAAGCAGGCGACAACATCGGCGCCCTGCTGCGTGGTGTGGATCGTGACGGCGTTGAGCGTGGCCAGGTTCTGTGTAAGCCCGGCTCGGTGACCCCGCACACCAAGTTCGAAGCCGAAGCCTATATCCTGACCAAGGAAGAGGGTGGCCGTCACACGCCGTTCTTCGCGAACTACCGTCCTCAGTTCTACTTCCGTACAACTGACGTGACCGGCACCGTGACCCTGGCGGAAGGCACCGAGATGGTCATGCCTGGCGACAACGTGTCGTTCGGCGTTGAGCTGATCGCGCCGATCGCGATGGAGCAAGGCCTGCGCTTCGCGATCCGCGAAGGCGGCCGCACCGTCGGCGCCGGCGTCGTGTCGAAAATCACTGAGTAAGGCGCGCTTGCCGACGGGTTGCGGCAGGCGATTTTCCAAAGGAAAATCTGCCGAGAGCAACTCGGTTGAACTTAAGAAGGCCGTCCCAAAAAGGGGCGGCCTTTTCG
>NZ_JBQFYL010000062.1:0-1288 GCF_056541465.1 Ruegeria sp. AH12 | reverse complement strand
TCATGCTTGTCACCGGTTTGTTCACCGAATCCAGCTGGTGGCTGCTGGAAACATTTCCGGCTTTGGCAAACCTCGGTTAACCCTCTGGCTTTAAACACGGATGGATAGACGCCAGGTCTTACCTTGGCGTCAACGCTGCGCTAATCTTTGGCGCAGAGGGCCGGGTAATGAGCAGTCAGCAATCCAATCCGCAGGTGCGCAAACGCCGGGTGTTTTACATTCCCGGCTACGACCCGATTCATCCGCGCCGATATCGAGAGCTCTACCGCAAAGAGGGGGGCGCCCAGGCTGAGATATCGGGATACCAGATCGATATTAGCGCTAGGACGGGCGAAGGTCCCTACGGCTGGCAGGTGACTTCTCAGCAGGACGGCAGTCCTGTTGATGCAGATGTTCAGGTTCTGGTCTGGTCGGATATCGTGCGTGACAGCATGGCTCAATCGATACCGGCAACCTATCTGCAACTGGCGAGAACCGCCTGGATATATATCTCGACCGGTACGCTTTGGCGGCTGATGCAGCTGCGCAAGGGGCCCGTAATTGCGGCGCTATACCCGGTGGCAATGCTGCTGCTGCAGCTTTTTGCATCGTTGTTGATTGCTTGGGGTTTAGTCTCTGTATTGAAACCACTCGTTGGGTGGTGGTCTTTGGTACCTGCTGCCGGGGTAATCTATGCTCTGATGCAATGGTTCCGAAAGATCGATAATCGACTATTCGCTTATTACCTTATGCATGACTATGCCCACTCGGCGAAGCTATACGGCGCGTATTCGCAAGATCTGCAATCGAGGCTGCGGGAGTTTTCTGACCTGATCACCGAGACGCTGGACACAGACACCGATGAGGTGCTGGTCGTGGGTCACAGCTCTGGCGCCCATCTTGGTGTGTCGGTGTTGGCAGATGTTTTACGACGACGGGGCGGTGTACAGGATAAGCCAGTCTTATCCTTTCTGACCTTGGGACAGGTGGTGCCAATGGTTTCGTTTCTACCGCAGGCACACACGCTTCGCGCTGATCTTAAATATCTATCCGAACGCGCGGATATGACTTGGATCGATGTCTCTGCACCGGGAGATGGCTGCGCGTTTGCGTTGTGCGATCCGGTCGCGGTCAGCGGCGTCGCTGGCCCCAAAAAATGCGGGCCGCTGGTTCTTTCTGCCGCCTTCACCCAAACACTGTCCCCCGCGCGATGGCAGCAATTGCGTTGGCGCTTTTTTCGCCTGCACTTTCAATATCTTTGTGCGTTCGATCAACCTGGACTTTATGACTATTTCCGCATCACCGCAGG
>NZ_JBQFYL010000061.1:0-1292 GCF_056541465.1 Ruegeria sp. AH12 | reverse complement strand
CGCAATCGAGTTCTACAAGGCCAATAATGAGCCCTATAAAGTTGAACTGATCGAATCCATCCCGGGTGACGAACCGCTGCGCATGTATTGGCACGGTCACTGGCAGGATCTCTGCCGTGGCCCGCACTTGCAGCACACCGGTCAACTGCCAGGCGACGCGTTCAAGCTGATGTCAATCGCCGGGGCTTATTGGCGCGGCGACAGCGACCGCGCAATGCTACAGCGCATCTACGGCGTGGCCTTCACCGGCAAGGAAAAGCTTAAGGCTCATCTGCACATGTTGGAAGAAGCCGCCAAGCGCGACCACCGCAAGCTGGGTCGCGAGATGGATTTGTTCCACATGCAGGAAGAGGCCCCAGGGCAGATTTTCTGGCACCCTAATGGCTGGACCATCTACACTCTTCTGCAAGATTACATGCGTCGGCAACAGCGCAAAGGTGGCTATGTTGAGGTCAACACCCCTCAAGTCGTCGACCGCAAGCTGTGGGTAGCCTCGGGTCATTGGGACAAATACCAAGAGAACATGTTCATCGTCGAAGTGGACGAGGAACATGCACGGGAAAAGGCGGTCAACGCCCTGAAACCGATGAACTGCCCCTGCCACGTGCAGATTTTCAATCAGGGTCTCAAATCCTACCGCGACCTTCCTCTGCGCATGGCCGAGTTCGGATCGTGTAACCGGTACGAACCTTCCGGCGCGCTGCACGGCATCATGCGCGTACGCGGCTTTACCCAGGATGATGGCCATATCTTCTGCACCGAAGACCAGATCGAATCCGAAACCGCTGAGTTCATTCGGTTCCTGTCCGGGATCTACAAAGACCTCGGGTTTGAGAACTTCTCGGTCAAATTCTCGGACCGGCCGGAAAAACGCTCAGGATCGGACGAGGTCTGGGACAAGGCTGAAGCCGCCCTGCTCAGCGCAACTCGCGCGGCTGGGATAGAGCCGGAACTCAATCCGGGTGAAGGGGCATTCTACGGCCCGAAACTCGAGTTTGTTCTGACCGATGCGATCGGGCGGGATTGGCAATGCGGCACGCATCAGGTGGACTTTGTTCTGCCCGAGCGTTTGGACGCCACGTATATCGGCGCTGATGGTGGCAAACACCGCCCAGTTATGTTGCACCGCGCGACCTTGGGCTCGTTTGAACGTTTCATCGGCATTCTGATCGAAGAACACGCGGGCAAGCTGCCGTTCTGGCTGGCCCCGCGCCAGGTCGTTGTGGCCTCGATCACCTCCGAGGCCGATGAGTATGTGGCCGAAGTGGTCAGCACCCTTCGCGCAGCAGGCA
>NZ_JBQFYL010000060.1:0-1212 GCF_056541465.1 Ruegeria sp. AH12 | reverse complement strand
CAAACAACAGCATCGTTACTGCACCTCCTTCAGATTACGACACTTTGCCATCCTTCGTATGCTTTACACTTGGGTCGATGGTTTTGACACCTCTGGGCTCAAAACCCATTGAGACTTTGCAACCCGGCGACCTAGTGACAGTTTTCGATGGAACAGCAAAGCCTGTTCGCTGGATCGGAAGACGACGCCTCACCGTTGGCGACTTACAGCAAAGTCCGCATCTCTGTCCGGTTCGTTTTCGTGCAGGTAGTTTCTCACGCAAATGCCCGACACGGGATCTGACGGTTTCGCCACAACATCGGATTGCTGTTACCTCGCCAGACATGCAGCTGTGTTTCGGCGAAAGCTTGATGCTAGCGCCTGCCAAGGGCTTGCTGGATGGTGAAATGGTTTTCCAACTCCCACCCGACCAAGAAGTTCATTACATTCACGTTCTCTTCGACCAACATGAGCTAATTTGTGTTGAAGGCGTGTGGTCCGAGTCCTTTTTCCCCGGCGATACTTCTCTAGACGCGATGGATCGCGCAACGCTGCGCGAGGTTTTCGAACTATTTCCTGAGCTGCGTCAGAGAAGAGAACGATTTGCCGAAACCGTCCTGCCCACACTGAAACCATATGAGGCAGTCTTACTGCGCGAAGGTCTCTATTCGCCCGATGAGATGTCATGCACTGTCAGACCCGAGCACAGGGGCCAGCAGCTTCATCTATGAATACCAGCAAAAAGATGTTTCTGAACAGCGTGTGCTAGTTAGAATCCTGGTTGTTTAGTACTTCCTTTGAAATTGGTTTATCCAACCAAGCCGGGAAGTCGTCAAAGAACTCCAAGCGTTCTTTTCATCAGTCACCCTTATTGACCAAAACCACCCCTACCCCATTAGCCGTGTCACCTTCATCCAGGAACTGAATGCCTTGGTTCTCCAACGCCTTGCGGATGGCTTCAATCGTCTCTTCTCTACCGCCAAGTTCCCCGGTTGAAGCCTCTAGCCGTTTGATTGTCGGAATCGATACTCCTGATTTGTTTGCTAGTTCGATTTGCGACCATTGCAACAAGGCTCGCGCTGCTTTTACTTGCTCTATTGATACTTTTAGTATTGACACCTATATGCCCCTTATGGTGATACTTTTAGTATTAACACTGAATTGGAGGAAACAGCAATGACTGAACAACGCGTTCGCGCGAACGGGGAAAGTGTGTCCGGGCCAATCTTCGAC
>NZ_JBQFYL010000059.1:0-1306 GCF_056541465.1 Ruegeria sp. AH12 | reverse complement strand
TTCGGCGCCCTTCTGTGCGGGCGCCGATGAGTTCAAAACCGGAAGGTTGCTTTGAGCTCAGCAACTACACCGTAGTCGCCATCGAAGGTTGATTGGATTTCGCTGTTGAACCCAATCGTTCGCAGCCCATCAGCGGAGGAATATCCGACATCAAACCCAAGAAACCCCGCCACGGCATCCCCAGGACTGGCGACAAACGAGAAGGGCGTCGCCGCTACGATCGCATCGACATCATCCGAACCTGCATCAAATGTTGCATCAACACCTAACGACCAGTTGATATCGGTCGTACCTCCGTTTGAATGCGAAATGGCCCGGGGGAAGTTCAACTGCGCCCTAGTATTGAAAAGTGAGACATTCCGATCTTCAACCGTCAACGGTAGACCGGCGCCGGTTTCGCTATAGTCGTCTAGTTGCAGCAAAACGTAGTTGGCCCGCGCACTGAAATAGGCTGGTACCGGCAACCGGTTGACTGGAACCGCAACAGAGAGAGATGGCGCAAAGAATGTACCATCGAAGTCGCCATCAGCCTGTCCGCTATCGGTATTCCGCGTCACCTCGTTACTGGTGGCTCCGGCTACAATCGCGGCATTCAGACTGAAGCCATCGAAATTGCGCTTCCAATAGGCTCCGCCGAAATACGAGGTGATATCGGTCTCACCGGCAGCGTAGTCCAAGGACACGCGGCTATCACTGTAGCCTGCAAGAAGACCGAAGTTACCATTGTCAAAGACTTCACTGGTCTCGACGCCAGCGATCAGGCCGTTGAAACGATGGTCGTACCCGACATTCGTCCCATCCGCGCTCAAATCGCGGTAGCCGCCTATCGCAGAGATCCATGCATGCGAGCCACTTTCAACGGCAAACCGATCTAGCGTCCCGACACCTTGGCTTACTTGGCTCGGGGATGCGACGGGTACGAGATCGGCGGTGTCGACCGAGTTGAAGATCGCATCGGTCAGATCGCTGATAAACGTGCCTTGCGCCGCAAATCCCGTGGTGTCCACCGAAACCGCGGTCAGCCCGCCATTGGTCAACGTACCAGCACCACCGAAGTTGATGATCTCTGGAGCTGAGGCCAGATCGCTGTCCACTCCGGAACCGTCGGCGAAGTTCACGGCGGCGTTGAGCCCGGGTACAAAATTAAGCGTGTCGACGTCGTTGGCTGCACCGTTCCCGAAATCCACCGCACCGTTCAAAACTGACCCGGGCAACAGGTTCAGCGTGTCGTTCGCATTGCCTCCGTACAGGATCGCGAATCCGCTGCCACCCGTGATCGAGGCCGAGTTCGTGATGGTGGCCGACG
>NZ_JBQFYL010000058.1:0-1339 GCF_056541465.1 Ruegeria sp. AH12 | reverse complement strand
CCCGTGTTTTGGCCGCCGCAAAAGAGCTGGGATATGTGCCCAACAAGATCGCGGGAGCATTGGCGTCAAGCCGGGTGAATCTGGTCGCTGTGATCATCCCGTCATTGTCAAATATGGTCTTCCCCGAAGTTCTAACCGGTATCAATCAGGTGCTGGAAGATACTGAACTGCAGCCGGTGGTTGGCGTCACGGACTATCTGCCAGAAAAAGAAGAAAAAGTGCTGTACGAGATGCTCTCGTGGCGGCCCTCAGGCGTGATCATTGCCGGGCTGGAGCATACCGAAGCCGCGCGCGCTATGCTGGATTCAGCTGGCATACCGGTGGTCGAGATCATGGATACCGATGGCAAACCGGTGGATGCGATGGTGGGAATCTCTCACCGCCGCGCCGGGCGCGAAATGGCGCAGGCAATCCTGAAAGCGGGCTACGAGCATATCGGGTTTATGGGCACCAAGATGCCGTTAGACCACCGTGCCCGTAAACGGTTCGAAGGGTTCACCGAAGTATTGGGCAAGCACGGGATCGAGATTGAGGACCGTGAATTTTATTCGGGTGGCTCAGCGCTGGCCAAGGGGCGCGAGATGACACAAGCGATGCTGGAACGCTCGCCCGAGTTGGATTTTCTGTATTATTCCAACGATATGATCGGCGCGGGTGGGCTGCTGTATTTGCTGGACCAAGGGATCGATGTGCCCGGTCAAATCGGATTGGCCGGATTCAACAATGTGGAGCTGCTGCAGGGGCTACGACGCAAGCTGGCCACCATGGATGCCTGCCGGACCGAGATTGGGCGCACCGCGGCCGAGATCATTGCGGCGAAGCTGGCCGATCCGGATTCCGAGGTTGAAACCCGCGTTACCCTAACCCCCAAGATCAGCTATGGCGACACGCTGAAACGGCGATAACGCCAGATGGCGCAGCAACGTCTGGACAACCGCGCTGCGCGGGCGCTGTTCATGGATCGGCACGCGCTTTTGGAACAGCCTACCGGAAGTTCCAAAGGCGATGACTTGTTACAGCTGATCCATCGTTTAGGGTTTGTCCAGCTTGACAGTACCAACACCGTCGCCCGCGCGCATGACATGATCCTATATGCGCGTAAGCCCAGCTATCGCGCGCGCCACCTCAAACACCTCTATGAACGCGACCGCGCGCTGTTTGAGCATTGGACGCACGATGCGGCGGTGATTCCAATGGAATTCTATCGCCACTGGCATCTGCGGTTCCTGCGCGATGCCGACATGCTGAAAGCTCGTTGGAAGAACTGGCGGCGAGACGGGTTTGAGCAAAAGTTCGAAACCGTCCTACAACATATCCGCGACCATGGTCCGGTTGGCTC
>NZ_JBQFYL010000057.1:0-1263 GCF_056541465.1 Ruegeria sp. AH12 | reverse complement strand
GAGCCCCGACAAATCCCTGCGGTACGCCAATGATCGCAAGCGCTTCGGCTAGAGGGATCGAGAAGGCGATGATCGGAAGGATCACACCGTTGACCTTGGCCGAACTGACCAGCATGGCCGGGAAATCGGACAATTTCAGTGTGCCCAGGATAAACCCGATGAATATGGTCACGACAACCGCCACAGCGCCTGCCTCCGTCGGGGTCAGTTTCCCCGAGAAGATGCCGTAGAAAATGATGCCGGGGACAAGGAAAGCGTACCAGCCGGACTTGACCGTCTTCCACAGGTTCGCGCGCCATTCAGCTGCGGTCATCATGCCACCGCCTTCCCAAAGGTTCAGCCGGTTCATCACGACGTTGGTGATCAGGATGGCCGTCAAGATCAAAAGGCCGGGGATCAGCGCAGCAAGGAACAAGGTCGAGACCGCTATGCCCAGCACGAGGCCGATGATGATATAGGCGATAGAGGGCGGGATGAGGATGCCGGTACAGGCTCCTGCTGCGACCAAAGCACAGGCGTAGGGGCGGGGATAACCGCTCTCGACCAGCCGGTCGATAGTCATCCGCCCTACCGCTGCCGCACCTGCTGCGTCCGACCCGGAGATCGCTGCGAACATGCCGCAGACCAGGACGGTGGCCGAACCGAAGCCACCCTTGGCCCAGCAGGTCAGGGCTTCGGCGACGTCCAGAAACTTTCGACTGAGCCCGGTTCGGACAAGCACGTCGCCGGTCAGGATGAACAGCGGTACGGCGGTCAGCGCGAAGGCATCGATGCCCGAGAACAGCTTTTCACCGACAAGGCTCAGCGGCAATGCGCCGGACATGATCAGCATTGTGATCGATGCTGCGCCGATCGCGGCCCAGACCGGAACGGCGAGCGCGACAAGAGCGACGAAGAGAATGACAGAGGCGTAGAAATCCCACCCAAGTTCAAGCGTTTGACCGCCGAGTTGTTGCCACATCATGGCTCAGGCCCTCCCTTAATCAAACAGCTTGTCGCCTTCGTAGACGGGACGGCCCGTTCGAAGGTCGGCAATATCGCGGAGGAAGGACTGCACCAGCCGAAAGATGACCAGCGCGAAGCCAAACGGCACCGCCATCAGGAAAAAGACCTGGCTGATCCGCAGGCCGTGTGTGACAGACCCGAATTTCCAGGACACGTGGACTGTCTCCCACGACCAATAGATCGCGACGAGTGCCACGATGAACATCACGATGTCGCCGAAGATGTACAGCAGCGTTTTGACCGTGCGCGGGACGTAGT
>NZ_JBQFYL010000056.1:0-1367 GCF_056541465.1 Ruegeria sp. AH12 | reverse complement strand
TGTTGATCTAGCCGAACGGCTATGGCTGCGATTCGGCCCTTCGCTGCGCATCGTTTGCGGTCGCTTCGGCACTCAAAGCCTGCCCGACAGACACAAAGACATTATTGCCGCGCTACGTGAGCGAGATGCAGAAAAGGCCGCGTTAGCAACAGCGCAGGACATTGAGCAGGGTATGGGAATGATGGGCGATGCTTTGCCAAGCACCTAGAAACCAGCGATTCGATTGACAGCATAAAATTTGATCATATTCTATCTGGCAACGACGCTTGCTGGAGAATCCGAGATGTCCACCATCACCAATCACATGCCCACTGCCGAATTGCAGGCGCTGGACGCAGCACACCATCTGCATCCTTTTTCAACCAATGAGTCGCTGGCAGACGAAGGTGTCAGGGTCATCACCCGTGCCAAGGGCGTCTATCTGACCGATAGCGAAGGTCATGAAATTCTGGATGGTATGGCCGGATTGTGGTGCGTGAATATCGGATATGGCCGCGACGAGCTGGCCGATGCAGCCGCACGTCAAATGCGCGAGCTGCCGTACTATAATACTTTCTTCAAGACGACCCATACGCCCGCCATTGCGCTGGCTGCAAAACTGGCTGAGCTTGCGCCAGGTGATCTGAACCATGTCTTCTTTGCCGGAAGCGGGTCCGAGGCCAACGACACCAACATCCGTCTAGTGCGCACCTATTGGGCCGAAAAAGGTCAGCCGGACAAGAACATCATCATCAGCCGCAAGAATGCCTATCACGGTTCTTCTGTTGGATCGGCGTCGTTGGGTGGCATGGCAGGAATGCATGCGCAGGGCGGCATTCCAATCCCGAATGTCCACCATATCAACCAGCCGAACTGGTGGGCGGAAGGCGGCGATATGAGCCCCGAGGAATTCGGCCTTGCCCGCGCGCGCGAGCTGGAAGAAGCCATTCAGGAACTGGGCGAAGATCGCGTCGCTGCCTTCATCGCCGAACCTGTGCAGGGCGCAGGCGGCGTGATCATCGCACCCGACACATATTGGCCTGAAATTAAGCGCATCTGCGACAAGTACGATATACTGCTGATCGCGGATGAGGTGATCTGCGGGTTTGGCCGAACCGGCAACTGGTTTGGCTCGCAAACCGTCGGGATCAAACCGCATATCATGACAATCGCCAAGGGCCTTAGCTCAGGCTATGCACCTATTGGCGGATCGATCGTCTGCGACGAAGTCGCCCGTGTCATCAGCGCCACCGAGTTCAACCATGGCTACACCTATTCCGGCCACCCGGTTGCCGCAGCAGTTGCGCTCGAAAATCTGCGCATCCTCGAAGAAGAAAACGTCGTCGATCATGTGCGCAACGTGGCCGCGCCCTATATGAAAAAGAAAT
>NZ_JBQFYL010000055.1:0-1392 GCF_056541465.1 Ruegeria sp. AH12 | reverse complement strand
CTGGATTGCTCGACGGTCACGCGGCGACGACCCATTGGGAGGATTTGGAGATCTTCGCTGCGCGCTTTCCCAATGTCGATGTGCGCCCTGACCGATTTACCGTCTCCGATACACGCCTAACCTCTGGCGGCGCCGTCCCGGCGATCGATATGATGCTCCATATTATTGCTGCACGTCATGGCGCGGGCTTTGCCGCCCGCGTGTCCGGGCTATTCCTCTATGAAGGTGCGTCTCAGCCCTCAAAACCACAAAGCCGCACCGGTGCGCCGCACCGTCACACCGCGCTCACAGCCAAAGCCAACTCATTGATGGAATCCTCACTGGACGACCCCCTGTCCCTTGCGCACATCGCCGATAGACTCGGCACTAGTACGCGCACCCTGCAGCAGCAGTTCCGCCTGCGCCTGAATACAACTCCACAGGATCACTACCTGCAACTCAGACTGGCCGAGGCCCGCCGACTGGTTACCGATACCGACCTGCCGCTGATGGACGTGGCGCTGGCCACCGGCTTCGCCTCGCAATCCAGCTTCGCGCGCGCGTTCCGAACCGCCCACGGCCTCACGGCTCGCGACCTCAGGCAAGACCGTACGCAACCCACCCATCACTGACGCGATCCAACTTCATCTGGCCTAAAATACCTCGGGGGAGTCGCCAAAAGCGACGGGGGCAGAGCCCCCATCCCTTCAATATGGCATCGGAAACGCCCGGTGCGCCGCACTGATCTCGTCCATCACTTCGGACGACAGCTTCAAATCCTTACCCGCCAGAATATGTTCTAGCTGCGCTACAGTCGTCGCGCCGAAAATGGTCGATCCCATAAACGGCCGGCTGCAACACCACGCCAAGGACATGTGCACCGGGTCCAACCCGTGTCGCTGCGCGATTTCCAGATAAGCCGCCACGGCATCAAAAACGCGATCTGTTTTACGCCCGCCCATATTCGGCACCAGCGCCATGCGTGATCCTTCTGGAACAGCACCCCCTTGATATTTCCCAGTCAGGAAACCTGCCGCCAACGGTGAGAATGATAGTAGCCCGACATCTTCCAGAAGACACAATTCAGCCAGGTCGGTATCGAATAACCGGCAGAGCAAAGAATATTCGTTCTGGATCGACGCGACCCGAGGTCCACTAACCTCATCCGACGCCCGCAACCACTGAGCGGTACCCCAAGCGCTTTCATTCGACAGACCAAAGGCGCGGATATTGCCCTTGTCCACCTGCGCCTGCAGAGCGATCAGGCTTTCGCGCATCTCGTCCATAATCTCGTCCCGGTTGTGACCCGAGGGTGCATAGTCCCAGTTCTGTCGGAACATGTAGCTGCCACGATTTGGCCAGTGGAACTGATAGAGATCTATACAGTCAGTCTGTAGACGACGCAGTGAACCC
>NZ_JBQFYL010000054.1:0-1392 GCF_056541465.1 Ruegeria sp. AH12 | reverse complement strand
CATATCGAAACCCCGATGGAAGAAATGGACGCTCCCATTCTGGCGGGCAAGAAATTGGCGCTGGTATCGATCCTGCGGGCTGGAAACGGGATGTTGGACGGCGTGCTGGAGCTGATCCCCTCTGCCCGAGTGGGGTTCGTGGGGCTTTATCGGGATGAAGAGACGCTGAAGCCGGTCCAATACTATTTCAAAGCTCCCGAGGGTTTGACGGATCGTTTGGTCATTGCTGTTGATCCGATGCTGGCAACCGGCAACAGCTCGGCTGCGGCCATTGATTTGCTGAAAGAGCAGGGGGCGAAAGATATCCGCTTTCTGTGCCTGCTGGCTGCCCCCGAGGGCGTCGCGCGCATGAAAGAGGCGCACCCGGATGTCAAAATCGTCACGGCCGCGCTGGATCGTGAGCTGAACTCAAAGGGTTACATTATGCCTGGACTAGGTGACGCTGGCGACCGGATGTTCGGGACCAAATAGGTGCTATTGCCCACAGATATTCTGTAGCCGGACCCAATCGCGGTCGGGCAGTACCTGTTCCAAAGTACGACCCGCCATCGGATCGGCTTCTATCAATCCAAGAACGGACTCGCCTGTGATATCAAGCGCATAGGCGTATGGGGTCGAGGGCAGGGCGGTCTGTGCAAAAACCGCGAGCAGCACGTCATCGCTTAGCTGCGGCTGTGGACCGGATAGAACCTGCTCGGTGTAGGTGTCCACGATCTCGGGCGTCAATTCGCCGGTAGTCAGCAACCGAAATGCGGCACTCGGGCCGGTACGGTCCAACAGATCGTCCAGCGGTTCCTGCTGAGTTGCCCGCGCGCGCGCGGCTATGATGTATCCGGCGGCAACGGCTGGGTCTTCGTGATCTTCGACCAGTGCCCGGTTTAGCAGTACGGTTCCACCCGGCAGGCTCAGGCTGTCAGGCAGACCTGCTGGTAGGATCACGATTTGGCGGACACCGGTGCGGCGCGCCAGCTGATCCAGCGACGCTTGCGCATCAGGCGAAGAGCAAGCCTTGCCTGACACCCTTTCGATCCGCTGCAGGATTGCATCGCCGATTTCTTGTTGCTTGACCTCTGGCACTACCGAAACAACATGGCGCTGCAGTGCGCTGGGTAGCCAGAACAAAAGCACTGCCAAGACCGCCAGAACAACCCCTGCAACGCTGAGCCAACGCAGCCGTCCGGGATGTGGTCTGGCACGGTCGATGGCGCGCTGCAGCCGGTCAATTGCTTCGATCATTGTGGTTTCAGATTCTGCAAGCTCCAGTGTTTCGCCGGGATCGCCGTCGGGATTGAATATTGCAGGGTAGGTTCCGGGGTTTTGTCGCTCTAGCGCCGCCAGCGACCAATGGGTCAGCGCGCTGTCATTGAAGTCAGAAATCGTCAGAGTGGCTTC
>NZ_JBQFYL010000053.1:0-1442 GCF_056541465.1 Ruegeria sp. AH12 | reverse complement strand
AGGTTCAGCGTGTCGTTCGCATTGCCTCCGTACAGGATCGCGAATCCGCTGCCACCCGTGATCGAGGCCGAGTTCGTGATGGTGGCCGACGCGTTAGAAAGACGGTCCACCTCGATACCGTCGTTAGAAGCCTCGATCTCGCCGCTGTTCACGATGGAGATTGAGCCGTTGCCGCCCAAACCAACTTGAATCGCGTTGTCGTCCGCACGCAAAGAACCGCTGTTGGTGATCGAAATGACGCCACTGCCTGACAGACCGGTATCTATGGCTTCTTGCTGGGCCACCAGGTCGCCTGTGTTCATCACTGTGACGCTGCCGTTACCAACAACACCCGCAAGGATCGTATCTAAGTTAGTGGCTGTCAGGTCGCCAGTGTTTTCGACGACCACTTGACCATCACCAATTACGCGCGCACCAATCGCTCTTGCATTGGCCGAAATGATCTCCCCGGAGTTCACAATCTGTGTGTTTCCATTGCCAGATGTGAATGCTTGGATTCCATCTCCACCAGAAGCAATTTCTCCTGACGAGTTTATCGCGATGTCTGCGTTGTTAGCGATAGTCACGACAATTCCACCTAGCAGATCTGTAGCTATGTCGCCGCTGTTGTCGATAGCCACACTACCTGTCGCGCCAGTGTGGTCGGCAAAGATACCATTGTTAAAAGCTTGTATTCCGTCGCTGTTTACGATTGAGATTGAACCGTTTCCACCCAAGCTAGCTGCAATTCCGTCGTCGTTAAGCGAAATCAATGAACCGCTGTTGGTGATCGCGATATCACCATCGACTGCCAAAAGGGTTTCTATAGCCCTTCCTTGCGCCTCCAGATCGCCTGTATTCGTCACAGTGACGCTGCCATTGCCGCCAACACTCGCAAAAATGGCGTCCGAGATAGTGGATGTCAGGTGACCTGTATTATCAACGACCACTTGTCCATCCCCCACAACGACGGCATCAATTGCTTCCATCAAGTTGGCCGAAATGGCCCCGGAGTTCATAATCCGCGTGTTTCCGTTGTTAAACGTCGTTGCCCGGATTCCACGCTGTTCTGCGGTAATATACCCTGACGAGTTTATCGCAATGTCACCGTTGTTAAGGAGATTCACGGAGATTCCAGTTAGCTGATCTGAATATATGTCGCCGTTGTTGTCGACAGCTACAGTAGCTGTCGCGCCAGTGTGGTCGGCAAAGATACCATTGTTAAAAGCTTGGATTTCGCCGCTGTTCTCGATTGAGATCGAGCCATTTCCACCCAATTCCGCTTCAATTCCGGTGTCGTTAAGCGAAATCAATGAACCGCTATTGGTGATCGAAATACCGCCGTCGCCTGCCACATCAGAACCAATGGCAGCCAGATCGCCCGACAAGTCGCCCGTGTTGGTCAGCGTGACGTTGCCATTACCGCCAACATCCGCAAAAATGGCACTTGAGATAACGGATGT
>NZ_JBQFYL010000052.1:0-1445 GCF_056541465.1 Ruegeria sp. AH12 | reverse complement strand
CAGGCCTCTGGCATTGGCTTGGTCTCACCACATTGATGGCACATCAGACGCTTGAGGAACCGGTGTTCAACCATTCGCGCGTCGCAATGATCGCAGGCAATCTGCTCCCCGCACGCCCGGCATAGTGTCACGGGCGCATAGCCACGGCGGTTGATGAACAGCAGTGACTGCTCTTCGCGTTCGATACGCTGTTGCACCGACTGCCGCAGCGAGGGGGAAATCCAAGTCCCGGCCTGCATCTGCTCGGCGCGCATGTCGATCGGCTTCATTTCGGGCAGGACTGCTGCACCAAAACGCGAGGTCAGGTCCAGCCGTTCGTATTTACCCGCCTCGGCATTGGCCCAGCTTTCCAGTGAAGGCGTCGCGCTGGCCAGAATCACCCGCGCTCCGCAGATGGCCGAACGCAGAACGGCCATATCCCGCGCACTATAATGCACCCCATCTTCTTGTTTGTACGAGGTGTCGTGTTCTTCATCGACAACTACGAGACCAAGATCGCGAAATGGAAGAAACAGTGCTGACCGGGCACCAACGACCAGTTGCGCATCACCCTGACCGACCATCCGCCAAACCCGGCGACGTTCAGTCATGGTCGCGCCCGAATGCCACTCAGCCGGACGCGCACCAAATCGCGCCTCGACACGCGTCAGAAATTCAGCCGTCAGCGCGATCTCGGGCAGCAAGACCAGTGCTTGCCGCCCCACGCGCAGGGCCTCAGCGACCGCCTCAAGATAAACCTCGGTCTTGCCCGAGCCCGTCACCCCCTTCAGAAGAGTCGTTCCATAATCTCCCGTCCGTTGCCCGGACTGAAGCCGCATCACGGCCTCCGCCTGATCCTCGGTCAGGTCCTTTCCCGGCAATTCAGGATCAAGATGAGGATAGGGAAGATCACGCGGGCTGTCCTCTTCACGCACAGCGTTCTGTTTGACCAACCCCTTAATGACCGAAGATGTGACCCCCGCTTGCTCGGCCAGTCCCTTCAGCGTAAAGGCCAACCCGCCATAGTCTCGCAAAACTTCAAGTACCCGCATTCGTGCGTCGGTCATTCGGTCCGGTTGACCACCGCCCAAACGATAAACCTTGCGCATCGAGGGCGGATTGCCCAACCCCGGCGCGCGCGTTGCTAGCCGCAGCATCGCAGGCATCGGCGTCAGGGTGTAGTCAGCCACTTTCCCCAGAAACACCCGCATTTCTTCACGCATCGGCGCGACCTCAAGCACCCGGTTCACCGATCGCGCCTTGGCCAGATCAAAACCACCCTGCCCCGGCCCCCAAACCACACCCAAGACTTTGCGCGGGCCCAAGGGCACCTCGACAAACGCCCCAAGAAAGCACCCGCCCTCGGGCGCTTTGTAATCCAACGTCCGGTCCAGCGGCTGCGTGGTCAGCACCGCAACCAGCTCTCCTTCGTCGAAAAATCCGTTAGCGCTCACGGCATATCCTTC
>NZ_JBQFYL010000051.1:0-1449 GCF_056541465.1 Ruegeria sp. AH12 | reverse complement strand
GCACGTCCGGTGCCGCAGAAAGAATAGCCTTGAAGTGGTTCTTTTGCGCAGCAACCGATGAGCCTCGTGACAGAACCCGAGGGATAACCATCAACCCTGCCGCGCCGACCTTCTGTGCATGTGCTGCGTGCGCCACAGCGGAATTCGAGTTGATGGCACCCGTCCCCACGACAACCGGCAAGCCAGCGTTGACCAGTCGTTCCACGCCCTCCATCCGTTGGGCATCCGTCAGAAGCGGCCAATCCCCCATCGAGCCACAATAGACGACAGCGGACATGCCTGCCGCGATCATCTCTTTGCCCTTTTTGACCAGCGCGTCAAAGTCAGGTGTCCTGTCGGCCTTACACGGCGTCATAAGGGCAGGCATAGTTCCAGTGAAAATAGTCCGGTCCATGAGATATCCGTTTGCTCAGGTTGGTATTGGTATTCTGCGCGAAAGCGCCGTGGCCTAACGTGTCATTCCAGCGAAACCCACAAGACCCTGGCGTCTTCCTTACTCGTAGAAATACAGCCATGCCCCATACCGCTATCGTAGTACAGAGAATCTCCGGGTTTCATCGGTAAGGGGCGGTAATGCTCGGATACGAATATCAACTCGCCACTGATAACGTACATGAATTCTTCGCCTGTGTGCCTGATCCAGTTCTCATATTCTGATATGTCACGCGCTTTTATCGTCGCGATATAAGGAAGCATTCGCTTACTGGTCAGGTCCGAGCACAGCAATTCGTGCATGTAGGTCGGCGTATTTCTTATCTCGCCTTGCCCTTTCGGCGTAAAATCACGTCGCCCCGAAATTCCCGATTGAGCGGACTGCAAGAACAGCTGTGGCGTGTTCATGTCCAAGGCCTGTGTCAGCCGCCGTACGATCTCGAAACTTGGACGTGTCTGGTTGTTTTCGATCTTTGAAAGTGTTGATCGACCGATTCCCGCTTCGCGCCCGGCCTCCTCCAATGTCCAGCCTTTTGCGCGGCGTGCATCCCGGATCGACCGACCCAAAGCCGCCCCCTCGTCCTGTTCTTCCGGTCCGGCACCATCTTTCAGGTTGTCCTCAGACATGGGAATCTCCTTGTTTTATCAAAGCTTACTCATTTCCCCGGAGCCAAACAACTTTACTGTGATGAAATTTTTGTTGCCTTGCGTACACTAATTCCACTATAGGAAACAAAATTTCGTACACTGGAAACGAGATTACAGGAGGAGATCATGTTCACAAAACCGCTCACCGAGGCTGATCCCGTCATCGCAGCATCGATCGCACGCGAGGGCATACGCCAGGCTGAACAGATCGAACTGATCGCTTCCGAGAACATCGTCTCTCAGGCAGTGATCGATGCGCAGGGTTCCGTACTTACAAACAAATACGCCGAGGGCTATCCGGGTCGCCGCTATTATGGTGGGTGTGAATATGTGGATGAGGTTGAGGCCGAAGCCATTGATCGATTGAAG
>NZ_JBQFYL010000050.1:0-1475 GCF_056541465.1 Ruegeria sp. AH12 | reverse complement strand
TATGTTCAAACGCGCAGTGGATTGGGAACGGCAAGAGAAACGCAGCCGGAAACAACGTGCCGATAAATGGCGTGAGGCAAGGTGTCTCATAGCTGTAGCGGCTTGAGATCATAATCCGTTGGGCGCGAGATCATCGCTGTTTCTGGCTCAGATTATTTGAGACTATAATTCGATTTGGTGTCTTGGCCCCCTAAAACTGTGCCACAGTTGGCTTAGTTTTGGAGACGGGATTGATGGCGCGGAAACGGTATTCGGACGAAGATATTCTGCGGCTTTTGCGCGAGATTGAGCTGGGCCTGGCATCTGGTTCGGATGTCGCGACGGCGTGCAGAACGGCTGGTGTCAGTGATGCGACCTATTACACATGGCGCAAGCGGTTTGGTGGGATGGGACGATCTGAGATGGCCAATCTGAAGGCGCTGCAGAAAGAGAATGATCGGCTCAAGAAAATCGTGGCTGAGCTTGAACTGGACAAACTCATTCTCAAGGAGAGCCTTGATTATCTAAAGCCAAAGGCCTGACGGCAGACCAGCTTCGTCAGGCCGTGGTCCACACCCGACAAAAGCTGGCAACCTCTGAACGGCGCACCTGTCGCGTGATTGGATTGGCGCGGAGCACGCTGCAATACCGCGCAGCGCCAAAGGATGATGAGGCGTTACGTCTGGCGATGATCCGATTGGCCAAACGGTATGGGCGCTACGGCTACCGCAAGGTCGCCGAGCTGCTGCGTGTCGAAGGCTGGGCAGTCAATCATAAAAAGATCGAACGACTATGGCGCGAAGAAGGCTTGCAGCTCCCACAACGGCACAAGAAACGCAAACGGCTGTACCACAAGGACAGCTCGATCATCCGGCTCCGACCGCAACATCCCAATCACATCTGGAGCATTGACTTTGTCCACGACAAGCTGAGCAACGGACAGAGCTACAAGATGCTGACGGTGCTGGATGAGTATACCCGTGAGGCGCTCTGCGTAGCGGTCAAGCCGAAGATGAACAGCGCAGACGTGCTGGATGCGCTCTACCCACTCTTATTGCGGCACGGGAAGCCCGAACACATCCGTTCCGACAACGGCGCGGAGTTCATCGCAACGGCCCTGCAGACCTGGTTAAGAAAGGTGGGCATTAAGCCGATCCAAATCTACCCGGGATCACCTTGGGAGAATGGATACAACGAGCGCTTCAATGGCACTCTGCGCCGGGAAGTCCTCAACGCAGAATGGTTCCACACCACCAAACAGGCTCAGATCGTCATCAATACCTGGCTTAGACAGTACAATCGTGTCAGACCCCATCAGGCTCTAAACATGCGACCGCCCGTTCCAGAAACCTTGCTCAAAACTGGCCCATAGAATTGGGGCTGGACAAAAGTCGATATAGCGTCGCCCGGGATCACCTTGGGAGAATGGATACAACGAGCGCTTCAATGGCACTCTGCGCCGGGAAGTCCTCAACGCAGAATGGTTCCACACCACC
>NZ_JBQFYL010000049.1:0-1384 GCF_056541465.1 Ruegeria sp. AH12 | reverse complement strand
GTGTAACTGACCCGATTTCTGGTCAGCCGGAAAGCAAATCAACAGCAGTATCTGTTCGACGTATGAGAGCAGCATGGTACGGTTTCGCCGTTTCAGCCGATGCAGCGTTCCCTGAAGCAGAGTATTCGGCGACAGCCAGAACAACCAACGGCTACAGGATGGAGTTGGCAGGGAACCAGATTATTGAAGACTGGGAAAGGACTGCTCGCGTTTGGTTTGGTTTACCGGATGCGATGGCGACTTCGGTAGAAGATCCCAAACGCGGCTCTTATAGAATTGCGCTGTCAGACGGTCAGCGCATTCTGGCAGTGCTCTTCGTCTCGCGCCGACCTATCACCCTGATGCGAGACTATTTGGCAACTTTGCCTGAGGTAACGCCTCAGCAGATTCTGTCTGGCCAGTCATCTGTTGGTTCTGAGGACTGCGGGCCAATCGTCTGTTCGTGTTTCGAGGTCGGATTAAAAACCCTTATCCGCGCCATTCACGACAAGCGTTTGATCAATATGGACGATATCGGAGACGCCCTTAATGCGGGAACGAACTGCGGTTCATGCCGGCCAGAGTTGGCTGACTTGATCGCCGAGCATTCGAAATTGATCAGCAATAAGCCTAAGAAATGCCCGCATGAACAATTGGGGTAGTCTCAAGGTTCTTGATGCAGGACTGCAGTCTGTTTTGGTTGAGCAGAAATTTTCTTCTCTGACGCCACGCGCAATTGCAATGATACCGATCGACCAACCGCAGTTCAGGGCCGCGCTCGGAAGCGAGGCGACAAATGTCGCTGTTCGTTGAACAGGTTTGACAGATACTCGGTTGTCTGAGACTCTCCCAACACTCGCAAAGGATATTCTGACAATGGACCAGCATACTTTCTGATCCCGCCGCGCGCTGACCTAAATGGCAGAATGCGCACCGAAACACTCCTGCGGAGGTCTCTGACAATGGACACACGACGCTAGCCCCTTGTGGGCATTCGTAGTCGTGCATCTGCGCGACTTAACCTTCTTTTTGTCATGAGGAGCAATATGCCCTTTAAGCCACCAAAAATCGCTCTTGTGCGAACCCTACCTGCTGCGGAGGACACATCGAAATCTGCGAATCGTGTGAAGACCAAAGCCAAACCGCCGCGTGACCTGCGCATGAAAATGCCACGACGAACGGCCAAGCGGATGAACATGCCCGGGAAAGCGGGCGGTCGTTAGAAGCTGGTGCGGGGTGCGTTTTTTTTGCCCCGCACTTCTAATCTGAATGGCCAACGGAGAAGCGCGCACTAGAGCGTGCATTACAACCCAGTGTTTGAATTGAAGGTCGGTGCGGAACGGTTCGCGCGAAACTCTGGTATAACCGCTCAATTTATGCAGGTCTACGCTGGCGTTTGCGGCCA
>NZ_JBQFYL010000048.1:0-1389 GCF_056541465.1 Ruegeria sp. AH12 | reverse complement strand
CGCCACGCGATTTGTCGGTGTGCGCGGGATCATGAAGCAAAAGCTGGCCGAAGGCGATGATGAAACCGCGCGCAAGCTGGCCGAGAAGGCTCTGGCCCTCAAACCCCGGCATGAAGAAACGCAGGATGTGCTGTTGAACCTGCAGACCAAGGCGCAGGATTGGGCCGGTGCGCGGTCCACGTTGACCTCGAAGCTGAAGGCCGGGTATTTGCCGCGCGACGTGTTCAAACGGCGCGACGCAGTCCTGGCT
Source organism: Ruegeria sp. AH12 (assembly GCF_056541465.1). NCBI lineage: Bacteria > Pseudomonadati > Pseudomonadota > Alphaproteobacteria > Rhodobacterales > Roseobacteraceae > Ruegeria > Ruegeria sp. AH12. The sequence continues at coordinate 1,139 of NZ_JBQFYL010000048.1, read as the reverse complement.
TTGTCCGAGGCCAAAGTGCTGCTGGACGACACGGCGACGGTCGAACAGCAGGAACATGCGATTGAGGCAAACCGCCTTTCACCCGATCTTGTCCCGGCAGCCGCCATGGCCGCGCGCGCCTATATCGAAAAGGGCAAACCGCGTGCAGCAACCAAGATTCTGAAAAAGGCGTGGGAAGTGCAACCTCACCCCGATCTGGCCCATGCCTTTGCCGAGATTGTGCCAGACGAAACACCTGAACAGCGGATCAAGCGGTTCACCGCTTTGACCCGCATTCATTCAGAGAATATGGAAACACGCCTGATTTTGGCCGAGCTGAACATCGTAGCCGAAGACTTCCCCGAAGCGCGACGCGCGCTGGGTGATGTTGTCGAAAAGCAGGGGGATGCACGGGCCTACACGCTGATGGCTGCGATTGAACGGGGCGAGGGCGCCTCGGACGCGGTGGTTCAGGGTTGGCTGGCCAAGGCGCTGAACGCACCGCGCGGGCCGCAATGGGTATGCACCAATTGCCACGACATTCAGCCTGAATGGGGACCGGTGTGCCAGAACTGCGGTAGCTTCGATACGCTCAGCTGGCAGACGCCTCAGACGCCCGAGATTGCTAGTGCGACGGGTGTGCACATGCTGCCTCTGATCGTTGGCGCGCTTGAGGATCAATCAGAGGCTGAAGAGGCAGAGGAACCTGAAGAAAGTGCTGAAGAGTCAATTGAAGAGCCGGTCGAAGAGGACGTGATCGAGGGAAAGGCCGAGCCGGTCTCGGAGGAAGTCGCGCGACAGACCTAACGCGCGGTCTCGGCGTTGAAAGCGTCGTTCCGCAGCTTAAACAACCCGGCCCACCGATTTTGATCAAGGACGACCAAAGCCATTATGTGCTATCGGCTGTCGTCGGCGACACCGGCACACAAGACGACTAAACCGATCCCGGCGGGTTCTGCACGTCCAGATAACGCTCGGCCGGAATCCTCACGAGACCTTTGATCCCCAAGGCAGTACGATCCGCGTCATCCAACTGCGCAATTGCCCGTTCAACCGCTGTAAAAATCGCTTGCTGATCGTTACCCTCCGCAGTGATCAATGGCAGGCTAGGGGTCGGGTCCGTCCACTCCAACACCCGCATCTCTGCGGGTGTTGGAGTG
>NZ_JBQFYL010000047.1:0-1481 GCF_056541465.1 Ruegeria sp. AH12 | reverse complement strand
CAGTGACCTTGGAGGATGTGAACCGGGTGGCGTCTGAACTGCTGGACCCCGAGGGTCTGCATTTCACCATCGTCGGCAAACCGGAAGGGGTGGACGGCTGACGTCGTCCATCTACCCGCTGCCAAACAGAATTTTTCGTTGTTATTGAATAATTTTTCTTGGAATTGACGGCAGGGGGTGATGCGAACCACTGGCGGAAACAACGAGTTTGTGAACTCTTCCAGGGCGCAGCGCCAGACAGAGGATCGGCAATTCTCCGCCTTAAGTAATCGTTAACTCGCCTTGGCCATACTTTGGCCAGAAATGTCGAGAATTCTATGTTAGTCGGGAACGGAAATGGGGTTCAGAAGATCAACATCTCCTGAGACGAGGCTTTGGACGGATAGCGGCACCATGATAGTTGCGATAATGGGATTGGGAATACTTGCAGGGTTGTTAACCTTTGCTGCCGCTTTGATTGTCGGTCAATCTCTGCTCAGCGCTTTCGCACTTTACGTGGTGGCCGGTACGCTGACATCGCTTTTGGTAGCAGCGGGTATCTATTTCAGAAGCTCTTGAATTTGGTAGGTTGGAAATAAAGCCCAGCGACTGAAAAGTTTGCCACCAATCGGATTCCTGTGTTCTAACCTAAGCTTGGCCCTTTTTCGCTGCGCGCAGCATCTGACCCATCATCTGGCCAAACTTGCCCGAGCCGCGCTGATACAAAGCCCCGTCAACGGCCATGACTGTTCCGCTGATATAGCTCGCCATATCAGAGCTAAGGAATAGGCAGGCATTTGCCACATCCTGGGGTTGACCCCAGCGACCCAGCGGGACGTCCCGACGCAGCTCTTCATGGGCGTTTTCGGTAGGGGCCAGCCGTTTTGCGCCTTCGGTTCCTTCGATAAAACCCGGAACGACCGAATTCACGCGAATCCCTTCGACGCCCCATTCCATTGAAAGGGTTCGGGTGATTTGATCAACGCCCGCCTTGGCGGCGCAAACATGGGCCTGCCCTTCGTAAGGCAGATAGGATTGCGGGGCCGAAATGTTGATAATGCTGGCACCGGGACGTTTGAGATAGGGGTAGGCCCCTTTCATGACGTGGATCGTGCCCATCAGATCGATATCTATGACCGCCTTGAATGCATTGACCGACATTTCAGATGCCAGCGCTGGGAAGTTGCCGGCAGCACCAGAAATCAGGACATCGAAATCTCCAAAAGCGTCGTGGAATTGCTTAAGGCCTTCGGCTACGGCCTCTGGATTGCGAACGTCGAACGCCGCGCCGATCGCGTCGGATGCTCCTGCTGCTTTCAACGCAGCCACGGTATCATCAACCTTTTCCTGCGACCGGCTGGCGACAGCCAGATTAGCACCCGAGGCCGCAAAGGCCTCGGCAATGCCGCGATTGATACCGCTGGTGCCACCAATGACGATGACGGTCTTACTTGAAAAATCCATTTAGGCCTCCGGTGGAACGGGGGCCTTACTCTCCGTAG
>NZ_JBQFYL010000046.1:0-1543 GCF_056541465.1 Ruegeria sp. AH12 | reverse complement strand
CGAAATCTCAAGCTGTACTGAAGCTTTCGTGGATGCATTGGCGACTTGAGCGATCCGCTCCTCAATTTTTCTCGCTCGTTCGGTTGCGGGCAGCGCACTTGAACCGCGAACCACGAACAATTCTTCGCCATCCACTATCACCGGCGCAATAAACTCGGGATCTTCTCTCTCTTCAGCTGGTGCGAGGATTTCTTCAGACTGAGCAAGCGCAACAGTGCAGGAAAATAGAAGAGGCAGTAACCATAGCGTAAGGGCCCTCATGATTTTGCTCCTTCTGCGGGAATAATATGCACATCGCGTTGCGGGAACGGTATAGATATGCCTTCTTTGTCAAACCGCTCTTTTGCTTGACCGGTCAGGTCCCAATAAACGGTCCAATAGTCATCAGACTTGGACCATGGACGGCAGAAGATGTTGACGGAGTTGTCTCCCAACTCACCCACGAAAATTTCAGGTTCTGGTGCCTTCAGACAAAGCTGGTGATGCGCAACCAAGTCTTTGAGCACTTCAATTGCTTGGGCAGCGTTGTCCGAATAGGCGATACCAAAGACCAGATCGACCCGACGTTCTTCGGATGCACTTACATTGGTAATGACATCCCCCCAAATCTTGCTGTTGGGAACTATAATAATCTGGTTGTCGAATGTTCTGATCTTGGTTGAAACCACCGACATCTCATCCACAAACCCAGATGAACCGCCCACTTGGATATAGTCGCCAGTGTCGAATGGCTTGAGGACCATGATCATCAGACCGCTTGCGAGGTTTCCCAGCGTTTCCTGCAATGCGAAACCTAGGATGAACGACAAACCACCGAGCACGGCAAAAAGCGGTGTGACGTTAACTCCGAACAAAGCTAAAACGACGAGTATACCAAGGACGAAAACGGCCCAGTATACGGCGGTGGCAATGAAGCGTTTCAGCATTCTGGAGATAGTTGGAATTTTGTTCAGACCCCGTTCAGTGACCCGGCGCACCATCCGAGCAATGAACATCATGGCCCAAACTGCTAACAAAACACCCAGACCGGCCATCAGCAGGCCTACGCCCCCATCCCACGAGAACAACCAGGCCCAAGCGTTCTGAAAAAGCGTTTGAAGGTCGGTAGTTTTTAGGGCTCCCGTTTTCAACGCGAGAATATAGTCAGAATGCGGTTCTAGATCTTCCGCCTTCGCGCCTTTCAGGGCCCATGCTTCGAGCACCAGACGATAGTTGTTGAGAGTTTCTGATCCAGAGTCGTTCAAAGAGGACAACTGAGACCGCAAGTTGTCTTCCCGAGCTCCGCTCGCCGACCGAAGTTGCAAGTTTACTTGCGCGACTTCTTCGAGCCGAGAGCGCACATAACTCTGCCAAGTACCAGCGACTTGGGAAAGCTCTTCCGCGGTTAGGGGAACAAGTAGGATCTCGAGATCATCAGCCGCAATCATCTCATCAACGACTGCTTTTTTTAGATCGTCATTCTCGACTTCCACAGCCTCTTGGTCGGCCTCAGTCTCTTGCGCGCCGGCAGGAAAAGCACTCGCTAATGCCGTGAACCAAATGA
>NZ_JBQFYL010000045.1:0-1574 GCF_056541465.1 Ruegeria sp. AH12 | reverse complement strand
ATGGCCTTCAAACTGACCGATTACGAAGCCTATGACTTCGCCAACCGCCGCCATATCGGGCCCAGCCCGACCGAGATGCGCGACATGCTCAAGGTGATCGGCTTCAAGACGCTGGACCAGCTGATCGACGCCACGGTTCCGCCTGCGATCCGGCAGAAAGAGCCGCTGGACTGGGGTCCGGCGATGACGGAACGCGATGCGCTGTTCCACATGAAAGAGGTGGCGCGCAAGAACACCGTTCTGACCTCGCTGATCGGTCAGGGATACTATGGCACCACCACGCCTGCGCCGATCCTGCGCAACATTCTGGAAAACCCGGCCTGGTACACCGCCTATACGCCCTATCAGCCCGAGATCAGCCAGGGCCGTCTTGAGGCGCTGTTGAACTTCCAGACCATGGTCAGCGACCTGACCGGGCTGGACGTGGCCAACGCCTCGCTGCTGGACGAAGCCACTGCGGCGGCCGAAGCCATGGCCATGGCCAAGCGCGGCGGCCGGTCCAAGGCCAACAACGCGGCTTTCTTTGTCGACAAAAACTGCCACCCGCAGACCATCGCGGTCATTAAAACGCGCGCTGAGCCTCTGGGCATCGACGTGCAGGTGGCCGACCCGGACACGCTGGACGCAGGCGCGGTCTTTGGCGCGATCTTCCAATATCCCGGCACCCATGGTCACGTGCGCGACTTCACCAAGGAAATCGCGGCGCTGCACGAACATAAAGCCATCGCCATTGTCGCTGCCGACATCCTGTCGCTGGCGCTGCTGAAATCCCCCGGTGAGATGGGCGCGGATATCGCCATCGGTTCGACCCAGCGCTTTGGCGTTCCGATGGGCTATGGTGGCCCGCATGCCGCGTACATGGCGACCACCGACAAGCTGAAACGCTCGATGCCCGGCCGGATCATCGGTGTCAGCATCGACAGCCGCGGCAACAAGGCCTACCGCCTGTCGCTGCAAACCCGCGAGCAACATATTCGGCGTGAGAAAGCCAACTCGAACGTCTGCACCGCGCAGGCGCTGCTGGCGGTCATTGCCTCGATGTATGCCGTTTATCACGGCCCCGACGGCATCAAGGCCATCGCGCAATCGGTGCACCGCAAGACCTCGCGCCTGGCCGCCGGTCTGGAAGAGGCGGGCTTTGCCGTTGAACCAGAGGTGTTCTTCGACACCATCACGGTTGAGGTCGGCCCTCTGCAGACAACAGTGATGGAGGCCGCCGTGGCGCGTGGCGTCAACCTGCGCAAGGTGGGCGAGACCAAGGTTGGCATCAGTCTGGATGAACAGACCCGGCCCGAGACCATCGAGGCCGTCTGGGGGGCCTTCGGCATCGACCGCTCTGATGACAGCGCAAATGTCGCTTACCGCCTGCCCGATTACGCGCTGCGCGAAAGCGAATACCTGACCCACCCGATCTTCCACCAGAACCGGGCCGAGGCCGAGATCACGCGCTATATGCGCCGTCTGGCCGACCGCGACCTGGCGCTGGACCGGGCGATGATCCCGCTGGGCTCCTGCACCATGAAGCTGAACGCCACGATCGAGATGATCCCGGTCACCTGGCCCGAGTTCGGCAA
>NZ_JBQFYL010000044.1:0-1642 GCF_056541465.1 Ruegeria sp. AH12 | reverse complement strand
TGGGTCCGTTGCTGTCGCCCGCCACAAGGATGGACTCGGACGGTGGCTTGAAGCCCACGCCCTTTTTGGAAGAGCCCCACTTACGGCTGAGCGCGATCAGATGCAAGGCCGCAGCCGCCGCTCCACCGCCTTTATTCATCTTTTCGGGGTTTGCACGTACCTCGGCCTGTTCGTCGTTTTCGACAGTCAGGATGCCATTGCCGATCAGCAGGCCCTGCAGGCCCATCAACTGGATTGCACGGCTAGAGTCGTTGCAGACGGTTTCATAATGCGTCGTCTCGCCCCGAATGACACAGCCCAACGCGACATAGCCGTCGTAGTTGCACTGACGGTCGGCCATGGCGATTGTGGTCGGGATTTCCAGCGCACCGGGCACTTCGACCACGTCGCAGGTTCCGCCTGCGGCCTCGATCTCAGCCTTGGCACCAGCGACCATGTTGTCAGCGATGGCACGGTAGAACGGAGCCACCACCAGCAGCAGTTTCACCGGCTTGTCGAAGCTGGGAGTCGGCAGAATGCCATGTTTGTCTTTTTCAGCCATTATCAGTCTTCCTTGAGGATCGAGCGGGTGCCGACGATTGACAGTCCAAACGCGTCGAGCCCCAGATACACGGTTTCAGGCGAGTCTGTCAGCAACACCAGTTCCTGAATACCCATCTTGGACAGGATCTGCGCACCCAGACCGGTTTGCTTGATCGTGCGCGGGCCTTCGTCGTCTGCGGCATACAGCGAATTTCGCGGCTGACGGAAAAGGCAAACGACGCCGCGCCCCTCGTCAGCGATCTTTTCCATCGCGCGGGGCAGCTCTCGTGACGATTTCGGGCCAAGACCCAGAATATCGGGCGCTTCATGCAGGGCGTGGGTCCGCGTCAGGACCGGCTCGGGTGTAGTGATGTCGCCCTTGATCATGACAACGTGTTCGATACCGTGGGTCTGGTCGGTGAAAATCCGCATCTCCCATTCGCCACCGTATTCGGAATTCACTGTCTCGCGCGAAGTTTCAACCACCAGATTGTCGTTACGCGAGCGATAGGCGATCAGATCACTGATCGTGCCGATCTTCATGTCATGCTCTTCGGCGAAGGCGACCAGATCAGGCAGGCGCGCCATTGTGCCATCGGGCTTCATGATCTCGCAGATCACGCCCGAGGGGTTCAGCCCGGCCAGACGCGAGATATCAACGGCGGCTTCGGTATGCCCTGCACGCACCAATACACCGCCCCTTTTGGCGCGCAAGGGGAAGACATGGCCTGGGGTCGCTATGTGAGCCATAGTGTTTTGCTCGTTGATCGCGGTCGCCACCGTTAGTGCGCGATCAGCGGCCGATATTCCCGTCGAAACTCCCTCGCGCGCTTCTATCGACACGGTGAAGGCTGTCTCATGACGCGACGAGTTGTTCACCGCCATCATCGGCAGGCCCAGGCTATCGATCCGTTCCGCTGTCATCGGCAGGCAGATCAACCCGCGCCCATGGGTCGCCATGAAATTGATCGCCTCTGCATCAGCGAACTCAGCCGCGATCACCAGATCACCCTCATTCTCGCGGTCCTCATGATCCACAAGAATGTACATCCGGCCCTTTCGGGCCTCGTCGATGATTTCCTCGATCGGACTGATCGCCTCGCGCAATTGGGCCTCTACC
>NZ_JBQFYL010000043.1:0-1637 GCF_056541465.1 Ruegeria sp. AH12 | reverse complement strand
TGCAATTAAAAACGCCCCAAAAGAATTTGACAGAAACAACGTCAGCAATAACCAAATGCAAAGCAGGAGATAGATACGCCTATTTTTCTCTTTGACGTATTGGGCAAGTCCTCCGGCGGCCAAAATGCACATGGCAAAGAATATCGCCAACCATAGACCGTGTTTCACGAAAACAAGTGGGCGATAGCCACCCGCACGAACATGTTGTTCCCATGCATGCGGAAAGTATCCATAGACCATGAAATTGAGTTGCGGCGACATCCGGACTTCGTATAGAGCCAGGAGCGAATATCCCACACCGGCAACGACGAACATCTTCAGGAAAAGCCATTGTTCTTCCGGACGTGCTAAGTACTTCCGTCCGAGAAAGAGAGGCAGAAGCATCATCAAAGTCGATAGTAATGTCGAAAAAATGTCCCAGAGACGAAGCGGCGGAAAGGCAAGTGGGCCATAGAACAGTGGGTCTCGGTTTGCCAAAACTGTCAAACATGTACCCAAGGCCAGAACCACGATCAAAAGTATTGGCAAGCGACTTTGAGGGAACCAACCTGGCAGACTCGATGGTGCGGTCACTCTTGAAGCCATCAATGCAACTACAAACGCTGCTGCAGCTGGTATCGTATCTTTATTCAACGCAGGTAAACCGGGCAAATCGAGAGACAGTCCCGATGGTAGAAAAAGATACCCCCCAATGATTGCTGCTAGTAGTGCTACTGGTGGAGACCATGCACGAAAGAAGGCGATGACTACAAGCGGCCACGTATAGAGAACAATATATCCGAACATTTTGGAGCCGCTCCGCGTCCGGCATTCAAATGCAATGCCCAGTGGGTACACGAAGATTTAGACATTGTCAGCGATCCTGTCTATCGCAATGCCAGCTTATGGCTCCATTTCAGACACTGACGCAATCAAGAAGCACGCGCATTCGAATTGCTTCATATGCACCCGCGACTTAAATAGGGTTGTCTTTTTCATCAGATTTGCGTTTGCTGCCTTAGCAAGATTTTCAGGCGGATTCACCGCCCATCGAATATTCACCAGCCGAGAGTCCAAACATGTCTGAAGTTGTTACAGCTGAAATTGCCATTACACGTCGCTCCGTTTGGAAGGTGGCCCCCGATGCCCTCTTTTTCGAAGCAAATGTCGATGGGTTTGATGCGACAGCCCCTAACGCTGGCCAAATCTACGATAGTCGATTTCATGACTTATACTATTTTTGGGACTTTGATGACCTGTACAATTTCCAAGCTCCAGAGAACCTGCCTAATGAGCATTTAAACGCTGGTGTTGCCTACGGTCCTTGGGTTTCACATACTTTTCGTTCGCCGGGCAATTATCGAGTTTCGGTTCTCATCGTTGAACCGTCCTCTGGAAAAACAGCTGTCGCATCAACCGATATCGTGATCGGAGACCCCGACGCCGTATTTCCAGCTAGAAACACGATCTTTCTCAGCCCTTCCGGCAATTTTGGATATTCTCCGCCCAGAGCTCGGCGCTTTGCAACTGGCGATATAAGCAGTATTTTTAACGACAATATTCTTGGGCAAGAAGCGGCGCCTAAAAGGATCATGTTAAATAGAGGCGAGAAGTACACATTCTCGGGAATCGCACCCGGATTTAGCGGGCTTACTCCA
>NZ_JBQFYL010000042.1:0-1670 GCF_056541465.1 Ruegeria sp. AH12 | reverse complement strand
GGAAAGTTAGCTAAGGAGCCCGCGATGGCCGATATTGAACGCGAAGCGATGGAATATGACGTGGTGATCGTGGGTGCAGGCCCTGCGGGCCTGTCGGCGGCCATTCGTCTGAAACAGCTTGATGCTGACCTGAACGTCGTGGTTCTGGAGAAGGGCTCGGAAGTGGGTGCGCATATCTTGTCGGGTGCGGTGCTTGATCCCTGCGGTCTGGATGCGCTGATCCCGGATTGGAAGGAAAAAGGCGCGCCGCTGAACACACCGGTCAACGAAGACAACTTCTATATGCTGGGAGAGGCGGGTCAGATCCGTATCCCCAACTTCCCGATGCCGCCGCTGATGAACAACCACGGCAACTACATTGTCTCGATGGGCAATGTTTGCCGCTGGATGGCGGAACAGGCAGAAGAACTGGGCGTGGAAATCTTCCCGGGCATGGCCTGTTCCGAAATGGTCTATGGTGAGAACGGCGAAGTCAAAGGCGTTGTTGCCGGTGTCTTTGGTCTGGAAGCTGATGGCTCCTACGGTCCGAACACCGAACCAGGCATGGAATTGCACGGCAAATATGTCTTCCTGTCGGAAGGTGTGCGCGGGTCGCTGTCCAAAGAAGTCATTGCCAAATACGACCTGTCGGCTGGCAAAGAGCCGCAGAAATACGGCGTCGGCATGAAAGAGATTTGGGAGGTCGATCCTTCCAAGCACAAGGAAGGCAGCGTCACGCACACGATGGGCTGGCCGCTGGGCAGCAACGCGGGCGGTGGGTCGTTCATCTATCACCTTGAAAACAATCAGGTCTATGTCGGCTTTGTGGTTCATCTGAACTATAAAAACCCGCACCTGTACCCCTATATGGAGTTCCAGCGCTTCAAACATCATCCGGTCGTTGCAGACCTGCTGAAAGGCGGTAAGCGCGTAGCGTATGGTGCGCGGGCGATCACCGAAGGCGGGTTCCAGTCGATGCCGAAGCTGGTCGCGCCGGGTGTGGCGCTTCTGGGCTGCTCGGCAGGCATGGTCAACGTGCCGCGCATCAAGGGCAACCACAACGCCATGCTGTCGGGCAAAGCCGCAGCCGAGGCCGCCTTTGACGCCATCAAGGCCGAGCGGTCTGGTGATGAGCTGTCAGATTATGAGACCGAAGTGCGCAGTGGCCCCATCGGCAGCGACCTCAAGAAAGTGCGCAACGTCAAACCGATCTGGTCGAAATACGGCCTGACCGCCTCGCTGATGCTGGGTGGTTTGGACATGTGGACCAACACGCTGGGTTTTTCGCTGTTCGGCACAATCGGTCACGGCAAAAACGATGCCGAGGCGACCGAGGATGCCAGCAAGCACAAACCCATCGATTATCCGAAACCCGATGGTGTTCTGTCTTTTGACCGATTGACCAACGTGTCGTTTGCGATGACCAACCACGAGGAAAGTCAGCCCTGCCATCTGCGCCTGTCTGATCCAGAGGTTCCGGTAAAGGTCAACCTGCCTCAGTTCGACGAACCGGCGCAGCGCTACTGCCCGGCGGGTGTGTATGAGGTGGTCGAAGACGAAAACGGCCCGCGATTCGTGATCAACTTTCAGAACTGCGTCCACTGCAAAACCTGCGATATCAAGGACCCCAGCCAGAACATCACCTGGACCACACCGCAGGGTGGGGATGGCCCGAACTATCCCAATATGTA
>NZ_JBQFYL010000041.1:0-1675 GCF_056541465.1 Ruegeria sp. AH12 | reverse complement strand
TTGCACGAGCCGCCGGGAACACGACAACCTTGTCGTCATAACCGCTGTCAATCTCAACAGGTTCAATATGCGAAGCTGCCGAACTGACCCAGAAATCTTGATCAGGCTCAGGGTATCCATCCTCAAACACAAGCACCAGAGTCGCTTCGTTCACCTCACGCACCAGCTCGGCAACGAAAGTCTGAGCCCCGTTTGACAACTCGATCTTGGCACTTTCGTTGATCTCGCCGGGGTTGGCGAAACTGGCTCCGGCCGCCAATATAGATCCAAGACCGGTGGAGCCTGCGTGCAGCGCAACTTGGTTTGCACTTGCGGCGAGTTGGACCCCTCGCCCCCTCCAGCACCAAGAACTGCCAACGCACAAGTGGGCCAAAGGCGCCGCCTCAAGCCCGTCAACTTCCGTCTGCGTCCAAAATATTGCTATTCGACCGTTATAACCGGTTCTCATCTGTCCGCCCGCACTTTTACTCATCCCACAAGTAACTGTGCTTATGTATCAACGAAAAAATGGGCGGAAAAGAGACCGAAATGCAGCAATCACGAAAATGTTGCTAAAGAACAGCCTCATATTGATACTTTTCGTCGAATGTTGGTGAACGTCTGGCGCACTGCGCTAGACTCTAGGCTCATTGAATTTCGGAGCCTGAAAATCTCTGCGAGTGCGATGGCTGATGGGAACACTTTCAGCCATCTTTCGTAGCGGGTTTCTACGCGGCTCCATTCCTTCAAGCGACCGAATATGATCTTGATGCAGTTTCGGCGCTTGAACCTGTGTTTGTCTTTTCGGACAGGCTTCTCGCGTGACTGTCTGCCGGGGAAGCATGGGCGTATCCCTTTGTCTTTCATAGCCTTTCGGAACCAGTCAGAATCGTAACCCCGATCAGCAATCATCCAATCGGCGGCTGGTAGGCTGCTCAGAAGTGCCCTGGCACCCGTGTAATCACTGATCTGACCGGCGGCTATGAAGGACCGGATTGGGTGACCAGAAGTATCGGTGACGGCATGCAACTTGGTGTTCATTCCCCCTTTGGCACGCCCAATCAGGCACCAGCGCCCCTTTTTTTCAACCTCAGGCTTGAAACCGTGCAATGTGCCTTCAAATACTTGCCCAGGCCCACTCGAACGCATGGTGTTCGCCTGCTCACTACTATCATGATCGCCCTGTGATCGGAATGGTCCGAAGCCAGCCCTTCCATGATCCGTGCAAACACGCCGTTGTCGCTCTAACGTTTTCAGCAGTTGTAGAGCGTCTTGGGTGGGCCATACTCCTTCGGAGCATCGGACCAACGCAAGCCTTTGCGACTAATAAAGATAATCCCGATCAAAACACGTCTGCCATCCACACGAGGCTTGCCATGCGGCTTAGGAAAAAAGGGTTTAAGACACGCCATCCTGGCGTCGGTCAGCCAAAACAAGCCACTCATCACGCCTCCTGAAGGCCAGGAAGTTGAGTCAGCCCGGTCCAGAAATTGCAACCAAATCAATGAAACCAGAGCCTAGGTTTTGCCAAACAGCACTTTGCTCCAGCGAAAAACCGTTTAATGTGGCGCAGAACTAAATGGCTTGTTTAGCTTAATTTAAAATAAAACGAATTGGGAGCATTGAACTTTGCTAGTTGTTCGGTATTGGGACGTGTTTGTTGTCCTAAGTTTGGCGTGCTTCGCACTCTGTGTAT
>NZ_JBQFYL010000040.1:0-1698 GCF_056541465.1 Ruegeria sp. AH12 | reverse complement strand
ATGAAGGTACTCGTGCCTGTCAAGCGCGTGATTGACTATAATGTGAAGGTTCGCGTCAAAGCGGACGGTAGCGGTGTTGATCTCGCCAATGTCAAAATGTCGATGAACCCGTTCGACGAGATTGCCGTGGAAGAGGCGATCCGCCTGAAAGAAGCAGGCAAGGCTGACGAAGTCGTCGCCGTTTCGATCGGCGTCAAGCAGGCGCAGGAAACCCTGCGCACCGCTTTGGCCATGGGTGCCGACCGTGCAATTCTGGTTGTTGCCGCAGATGATGTGCACACCGATGTCGAACCGCTGGCCGTTGCCAAGATCCTGGCCAAAGTGGTCGAGGAAGAGCAGCCCGGTCTGGTTCTGGCGGGCAAGCAGGCCATCGACAACGACATGAACGCCACCGGTCAGATGCTGTCGGCCCTGCTGGGCTGGAGCCAGGGCACCTTTGCTTCAGAGGTGGACATCGAAGGCGACACCGCCAAGATCACCCGCGAAGTGGATGGCGGCCTGCAGACCATCAACGTCAAGATGCCGACCATCGTAACCGTTGACCTGCGCCTGAACGAGCCGCGCTATGCGTCGCTGCCCAACATCATGAAGGCGAAGAAAAAGCCGCTGGATGAGAAGACGGCCGCCGATTACGGCGTCGATGTCTCCCCGCGACTGGAAATCGTCAAAACCGAAGAGCCGCCGGCACGTGCCGCTGGTATCGTCGTAGGCTCGGTCGACGAGCTGGTCGAGAAACTCAAAGAAGCGGGGGCTGTGTAATGGCTGTTCTTCTTCTGGCAGAAGTCAACAATGGTGAGCTGTCGATGGACGCCACCGCCAAGGCCGTCAACGCCGCGAAAGCGCTGGGTGATGTGACCGTTCTGGCCGCTGGCGGGTCTGCCGCTGCTGCGGGTGAGGCTGCCGCCAAAATCGACGGTGTGTCCAAGGTTCTGGTCGCTGAAGACGACTCGCTGGGTCACCGCCTGGCGGAATCGACCGCGGCCCTGATCGTGTCGCTGGCCGATGGCTACGAGCATATCGTCGCCCCTGCGACCACCGACGCCAAAAATGTCATGCCGCGCGTTGCCGCGCTGTTGGACGTGATGGTGATTTCGGATGCGTCGGGCGTGGTTGACGGCTCGACCTTCGAACGCCCCATCTATGCGGGCAACGCGATCCAGACTGTCAAGTCGAACGACGCTAAGAAAGTCGTCACTCTGCGGACTGCAAGCTTCGACGCAGCAGCCGAAGGTGGCTCGGCCCCGGTTGAGACCATCTCGGTCCCGGGTTCCGAAGGCCTGTCCTCCTGGGTTGAAGACAAGGTTGCAGAAAGTGACCGCCCCGAGCTGACCTCGGCTGGTGTTGTTGTCTCGGGCGGCCGTGGTGTCGGCTCGGAAGAGGACTTCAAACTGATCGAGACTTTGGCCGACAAGCTTGGTGCCGCTGTTGGCGCGTCGCGCGCCGCAGTGGACTCGGGCTACGCGCCGAACGACTGGCAAGTAGGTCAGACCGGTAAGGTTGTTGCCCCTGACCTGTATGTCGCTGTCGGCATATCGGGTGCGATCCAGCACCTCGCGGGGATGAAAGACTCGAAGGTCATCGTTGCGATCAACAAGGACGAAGAAGCGCCGATCTTCCAGGTTGCCGACTTCGGTCTGGTTGCCGATCTGTTCCAGGCGGTGCCGGAACTGACTGAGAAACTCGGCTGATCTGACAGAC
>NZ_JBQFYL010000039.1:0-1759 GCF_056541465.1 Ruegeria sp. AH12 | reverse complement strand
CAAGACAATTGCCGTAGTTGGGGCAGGGCCCGGCGGTCTGGCCTGTGCGCATCGTCTGGCGATGCTGGGGCACGATGTGGTGATCCACGAAGGCAAGCCCAAGCCAGGCGGTCTGAACGAATACGGGATTGCGGCGTATAAATCTACCAATGATTTTGCACAGGCCGAGGTCGATTGGCTGCTTAAAATAGGCGGGATCGCGATCGAGACCGGTTCGATTCTGGGAGAGACGATTTCTCTGGAAGGGTTGCAGGAGAACTATGACGCTGTTTTCCTGTCAATAGGACTTGCGGGGGTGAACGCACTGCGGGCTGATGGGGTCGATAAAGACGGGGTGCGCCCGGCGGTCGACTTTATCTCGGATGTGCGACAGGCCAGCGATCTGGTTGATCTACCTGTGGGTCGCAATGTCGTTGTGATTGGCGGTGGTATGACTGCCGTAGATGCGGCAGTGAAATCGAAACTGCTAGGCGCTGAGCACGTCACCATCGCCTATCGCCGAGGTCGCGACGCGATGGGTGCAAGCCGGTACGAACAGGATTTGGCGGCGTCGCATGGTGTTCGGATTCTCTGCAATGTTCAGCCGGTGGCTATTCACGGAAATGGTGCCGCAGCAGAGATCGAATTGGAGTATACTGCGAGCCATGATGGTCGACTGACCGGAACGGGTGAATCTGTCCGTGTGCCGGCCGATCAGGTTCTTAAGGCCATCGGTCAGACGCTTGACGGTGCGCCGGAAGGCCTAACGCTGGATGGCAATAAGATTGCCGTGACCGGGGCGGGACGCACTTCAATGACCGGTGTGTGGGCTGGCGGAGACTGTGCGGCAGGAGGCGAAGACCTGACCGTGACCGCCGTAGCCGAAGGTCGCGATGCCGCGATGGATATCCACGCTGCTCTGAGCGCGTGAAACTCAAAGACAAAGATGCAGCGCTGCATCAGGGAGGCCGGATAAATGGCTGATTTAACATCAAACTTTCTTGGAATATCTAGCCCGAACCCGTATTGGCTGGCCTCCGCGCCACCGACGGATAAGGAGTACAATGTTCGCCGCGCCTTCGAGGCCGGATGGGGCGGCGTAGTGTGGAAGACCTTGGGGGCCGAGGGGCCTCCGGT
Source organism: Ruegeria sp. AH12 (assembly GCF_056541465.1). NCBI lineage: Bacteria > Pseudomonadati > Pseudomonadota > Alphaproteobacteria > Rhodobacterales > Roseobacteraceae > Ruegeria > Ruegeria sp. AH12. Next base: position 643 of record NZ_JBQFYL010000039.1, on the reverse strand, counting down.
CGTGAATGTGAACGGCCCACGCTATGGCGCGATTTATGGCGCGGACCGCCGGTTGTTGGGACTCAACAACATCGAACTGATCACAGATCGGCCGCTTGAGGTGAACCTTGAGGAAATGGCCCGCGTAAAGGCGGATTATCCAGATCGCGCCCTGATCGCCTCGATCATGGTGCCCTGTGAGGAGGCTGCTTGGAAGGCCATTCTGCCGCGTGTGGCTGAAACCGGTGCGGACGGGATCGAGCTGAATTTTGGCTGTCCGCACGGGATGAGCGAGCGGGGTATGGGGTCTGCCGTCGGGCAGGTGCCGGAATACATCGAAATGGTGACCCGTTGGTGCAAACAGTATTACGACCGCCCAGTTATCGTGAAGCTAACGCCGAACATTACGGATATCCGCAAACCTGCGGCGGCGGCGAAGAATGGGGGCGCGGATGCGGTATCGCTGATCAATACGATCAACTCGATCACCAGTGTCAATCTGGACACGTTCAGCCCCGAACCCTCGATTGACGGTAAAGGCAGCCATGGTGGCTACTGCGGACCGGCGGTGAAACCAATCGCGTTGTCGATGGTGTCCGAGATTGCGCGGGCTGAAGCCACGCATGGGCTACCGATCTCAGGCATCGGTGGCGTCACCACTTGG
>NZ_JBQFYL010000038.1:0-1861 GCF_056541465.1 Ruegeria sp. AH12 | reverse complement strand
TCATCCTGCAAAAGAACAACAACATATGAGTACTCTTCGACATTTTTTTTCCTTGCGAGCGTCCGGAGATTTCCGCGTAGGTGACATTTTACTTCTCATCCTTTTCGCCATTATCGGCTTGCAAGGATACGCAAGATTTCCAGCATATCGTCTTGTATTGGAAGATATTAGTGCGGTGCCGTTTACTTGGACTATAGCCATCGCAACGTTCAATTACCTGCTAGTCCACAAGAATGTCCGCCATCAGCACCCATGGAACAGACTAGGTTGATTGCGTAGCGGAGGATTTCAGGCTCATCGTAACCATCAGAGAGTGGAGATGAGAATGAAATCCGGGAAACAGAAAGCGTCAGCAGAGAGAGTTGTCAAAGACATCCGCAGGAAGACACGGCGCCAGCATTCGGCAGAGGAGAAGATCCGTATTGTGTTGGATGGGCTTCGTGGTGAAGACAGCATAGCGGAGCTGTGTCGCCGTGAAGGAATAGCTACGAGCCTGTATTACAGCTGGTCGAAAGAGTTCCTTGAGGCCGGTAAGAAGCGGTTGGCTGGCGATACCGCACGCCAGGCTACCAGCTCTGAGGTGAAGGATTTGAGAGCGGAATCGTCGGCGCTGAAAGAGGTAGTCGCCGACCTGACCCTTGAGAACCGGCTGCTCAAAAAAAGCATGTTCGAGGATGGGGGAGACGACGAATGAGATATCCCGCATCCGAAAAGCTTGAGATCATCCGGCTGGTTGACGGTTCGCACCTGCCGATCAAACGCACACTGGAAAAGCTCGGCATTCCCAGAACGACCTTCTACCGCTGGTACGACAGGTATCTGTCTTTCGGCGAGGCCGGGCTTGAGGATCGCCATTCCCGGCCAGGTAGGGTTTGGAACCGCATCCCCGACAAGGTGCGCAAGCAGATCGTGGAACTGGCTCTGGAAGAACCCGAGTTATCGCCCCGCGAGCTTGCGGTGCGGTTCACCGACACCAGGCGCTACTTCGTTTCTGAGGCCAGTGTTTACAGGCTTCTGAAGGCACAAGATCTGATCACTAGCCCAGCCTGCATCACCATCAAAGCGGCGGATGAATTCCATGAGAAGACTGTGCGGCCGAACCAGCTTTGGCAGACCGACTTCACCTATCTCAAAGTCATCGGTTGGGGCTGGTTCTACCTGTCTACGATCCTGGATGATTACAGCCGTTACGTTGTCTCTTGGCGCCTTTGCACCACGATGAAAGCTGACGATGTCACAGGAACACTGGAAGACGCTTTGGCTGCATCAGGTTGTGACAGTGTCACCGTTGCCCACAAGCCCCGGCTGCTCAGCGACAACGGCAGCAGTTACATCTCTGGCGAGTTGGCGAAATGGCTGGATGAGCAGGGTATGGATCATGTTCGGGGAGCGCCCAACCATCCGCAGACCCAGGGCAAGATTGAGCGATGGCATCAGACGATGAAGAACCGTGTCCTGCTGGAAAACTACTATCTGCCAGGAGCGCTCGAACAGGCCATCGGCGACTTCATCAATCACTACAACCACAACCGATACCACGAGAGCATCAGCAATCTGACACCCGCCGATGTCTATTTCGGTCGAGCCGAAACAATCCTCAGACGCAGAAAGGAAATCAAACACCAGACAATCCAGAAACGCCGCTTGCTGCATCATCAGAACGCGGCGTAGATTGAAACTGCGGCGAGCCTGATCCTCCTAAGCCAATCAAACGCTCGTGTTCCAAATCATTCGATGACGGACACAACTCCCGCATCCACGGCAATGTGCTGATCGTCGACCGGCTCTTCGGTGCGGCAGAGCTGCGCCTTGGGCGAGGTCCCCGGCAGGAGGTGGTCCGCATCCTGCGGATCGAGCCCCA
>NZ_JBQFYL010000037.1:0-1869 GCF_056541465.1 Ruegeria sp. AH12 | reverse complement strand
TGGACCGGGCGATGATCCCGCTGGGCTCCTGCACCATGAAGCTGAACGCCACGATCGAGATGATCCCGGTCACCTGGCCCGAGTTCGGCAACCTGCACCCGTTCTGCCCCGAAGATCAGGCGCAGGGCTATCATGAGATGATCGATGATCTGAACGACAAGTTGTGCCAGATCACCGGCTATGACGCGATCAGCCAGCAGCCCAACTCGGGCGCGCAGGGTGAGTACGCAGGCCTCTTGACCATCCGCAACTATCACTTCGCCCGGGGCGAAGGGCAGCGCAATGTCTGCCTGATCCCGACCTCGGCGCATGGGACCAACCCGGCCTCGGCCCAGATGGTGGGCTGGCAGGTTGTGCCTGTGCAGGCGGATGAGAAGGGCAACATTGATCTGAATGATTTCCGCGCCAAGGCCGAAAAGCACTCGGACCATCTGGCCGCCTGCATGATCACCTACCCCTCGACCCATGGCGTGTTTGAGACCACCGTGCAGGAGGTCTGCCAGATCACCCATGATCATGGCGGTCAGGTTTATATCGACGGCGCCAACATGAACGCCATGGTGGGTCTGTCGCGTCCCGGAGACATCGGCGGTGACGTCAGCCACCTGAACCTGCACAAGACCTTCTGCATCCCCCATGGCGGCGGCGGCCCCGGCATGGGTCCGATCGGCGTCAAAGCGCATCTGACCGAGCATCTGCCCGGCCACCCGGAATACGGCACTGCCGTGGGTCCGGTCTCGGCGGCGCCCTTTGGGTCGCCCTCGATCTTGCCGGTTAGCTGGGCCTATGTGCTGCTGATGGGCGGCGCGGGTCTGACGCAGGCCACGAAAGTGGCGATCCTGAACGCCAACTACATCGCGGCGCGGCTCAAGGATGCCTACCCGATCCTCTACACCTCGGAAACGGGTCGCGTGGCGCATGAATGCATCCTCGACACCCGCCCGCTGGACGAAGCGGCCCATGTCAGCGTCGATGACATCGCTAAGCGTCTGGTGGACAGCGGCTTCCACGCGCCCACCATGTCCTGGCCGGTGGCCGGCACCCTGATGGTCGAGCCTACGGAATCGGAACCCATGGACGAGCTGGACCGCTTCTGCGACGCCATGCTGTCCATCCGCTCCGAGGCACAGGACATCATCGACGGCAAGATCGACGCGGAAAACAACCCGCTGAAAAACGCTCCCCACACGGTGCGCGATCTGGTCGGCGACTGGGACCGTCCCTACACCCGTGAACAGGCCTGCTTCCCCCCAGGCTCCATGGGCGTCGACAAATACTGGTCCCCCGTCAACCGCGTCGACAACGCATACGGCGACCGAAACCTAATCTGCACATGCCCGCCAATGACCGAATACATGGACGCAGCTGAATAAACCTCAATCAATAAACCCCCGCCAACTGGCGGGGGTTTTCAATCCGAATTCGGGAACGACTGCTCGCGGCCGAAGCGCTAAAGAAGGTGGAGGAGAAATGAAGCATTATGTCCCTGTAAATGACCATGCGCATTTGACCGAAACCACGTTGGCACGACCCAAACGAGACCATCAGATCGAGATCATTCTTTGCGAGGGCGGAGCGGAAGCATCGGCAGATATGCTGGTTGATTTCTATCGTGCCCTGAATGAACTGAACGAAGGCCATACTTACATTACAAATATCCGCCCCATTGCCGACGGTGCTGCGGGCGGACCCTTGCACTGGGCCGGGCGAACCGCGATTTTCTGGGGGGATATCTATAAAAGCTGGCCTCTGACACCGTCGGACAAAACCTGGATCGCCCAAGTATTGAACCTGTCCTACCGATCAATTCTCGTTGGCGGTGCAGTGTTTCTTCTCGCCCAGACTAGTCGCGCAACCAAGCGGATTGCA
>NZ_JBQFYL010000036.1:0-2013 GCF_056541465.1 Ruegeria sp. AH12 | reverse complement strand
GCCATTGGCGGAGGACGCAGGCTATTGCGCCACGTTCTGTTCCAGGCCGCCCTTGTCGCAAGCCACCACAACCCGGTCCTCAAGCCCTTCGCGGATCGCCTCCGAGCAGCCGGTAAACCACACAAAGTCGTCATCACCGCAGTCGCAAGAAAGCTTGTCACAATCGCGAACGCACTGTGCAAATCACGGCAACAGTGGAACGCTTAGCTCGCATGACAAATACAATTGCTAATGGGCCCAGAAACTAATTGGTCGACCCTGAGTAATTCCCAACCTACTGATTTTCTGATGGAAATGCTGATTTCGTGTGTTTTTGAGCTGCAGGGTTTGCTATTCTGCGGGCGATTTTCTTGCAATTTCGGATTGCCTCATGAAGCCCAAGTCGAGACCGCTGGAACAGGATGATTTGCTGCGCCCGCGCCTGGTCGATCTGATCGACATGCGCCATGAGCTGGTTAAGCTCGAGGGCTATATCGACTGGGATTTCTTCGAGCGCGAATGGTCCGGGTTTTTCCCGTCGCACCGCGGTCGGCCGGCAACATCGCCGCGGCTGGTGGCCGGGCTTCTGTATCTGCAGCACGCCCATGACCTGTCTGACGAGGCCGTTGTCCGGCGTTGGGTGGAGAACCCCTACTACCAGCATTTCTGCGGCGAGGTGTTCTTTCAGCATCGCCCCCCGATCGACCCGTCTTCGCTGACCCGGTGGCGGAAACGGATCGGCGAGGAGGGTGTCGAATGGCTGCTCACCAAGACCATCGAGGCCGGCAAGGCTGCCGGGGCGATAGATGACAAGAGCGTCGGGCGGGTCATCGTCGACACGACGGTGATGGAGAAAGACATTGCCCATCCCACCGACGCTCGGCTCTACGAACGCGCCCGGCAACGGTTGGTCAAGCTGGCCGGCGAGGCCGGGATACAGCTCCGCCAGAGCTATGCGCGTCTGGCTCCGAGGCTTGCGGCTCAGGTCGGCCGCTACGCCCATGCCCGGCAGTTCAAGCGCATGCGCAAGGCACTGAGAAGATTGAAAGGATATACCGGCCGCGTGATGCGCGACATCGCGCGGCAACTCGAGAAGGTCGCCGACCCCGGCCTCATGGCCCGTATCGCCGATGAACTGGAGCTTGCCGCCCGGTTACTGCGGCAAAAACCGAAGGACAAGGGCAAGCTCTACGCGCTACACGAACCCGCGGTCGACTGCATTTCCAAGGGCAAGGCCCACAAACGCTACGAATTCGGCTGCAAGGTCAGCGTCGCCACCACGATGAACGAGGGCTTTGTGGTCGGCATTCGGTCGCTGCCCGGCAACCCTTACGACGGCCACACTCTGGCCGAAGCGCTGGAGCAGGTGGAAATCCTCACCGACACCCGCCCCGCCCAGGTCTTCGTCGACCGCGGCTACCGCGGCCATGGCGTGACTTTGAGCCAGGTGTTTATCAGCGGCCAGAAGCGCGGTGTCACACCAGTCCTTCGCAAGTTGATCCGCCGGCGAAGCGCAATCGAGCCCACCATCGGCCACATGAAATCCGAAGGTCGCCTCAGACGCTGCCCGCTCAAGGGCACCCTCGGCGATGCCATCTTCGCAGTGCTGTGCGGCTGCGGCCACAACATCCGCCTGATCCTGGCTCATATCAGAAAGCTTTGGCCTCAAATCTGGGGCAGGATACTCGACGCCCTGACTGCGATCTCACTCTGCCGGCGGCCACGACACGCTCTCGCGGCGGCATAAAGCAATATGTTCAGGGCCGACTAATTATTTCTCTTTGGAAACGATTGCTGTCGACTCTGTCACTGGTTTCGACGGGATTTCGTTTCTTGGATTTCGCGGCAAGCCACGAGATGATGAGGATCCTGGAAACTGGATTCTCCATCCGGAGTTGCGAAATGCCATCCGGGCTGTGCAGTGATCCGACGGATACGCCCGACGAGTGCCATAGTTAGTCTAACAAGGGCTACTGAAACCCAGCGTCGATAAAAGCAAGAACCCTATCGAGGTGCTCTACGTCAGACAAAATT
>NZ_JBQFYL010000035.1:0-2045 GCF_056541465.1 Ruegeria sp. AH12 | reverse complement strand
GTCCGAGTATTCATAGGCGGTTTCAAATTTGTCTTGCAGCGGAGCCTCCTCGGGTGCTGCGCGCAGGTTCAGCGAACGTGTGCCCGGCAGGATTTTGCGACCGCCCAGATTGTCATACAAAAACAGGCCAAGCCGTATTAGCCAGGCAGGACGACGCCCGCGCATCCATGGCATCACCGTACTGAGCAACCGTGAGGTCGGCGTTTCAGAGTCAAAACGCATATCGGCGTGATAGGGCAGCACGAAACGCATGGGCCAACTGATATGGGGCATAGCGCGCAGTAAGGTCTCGCGTTCGACCAGCGCTTCACGCACCAAACGAAATTCAAAAAATTCCAGGTACCGTAGCCCGCCATGAAACAGTTTGGTCGAGGCTGACGACGTCGCCGAGGCCAGATCGTTCATTTCAGCCAAGGTGACCGATAGGCCCCGACCTGCCGCATCACGTGCGATACCGCACCCATTTATACCCCCGCCGATCACAAAAAGATCGGTAACTTGGCTGCTGTCCGATGACATATCCAATTGATTCCCCAACGTGGCAGTTTCAAGCGCATTAGCAGTATGATGGTTCGTATCGTCAACTTTATTTTTCGATAATGTTCGTTTTTAGCTGAAACAACGAGTATTAATAAGTGCAACTAACGAATTCCCTTGCTTAACCGCAAAATTAGAACAAAAACGAATACACCGGAACTCAGGACCGCCCATGTCACTATCATTTCGCCAATCGGACATTCTTTTAGTCGCCGAGCAACAGGGCCGCGTTACTGTCGAAGGACTGGCCGAGCGCTTTCAGGTGACGGTTCAAACCATTCGCCGTGACCTGACTGAACTGTCAGAAGCTGGTAAGTTGGATCGGGTTCACGGGGGTGCCGTTCTGCGTTCTGGCGTGTCTAATATTGGATACGAAGACCGGCGCGCCCTGAACCATGAAGCCAAGACACGCATCGCTGAACGCTGCTCGACAACGACATTCCCGTTCTCATCCTGCTCGAGCATGTAGAAGTCACCTTTTCCCCAGCCATCGCCCTGCGTGGTCGGCTGCACGTTCACAGTGCTACCATGCACTTCGGTGGCACCGCCTGCATAAGTGACTTCATAGGTAAAGTTTATCTGACCCGAAAACTCCTGCTCGTGGCTCATCACCAGCGCCAGTGTATTGTCCGGGTTCACGGTCAGGTTCCCGTGATCCGGGCCTTCCAGAATAGAAATACTTTCAACGGATTCGCTATTTTCCACCTGTAGCGTTGTCACTCGACCGCCGGCCACGGAAAAGGCCGAATCCACGTCTACGGGTGGGATTCCGCCACCATCCGAGTTGTCATCCTGATCACCTGGTGTCGGATCAACAGGCGTCGGATCACCTGGTGTCGGATCAACAGGCGTCGGATCACCTGGTGTCGGATCAACAGGCGTCGGATCAACAGGCGTCTCGTCAACGGGTGTCTCATCGACGGGGGGCGGGGTTCCGTCGCCAGGGCTTGCCACATGATCCCCGGTCAGCAGGACGCGGTTACCACCAGTATCGGGGCCAGCCCACTCGAGCATCAGGGTCGCATCGCCAAAGGCCTCGAAGTAGAGCGCCTCAAGGCTATGGGTACCCGCCGACAGCTCGATCGTGGCGGTCTGTAGCTCAGTCGCATGCAGCCCGTCGTTGTCGATCAGGTCCTGACCATTGAGCCGCAGGCTGGAACCGTCATCCGATAGCAAATAGAACGTGTAACTTCCCGCCTGCTCAATATGCAAATCGGTCGTGGCACGCACGGCAAAGACGTCCTCACGGCCGCCCTCCCAGATCTGAGTGCTTCCATCGTAGTTCAGTGCATTGGTGAGCGTCGTTTCATCCGCTGCAGCAGAAAAATCAATCTGCGACAGTCTCGAAGGCCTGAAATCAAGCGCGAAGAAGGCCATGCGGAAGCCTTCCGAGTTGTCATCCTGATCACCTGGTGTCGGATCAACAGGCGTCGGATCAACAGGCGTCGGATCAACAGGCGTCTCGTCAACGGGTGTCTCATCGACGGGGGGCGGGGTTCCGTCGCCAG
>NZ_JBQFYL010000034.1:0-2049 GCF_056541465.1 Ruegeria sp. AH12 | reverse complement strand
AAAGGCGATGTTCTTGCGCACACTCATATGCGGGTACAAAGCATAAGACTGGAACACCATTGCCAGACCACGTTTGGCGGGCGGTACGTCGGTTGCATCCGCGCCATCAATGTCGATGGAGCCCGAAGTGATGTCCTCTAGCCCAGCAATGAGCCGCAACAGCGTGGACTTGCCACAACCAGAGGGCCCGACGAAGACGGTGAATTCACCGTCCTCGATAGTCAAATCTAGTGGTGGAATGACCTCTACGTCACCGAAGCTTTTGGTCACTGACTTGAGTTGGATACGTCCCATAGTCGTCTTCCTTATTTCACAGCGCCGAAAGTCAGGCCGCGGACAAGTTGTTTCTGGCTGAACCAGCCAAGGATGAGGATTGGTGCGATCGCCATGGTCGATGCCGCGCTGAGCTTGGCGAAGAACAGGCCTTCGGGGCTGGAATAGCTGGCGATGAATGCGGTAAGCGGCGCTGCGTCAACGGCAGTCAGGTTGAGCGTCCAGAATGCCTCGTTCCAGGCAAGAATGAAGTTCAGTAGCACGGTCGAGGCGATGCCGGGCACGGCCATGGGTGTCAACACATAGAGGATTTCTTCTTTCAGCGTGGCACCATCCATCCGGGCGGCTTCCAGAATCTCACCGGGGATTTCACGGAAATAGGTGTAAAGCATCCAGACGATGATCGGCAGGTTGATCAGCATCAGCACCACGACCAGCCCTCCGCGCGTGTCCAGTAGACCCAACCGGATGAACAGCAGATAGATCGGGTAGAGAACACCCACCGCGGGCAGCATCTTGGTGGACAGCATCCACAGCAGGATGTCCTTGGTACGCTTGGACGGCACGAAGGCCATGGCCCATGCTGCGGGCACTGCGATGATCACGCCCAGAATGGTTGATCCACCTGCGATGATCACCGAATTCCACAGGAACCGCATGTAATCCGAGCGTTCCTGTACGATTGCATAGTTCTCGAGCGTCCAATCGAAGTTCAGGAACAGCGGTGGGCTGGCGATCGCCTGAGCCTCGGTTTTGAAGCTGGTCAGGATCGTCCAGAGGATCGGGAAAAAGATCAGCAGACCAACGGCCCAGGCAAGGGCGGTGTTCAGCGATTTACGACGGGATGTGACGGCGCGGGCCATGGTCGTTCCTCCTCACGCGTCCAGGTTTTTGCCGACGATGCGCATCAGGAAGATGGCAACGATATTGGCAAGGATGATGGCGTAGACACCTCCGGCTGATCCAAGGCCGACATTCTGGCTTTCCAGCACGCGCTGGAATATCAGGTAGGTGAGGGTTCGGGTGCCGAAGGCGCCGCCGGTGGTCACGAAGATTTCGGCGAAGATCGACAGAAGAAAGATCGTCTGGATCAGGATCACGATGGTTATCGCGCGGCTCAGATGTGGCAGGACGATGTGATAAAAGCGTTTCAGGACTGGCGCACCATCCATTTCGGCTGCTTCCAGCTGTTCACTGTCCAGTGACTGAATTGCGGTCAGCAGGATCAGTGTCGCGAAGGGTAGCCACTGCCATGAGACGATCATGATGATCGAAGTCATCGAGGCCTCGGATAGCCATGAGATCGGCTCGGCCCCGAAAAAGCGCCATAGATGGGCCAGCAACCCATTCACAGGATCCATGAACATGTTCTTCCACACCAACGCAGACACCGTGGGCATGACAAAGAAGGGAGCGATCACGAGGATACGGACAACGCCCTGACCCCACATGGGTTGATCCAGCAGCATCGCTAGTAGAATGCCTAGAATTACGGTGATCACCAAGACGCCGCCTACGATCATCAACGTCGCTTGCACCGCGGGCCAGAAGGAGCTGGACGAGACGAACCGGACATAGTTGTCGAACCCGACCCAGCCCAAGTCGCCACCGCGAAGGGGCAGATACTTCTTGAAGGAAAAATACAGCGTCATCGTCAAGGGTACGAGCATCCAGCCAAGCAGCAGGACCACTGCGGGTGCCATCATCAGCCGGGCAACGGATCGGGAATGTTGGGTCGCCATGATGCAATACCTCTCTGTTCAGGCACTGGGTTAG
>NZ_JBQFYL010000033.1:0-2418 GCF_056541465.1 Ruegeria sp. AH12 | reverse complement strand
TGGCCATCTGGATACAGCCGCCGGTGTGGCGAGTCTGATCAAGGCATCCTTGGCCCTGTATCATCAGGAAATCCCACCAAGCCTGGGCTATGAAAAACCCAATCCGGCGATCGATTTCGAAGACAGCCCGTTTCGCGTCAATGATCAGTTGACCCCATGGGCATCTCACAAAGGGCCACGACGCGCCGGAGTGAACTCGCTGGGTGTTGGAGGTACCAATGCTCATGTGGTGCTGGAGGAAGCACCCGCACGGGCCGCATCTGAGTCATCAGATTGGCCGTTCCAGTTGTTAACTATTTCTGCGCACAGCAAAAAGGCGCTTGAGGGCAATTCAGCTGCACTGGCCGCACATTTGCGGCGGCATCAGGATGAAGATCTGGCTGATATTGCATGGACCCTCAAAGAAGGCCGCCAGGGATTTGAAAAACGCCGTGTGATTGCTGCTGAAAGCCACGAGGAAGCCGCGGCGCTTCTGGAAGGCGGCGACCCTCGCCGGGTCTTTACGCATTCCGTCATCTCCGACAATCCCGATCATGTCTTCATGTTCCCCGGGGGCGGCGCACAATATGCCGGCATGGCGCGCGATCTCTATTAAACAGAGCCTGTTTTTGCCGATTGGATGGATCGCGGATTGGAGATTTTGCAGCCCAAGATCGATTATGACATCCGTTCATTGTGGCTGCCGGAACCCGGACAGGAAGCCGAGGCCGACGCGCGCCTGACCACGCCGTCGGTGCAATTACCGCTGATCATGATCACGGAATATGCGCTGGCGCAGCTCTGGATCAGTTGGGGTGTGGAACCAGCCGCGCTTGTCGGTCATTCCATGGGGGAAAACACCGCTGCTTGTGTGGCCGGTGTCATGTCCTTTGAAGACTGCATCGGCCTTGTACATCTGCGCGGCCAGCTTTTTGATACTGTGCCCGCAGGTGGCATGCTGAGCGTACCGCTGCCTGCAGATGAGTTGCGCCCGCTGCTGGGGGATGATCTGGATTTGGGCGCGGTGAACGCTCCGGGTTTGAGTATTGCAACCGGGCCTCAGGCCGCGCTTGACGCGCTTGCAGACCGATTGCAGGCGCAGGACATCGACTGTCAACGTATCCAGATCGACATCGCCGCCCATTCCCGCATGTTAGAGCCGATCCTGCAGGATTTCGGGGACTACCTGCGCAGTATCACCCTGCCATCGGCAATGATGCCGGGGTGCTGGGGCGTATTTGCACATTGATCGGCGAGAAAAAGGCCAATATCTCGAACCTCGAATTTGTCGACCGCAAACCGGATTTTTATCGGCTGATGATCAATGTCGAACTTCGCGATCTTGAACAGCTGCATTCGCTGATGCTGATGCTCGAGGCTGAAAGCGACGTTGCTGCGGTCGAACGGTACCAGGAAAGTGCGAAACCCGCCGTTGCGGCTGGCTGAGAAGGGGTGATCACGAGTGGTTTTCAAGCGCCGAGATCGCCGCTCGCCTGTCCAAGTCGCGTCAGAGTTCGTCTATCCGCGCGGCGGATGGACCCGTGCCTTTCACTATGTCAAACATCGGGTTCGGCGCCTGCCTGACAGCCCGGAACGCATCGCGCGTGGCATCGGGGCAGGGGTGTTTGCCTCGTTTACGCCTTTCTATGGCTTGCATTTCCTGGTCGCCGCCGTGCTGGCGCGGCTGCTGAACGGCAACATTCTTGCCGCGCTCAGCGGCACGTTCTTTGGCAATCCCCTGACCTATGTGCCGATCGCGGTCATCAGCCTGCAAACCGGGCATTTCCTGCTAGGGACCAAGTTCCGCAAAGACTATACCGATGGGTTGATGGGGAAATTTGCGGATGCGATGGGCGATCTCAAGGACAATTGCATCGCCATGTTCACCCATCGCGAGGCGGACTGGCACGGGCTTAGCCGGTTCTATGACGATGTGTTCTTTCCTTATATGATCGGCGGCGTCATTCCAGGCATCGTGGCCGGAGTGATCTGCGCCTATCTTAGCCTGCCGCTTATCCGTACTTATCAGCAACGCCGCCGCGCCAGAATCAAAGCGAAGTTTGAACAAATCAAACGCCTTGCTCAGGCAGAGGCTGACGTTCCCCCGACAAAACCACTAGGCTCGACCTCAGGGACAATGAAGGATTCGAAAGATGTCTGACAACCGTTTGCGTCTGGGCGTGAATATCGACCACGTAGCCACCGTGCGGAATGCGCGCGGCGGGGCCTATCCGGACCCACTACGCGCCGCCCGGATCGCGGAAGAGGCCGGGGCCGACGGCATCACAGCACATCTGCGCGAAGATCGCCGCCACATCTCGGACGCCGATATCGACGGGTTGATGGAGATCCTGTCGGTGCCGCTGATCTTCGAGATGGCCGCAACGGACTAGAAGCAGAAAATCGCCCTGCGCCACATGCCGCATGCTGTCAGCATCG
>NZ_JBQFYL010000032.1:0-2976 GCF_056541465.1 Ruegeria sp. AH12 | reverse complement strand
AGGCCTTCTGGTTCTGGCAGGCTGTTTGCGCGGCATGCGGCGGTGAGGGTGTTTGCGAGTAGGCAGGCGATGGTCATGGGGCCGACGCCTCCGGGGACGGGGGTGATGGCGCCGGCGCGTTCGGATGCTGAGGCATAGTCAACATCGCCGACCAGTTTATTCTTGCCGTCGCGCTCGATCCGGTTGATGCCAACGTCGATCACCGTGGCGCCTTCCTTGATCCAATCGCCTGGCACCATCTCGGGGCGGCCCACGGCGGCCACGACGATGTCGGCGCGGCGCACGACGTCGGGTAGATCCTTGGTTCGGCTATGCGCGATGGTCACGGTGCAGCTGTCGCCCAGCAGCAGCTGCGCCATCGGCTTGCCCACGATGTTCGACCGGCCAATCACAACCGCATCCATACCCGACAGCGAGCCATGATGGTCGCGCAGCATCATCAGACAGCCCAGCGGGGTGCAGGGGACCATCGATTTTTGGCCGGTGCCCAACAGACCCACATTCGAGATGTGGAAGCCGTCCACATCCTTGGCCGGGTCGATGGCGTTGATCACCAGATCTTCGTTCAGATGCTTGGGCAGCGGCAACTGCACCAGAATGCCGTGCACTGCAGGATCAGTGTTCAGCTTGTCGATCAGCGCCAGCAAATCCTCTTCCGAGGTGTCCACATCCAGCTTGTGCTCGTACGAGTTCATGCCGACCTCAACGGTCATCTTGCCTTTCGAACGCACATAGACCTGGCTTGCCGGGTCTTCGCCCACCAACACCACGGCCAGACCGGGCGTGATGCCGTTTTCTTCTTTCAGCTTTGCAACCTGATCGGCCACCTGCGCGCGTACTTTTGCGGCAAAGGCTTTACCGTCGATAACCTGGGCTACCATTCTTCAATCCCCTCTTCCAAAACGGATCAGGCGCACAAGGCGCCTGTTCGGTCAGTCAACGCCGATCACGCGTTCCTCGCGGGCAATCGACCAGTCAATCAATATGCGCCAGAGCTTCTCTGCAAGATCAGGGTCCATGCCCAATTCATCCGAGCTCTTGCGCACACGCTGCACCACCTCTTCGACGCGATCCGGGATACGGGCGGGCAGCCCCTCGCCGGGTTTCAGCTGGGATGCGCGGTCGATATAGCCCGCGCGCACTACCAACAATTCGATCAATTGGCGGTCCAGCTTGTCAATCTGAACCCGCAATTCCCGCATCGAGCGACAATCTTGCGGCGGTATCAGAGTGGGCATGTTTCTCTCCTCATGGCCCGGGGTAACCCCGGACCACGAGATGTCTTATTCAGCGGCTTAGAACAAGCCCTCGATCTCACCTGCGTCGTTAAGGCAGATGGTCTCGGCGGCCGGTTTGCGGGGCAGACCCGGCATGGTCATGATCTCACCGCAGACAACCACGATGAAGCCAGCACCGGCGGACAGGCGAACTTCACGCACCGGAACCGAATGGCCGGTGGGCGCGCCGCGCAGCGACGGGTCGGTCGAGAACGAGTACTGGGTTTTCGCCATACAGACCGGCAGGTTGCCATAGCCTGCTTCTTCCCACTCGCGCAGCTGGTTGCGGATCTTGTTGTCGGCCAGAACCTCGTCCGCGCGGTAGATGCGCTTGGCGATGGTTTCGACTTTCTCGAACAGCGGCATCTCGTCGGGGTAGATCGGCGCGAAGTTCGCGGTGCCACCTTCAACGATTTCCACAACTTTCTCGGCCAGCGGGGCAGAGCCTTCCGAGCCCAGTTCCCAGTGACGCGACAGAACCGCCTCAACTCCGTGATCGGCGCAGTAGCCCTTGACCGCATCAACTTCGGCATCGGTGTCGGTGACAAAGTGGTTGATGGCGACAACAACCGGAACGCCAAAGGATTTGACGTTCTCGATGTGACGGCCAAGGTTGGCACAGCCAGACTGAACTGCTTCAACGTTCTCGGCACCCAGATCGGCCTTGGCCACGCCGCCATTCATCTTCATCGCGCGCACGGTGGCAACCAGCACAACAGCCGACGGGGCGATGCCCGCCTTGCGGCACTTGATGTTCATGAACTTCTCGGCCCCCAGATCGGCGCCAAAACCAGCCTCGGTCACGACATAGTCGGCCACTTTCAGAGCGGTCTTGGTCGCGATGACCGAGTTACAGCCATGCGCGATATTCGCGAACGGGCCGCCGTGGACAAAGGCCGGGTTGTTTTCCAGCGTCTGAACCAGGTTCGGCTGCATCGCGTCTTTCAACAGAACGGTCATTGCGCCTTCGGCCTTGATGTCGCGGCAGTAAACCGGGGTCTTGTCGCGTCGGTAAGCAACGATGATGTCGCCCAGACGCTTTTCCAGATCTTTCAGGTCGTTGGCCAGACACAGGATCGCCATCACTTCGGACGCCACGGTGATGTCAAAGCCAGCCTCGCGCGGGAAGCCGTTCGACACACCACCCAAGCTGGCAGTGATCTGACGCAGCGCACGGTCATTCATGTCGACCACACGGCGCCATGCGACACGGCGGGTGTCGATTTCGGCTTCGTTGCCCCAGTAGATGTGGTTGTCGATCATCGCCGACAGCAGCGAGTGGGCCGAGGTGATGGCGTGGAAGTCACCGGTGAAGTGCAGGTTCATCTCTTCCATCGGAACAACCTGAGCGTAACCACCGCCCGCAGCGCCGCCCTTCATGCCGAAGTTAGGGCCAAGCGAGGCTTCGCGGATACAGATCATCGCATTCTTGCCAATGCGGTTCAGACCGTCACCCAGACCCACGGTGGTAGTGGTCTTACCCTCACCCGCCGGGGTCGGGTTGATCGCAGTCACAAGGATCAACTTGCCGTCTTCACGGCCCTGCACCGAGTTGATGAAGTCCTGGCTAACCTTCGCCTTGTCATGCCCATAGGGCAGCAGATCATCGCTGGAAATGCCCAGCTTCGCACCAATTTCCTGAATCGGCTTCTTCCTCGCCTCGCGGGCAATCTCAATGTCGGATTTGTAACTCATTGGG
>NZ_JBQFYL010000031.1:0-3222 GCF_056541465.1 Ruegeria sp. AH12 | reverse complement strand
TTCATCAACCGCAATGGGTTAAGGTGGCGCGATGCCCCTGCAGCCTATGGCCCGCACAAAACGCTTTACAGCCGCTGGAGGCGATGGAGCGAGAAAGGCATCTTCGCACGTATGATGGCTGGTCTCCCAACTTCGACACTTCGCGGTGGATTTGAGCCCGGCTGGTTGATGCTGAGTTCAATGAAATAAGGGGTTTCCATGTGAATCAGGGCCGATTTTAGCGGAATCCCTGTTGTGGCACGCCGTGGCGTATTGAGATGTTGATGTATGACGCATCATCTCGTAGTGTTGCGACATGTACACCAAGATCACGAGATCCGGGGGCCGCCAGTACCTGCAACTGGTTGAGGGCTATCGCAATGAGCAAGGGAAGGTCCGCCACCGGGTCGTCGCCAACCTCGGTCGGCTGGAAGACTTGAACCCCGCCAAGCTCGATCCTCTGATCAACGGGCTAAATCGGGCGATCGGGCGGAGCGACAACACGGCCTTCCCCGTCGAGATCGAAAGCTCCAAGGCCTATGGCAACGTCTTTGCCCTGCATCAGCTCTGGAATGACCTTGGCTTCGATCGCGCCTTCGCGCGAGCAATGCGTTCCGGGCGGCGCAAGATCGAGGCCGATGCCCTCGTGCGCGCCATGGTCTTCAACCGCCTGTGCGATCCCACGAGCAAGCTCGGCTGCCTGCGCTGGCTGGACACCGTGGCCATGCCGGAGATGCCTGCCAAGGTCGAGCATCACCACCTCCTGCGGGCGATGGATGCGCTCATGGACAACGTTGATCGCGTGGAGGCCGAACTGGCCCGTCAGATCCGCCCCCTGGTCGACCGCGATCTGACCGTTGTCTTCTATGACCTGACCACCGTGCGCATCCACGGCGAAGGCGAGGTCGACGACGATGTCCGTGCCTATGGCATGAACAAGGAGACCGGTGGGATCGCCCGCCAGTTCGTGCTTGGCGTTGTGCAGACCGCCGATGGGCTGCCGCTCATGCAGACCGTGCATCCGGGCAACGTGGCCGAAACGAAGACGCTGCAGGCCATGCTGGTCACCGTTCTGCAACGCTTTCCCATCGAGCGCATCAGCTTGGTGGCCGACCGCGGCCTGCTGAGCCTCGACAACATCGGTGCCCTGACATCGCTTGCCGAACAGGGCGGGCGCACGTTGGAGTTCATCCTCGCCGTCCCCGCGCGCCGCTACAAAGACCTGGTCGAGACTTTCCGCGCGCTCCGCTTTGACGAGGACGGTTTGGCCGAGAGCCGCTTCTGTGACCACAGGCTCATCGTGGCCCATGACCCGCTTCGTGCCGCTGATCTCGGCGACCGGCGGCGCACCAGCATCGCCGAGCTGGAGGCCATGGCCGAGAAGATGGTCGGCAAGCTCGATGCACAGGATGCCGGCAAGACCGCCAAGGGTCGTCGCGCCTCCGACCGCGGGGCGTACAGCCGTTTCACCCGCGCCGTCGCGGAGGCCGAGCTCACGCGGTTCATCAAGGCCGATCTCAATGCTGATCGGTTCAGTTGGTCGGTCGATGAAGACGCCATTGCCGAGGCCGAACTCTTTGACGGAAAACTCGCGCTGATCACCAACGCACCGGATCTGAGCCCCGCCGAGGCTGTCGCGCGTTACAAGGGCCTCGCAGACATCGAGCGCGGCTTCCGCGTCCTGAAATCCGACATCGAGATCGCGCCGGTTCACCATCGACTGCCCGATCGCATCCGTGCTCACGCCATGATCTGCTTCGTGGCCCTCGTCCTCTACCGCGTCATGCGCATGCGGCTGAAGGCGAAAGGCCACAGCGCGAGCCCGCGCACCGCCCTCAATCTTCTGGAACGCATTCAACAGCACGTGGCCCGTATCGGCCCGGCAACCAAGACAACCCTTACGCGCCAGCAACCGGAACAACTCGACCTCTTCGAAGCCCTGGACCTGAAAACACCCGCTTGAAGCGGCCATGTTGTGGCAAAAGCAAGCATCCCGCTTCAACAATATCAATTGGTTACGCGTTTAACTGTCGAAGTTGAGAGGTCGGGGCTGTAGGGCGGCAGGAACAGGAACCAGCATCCGGCGTCGCGCATGGCTTTGGCAGCGGCGGCATTCTTGTGCGTGGCGAGGTTGTCCAGGATGACAACGGTGCCCGGTTCGAGTTCTGGTATCAGCACCTGCTCGACGTAGGCTTCAAAGGCTTCGCCATCCATCGCGCCCTTGATGACCCAAGGTGCAATCAACGCGTCGGCGCTGAGGCGTGCGATGAAGGTCTGCGTGCCCCATGATCCAAAGGGGGCATCCATCACCAGCCGCTCGCCCCGCCGTGACCAGCCTCGCTGGCGGGTCAGGTTGGTTTTGACAGAGGTTTCATCAATGAAGACAACGCGATCCGGTCGGGTCGAGATCGCCGGCAGACGGTGCTTGATCCAGTCCTCGCGCTGTTTCCTTACTTTTGCGCGGCGTCGTTCGGTCGCGACCAGCGTCTTTTTTTGTATGTGAAGCCAAGCTTGCGCAGGAACCGGCCGATCGCATCCGGGTGCGCCTGAACGCCGGTCGCATCTGCCAGTGCACCGGCCAGTTCGGGCATGGTCATGTCACCGTCTTGATCAATCAGTTCGATCAGGAAAGAGCGATGCGGATCAAGTTTGCCCCTGCCGCGCGGGCGTCCCTGAGGCGCGATCCTTGCTTGCCCAGTTCGCCGGATCGCACGGCCCCAACGCGCGCCAGTGGCGGGGGAAAGTTTCAAGCGCAACGCCGCCGCGCGCCCGCTTAAACCTTCTTCAACCAGCTTCTGAAATCGCGCCCGCAGCGCATTCGGTAAAGGTGCTGACATGATCCATCCTCCCAAAAACGATGAATCACAGATCAGCATTCAAGGGAATCCCTCACGATTCAGGTTTTTGGTCGGATGCTTTAACAGGGGCAAGGGTCTTGAAAACCGATCTCTGAAGATCGGGGTCGGGTCTTTGAACGCCGTTTTCCCATCTGGAGACCGTTGTCTGATCGACACCCAATAGATCGGCCAAAGCCGACTGTTTGAGGCCGACGGACCGGCGCAGCCGCCTAAGCCGTTTGCCAAACGCCGGATAGCCATGAACCTGTTTCAGTTCCATGCCGGAACTCTATCACATCGCAATGAGAACATGCACGCTATCCTGCCGTTCACAGCATGCCCAGCAGGTCATTTCAGCGAAGCGTCACAAGGCGCTATTCTGCCGGTTCCGGCTCATCTACATGCG
>NZ_JBQFYL010000030.1:0-4110 GCF_056541465.1 Ruegeria sp. AH12 | reverse complement strand
CTTCGTGTCAAAAGGCCTCCCCCGGCGAGGGGGTCATTCCGAGGCAGGCCGGCGTCCTTAGCCCGTGACCTTTTTCAGGTGATAGGATTTGGGACGTGTCAGGTTGTGATAGCCAATGACCGACAGACCGCCGCCGCGCCCGGTATTCTTGCAGCCGGTCCAGCACAGGCCGGGATCCAGATAATCGGCCCGGTTCATGAAGACGGTGCCCGTCTCAATCTGGTCACCCACCCGCGCTGCACGGTCCAGATCGCGGGTCCAGAGGCTCGCTGTCAGGCCAAACGCGCTGTCATTCATCAGCCGGGTGGCCTCGTCATCCGAGGACACTTTCATGATGCCCACTACCGGACCAAAGCTTTCATCCCGCATCACCCGCATGTCATGGGTGACATTGGTCAGGATCTGCGGCGTCAGATATGCGCCGCCATCATCCTCGGGGAAAATGTCGATATGGGCCACCGCACCAGCCTCGACCGCCTCGGCAATCTGCGCCCGCACCTCATCGGCAAAGCGCACATTGGCCATCGGGCCAATGGTGGTCTCAGCGTCCAGCGGATTGCCCAGCTTATAGCCCTTCACGATCTCCACCGCCCTGGCGACGAAGTCGTCATACAGGCTTTCATGCACATAAATCCGCTCGATCCCGCAGCAGCACTGGCCCGCGTTGAACATTGCCCCGTCGATCAGCGTCTCAACCGCCGCCTCCAGATCGGCATCGTCCATCACATAACCCGGATCCTTGCCGCCCAGCTCAGTCCCGACGCCGGTAAAGGTGCCCGCCGCCGCGCGCTCCATCGCCTGGCCGCCGCCGACCGAGCCGGTGAAGTTCACGAAGTCGAACGCATTGCCCGCGATCAGATCGTTGGTCACGTCATGGCTCAGAAAGACATTCTGGAACACGTCTTCCGGCACACCCGCTGCATGGAAGGCCTGCGCCATACGCTCGCCCACCAGCAGGGTCTGCGTGGCGTGTTTCAGGATCACCGTATTACCCGCGATCAGCGCCGGGGCCACCGTGTTGATCGCCGTCATGTAGGGGTAGTTCCACGGCGCCACCACAAACACCACCCTATGCGGGATGCGCCTGATATAGCGCTTGAACGTCTCATCTTCGCCCACGGCAATATCGGCCAGCGCCTCTTCGGCAATCGTGGCCATGTGGCTTGCGCGCTCGTTGAAGCCGCCAAACTCACCGCCATAGCGCACCGGGCGACCCATCATATGCGCCAACTCGGGCACGATTTCCTCATTCATCGCGCCGACAGCAGCCACACCCGCCATCACGAGATCAATGCGCTCCCGCAAGGGCCGCGCCGCCCAAGCCGCCTGTGCGGCCCGCGCCCGGCCCGCAACCTCAAACGCCGCCTCCCGCGACAACACCTCGCGCTCGGCAAAAACCGACCCATCAATCGGCGAGACACATTGCAACATCTGCCCCATAGTCACTCCATCTCTAAAGAGAGCAGGATCCCTGCTTCATCTGGCCATAAATATCTCGGGGGCCGCCATTGGTGCGCCATTGGTTCGAGCGCCAATGGCGGCGGGGCTGGCCCCTCGCTTTCACCCTCTCAAGCCCGCTCAAACCCGCGGGCAATTTCCCAATCGGTCACCACGCGCTCAAACTCTTCGATCTCAACCTCGGCCGCGCGCGCATAGTGATCGACAACGTCATCTCCCATCGCAGCCCGCAACATCGCCGAGCCATGCAGCGCATCCCGCGCCGCGCGCAGATCGCCCGGGATCATCCCCGTCTCTCCCTGATAGACGTCGCCCGTGGTCGGCGGCTGCAACTCCAGCCCTTCTTCGATCCCAGCGATCCCCGCCGCCAGCATCCCAGCCATCGCCAGATAGGGGTTCATATCCGAGCCCGGGATACGGCATTCCACCCGCACCGCCTTGGTGCCGTCACCGCACAGGCGGAACCCGGCGGTGCGGTTGTCCACCGACCAGATGATCCGCGTCGGCGCAAAGGTCCCCTTCATGAACCGCTTGTAGCTGTTGATGTAGGGCGCCATGAAACAGGTGTAATCGGCGGCGTATTTCAGCAGACCCGCCATGTAGCTTTTCATCACATCCGACATGCCGAGCGGGTCTTTTTCGTCGAAAAAGATCGGCCGCCCCTCGGACCAGAGCGACTGATGCACGTGGCTGGAACTGCCCACTTTCTCATGATGCCATTTCGGCAGGAAGGTCGCGGCATGCCCATGCTGCCAGGCAATCTCTTTCACCGCGTTCTTGGCGATCGAGTGATACTCGGCCGTCTCCATCGCAGGCGCATATTTGATGTTCAGCTCTTCCTGCCCGGTCTCGGCCTCACCTTTCGTGTTCTCGACCGGTATCCCCGCATCCCACAGATGGTTGCGGATCGGGCGCATCACATGCTCTTCCTTGGTGGTCTGAAGGATGTGATAGTCTTCGTTGTACCCCGAGATCGGCTCAAGGTCGCGAAAACCTTCCTTGCGGATCTGATCAAAGCTTTTCTCGAACAGGAAAAACTCCAGCTCGGTGGCGCACATCGCGTCATAGCCCATCGCCTTCAGCCGGTTCACCTGACGTTTCAGGATCGAGCGCGGCGCGTGTGGCACTTCTTCATGCGTGTGATGATCCAGCACATCGCACATCACCATCGCCGTACCTTCCAGCCACGGCACCGGACGCAGCGTGCTCAGATCCGGCTTCATCACATAATCGCCATAGCCCCGCTCCCAACTGGTCGACGCATACCCGTCCGGCGTCCCCATCTCGAGATCCGTCGCCAGCAGATAGTTGCAGCAATGCGTCTCTTCCCACGCTCCCGCAACAAAATGACCCGCATGAAACCGCTTCCCCATCAAACGGCCCTGCATGTCAACCAGACAAACCAATACCGTATCAATCTCGCCAGACGAAACCTCAGCCTTCAAATGCTCAAATGTCAGCGTCGCGCTCACGATGCGTCCTCCCTGATCGTGATATCGTTCAGCGCCGGTTCAAGCAGCGCCAGTATGTCCCGGGACATGTTGGCAACCTGTATTTCATTGCCCAAAAGATCATTGCGTACTTCGATCATCACATTGGCCAGCCCCCGGCTCAGCGCATGGAGACGGAGCGAATGCGTTACACCGTCAGCGGGGCCATAGGGCTGATTGCGTTCCGTGCGGCGATGCGGGATCTGATCCATGTGATCCAGCATGGCATCGACCAGACGGCTGTCCTCGTCATGGAGAAGTCCAAGTTCAACCGCGCGCGGCTGCCCAAAATAGACTGGCGTGAAGGAGTGAATAGTCACAACGACTGTATCCGGACCGCGCGCATCCAGAACCTGTGCAACTGCCTGACAGAACGGGGCATACACTGCCTGGATGCGTGCATCGCGTTGCGATTGATCGAGGCCCACATTGCCCGGCACTTCGATCAGTTCTGATTTCTCGGGCATTGCGCTTGCCGCCTCGGGCGGACGGTTGCAATCATAGACCAATCGCGAGACGGTCGAGGCCACGACCGGAGCATCAAGCGCTATCGACAGCGCCCGTGTCAGCGCCATCGCGCCCGGATCCCAAGCAGCATGGCTGACGCGCGCGGATGCGGACAATCCCAAATCATCAAACTCTGCCGGAATGCGGTTGCTTGCATGTTCACACAGCAGAACGACGCGCCCAACGCCCACCTGGTTCAGGATTTCGACCGATCCGGTCATCCTTTGACCTCGGTATCCGCATCCTGTTCCATCTGCGGCATTTCTTCGATCAGACGGGTTTCAAGCAACTGCCCGTTGCGATACAGGATCGGATAGGCGACGGCCGCGATGTGACTGTTGAATTCGCGAAAGGCGCGCAGCGTTTCGAGGTGGATGTCGCTGGTTTCAAAGCTTTCTGCGCTGCCATGTTGCAAGCGTTTAAGGTGGCGTTTGCGACTGTCACGCTCGGCCCGCTTGATTTCGGTTTTTTCCAGGCTCAGCAGACGCGCGCTTTCCAGATCGTCCGAGATCAGCACGTTCGAGGCCAGTTTCAGGTTGGCCACAATCCCCTCGTGCATTTCGACCAGCTCTGACCAACCTTCTTTCGAGAACGCGGCCCCCTTTTTGCGCATGTCATCCGCCAATGCCGTCAGGCGTTTGGCCACCACGTCGCC
>NZ_JBQFYL010000029.1:0-6144 GCF_056541465.1 Ruegeria sp. AH12 | reverse complement strand
CATTGGCGAGATCAACACCGCTACCGTCCGCTTTGACGCGAACCTTCACATTATAGTCAATCACGCGCTTGACAGGCACGAGTACCTTCATTTTGCGCTTTCTCCTCACAAAAACGGCAAGCCGCAATGCGACTCCACCAATGCTCTCGGACGACTGAATAACGTCTCATGTCTTGCGACAACAGGGCAAAATCGTCACGTCATAAGCTTGAGACGTCGCGTTTTGATTTTTTTGACGTCACGGCGCGAAACTTTGTTGCGGATAGAAGCAGTTGATTTGCAGGCGCGCCATTCAGCGGTTCGCGCCCGGAACCCACAAGACGTCGTCTTTGCCGTTGTTGTTGGCGCAGCGGGCCGCCACAAAAAACCAGTCGCTGAGACGGTTGAGGTATTTGACGGCGACCTCGTTCACCGGCTCCATATTTGTCAGCTCAACAGCAAGGCGTTCGGCCCGACGGGACACGGTGCGGCAGACGTGCAGATGGGCCGCCAGACGGGATCCACCCGGCAGGATGAAACTGCGCAACGGTTCAAGGTCTGCGTTCATCGCATCAATCTCGGCCTCAAGACGGTCGATCTGGGCAGGGGCGATGCGCAGTGGCGGATAGTCTGCCTCGGCATCTTTTTCCATGTCGGGGCGGCAGAAATCGGCCCCCAGATCGAACAGATCATTCTGAATGCGGGCGAGGGCTGCATCGGTTTCACCACCGGCCTCTGTGCGTGCCACGCCCACGAATGAGTTCAACTCATCCACTGTGCCATAAGCGGCCACCCTGCCAGAGTATTTGGCAACCCGCTCACCATTGCCGAGGGCGGTTTTCCCGTCATCTCCGGTTCGTGTGTAGATTTTGTTTAGTACAACCATTTAAGATGCCCCCTGTCCTTTGAGGTAGACGTAGAGCAGGATCAGCAATACGGCAATGAACTGAAACAGGATGCGCAGCCGCATCATCTTGTTGCTTTTCTTCGCAGCCGCCATGCCGCCTTTGCCGAAGTTGGAAATGCCGATCGCCAACACGACCACCACTGACGCCATGGCCAGAAGCAAAACGACCATCAAAAGGTCCATAAGGGTTCACCGTCTGCGTTTTTTGTTTCGTTTGGACTGATCTAGCCCCGATACCCGAAAAAGCGAACCGGTAATTTCGTCTCAGATGTCGGACAGAATGCGGTCTATCGCCCTTGTGGGCAATATCCGGCGCAGATAGCCGGCGATATAGGTCGGGGTGGTGACATAGTAGCGGGCTTTGGGTCTGCGCGCTTCGACCGCATGGACCAGCTTAGCCGTGACCGCCGAAGCGGGCAGTTCAAACTTGTCGGGCCCCGAGCTTTCATACAATCGCTTCAGCAGTGAGTTTTCATATTTCGCTCGTAGGGCCGAGTTTTCCCAATCAATGAACCGTTCGAATAACGGGATGGCCTTTTCACGCAGCTTTGACGTGATCGGGCCTGGTTCGATGAGGATCACGCGGATGTTTGTGTCCTTCAACTCAAGTCGCATCGTGTCGCTGAGCCCTTCGATGGCGTATTTCGTCGCCACATAGGCCCCCCGCCACGGGAATGCCACCAGCCCAAGTACAGATGAACATTGAACAATTCGCCCATGCCCTTGATCACGCATGACGGGAATGACCTGTCGCGTCAGTTCGTGCCAGCCAAAGAAATTGGCTTCGAAGATGTGGCGCAACCCGTCTGTGGGTACATCTTCGACCGCGCCGGGCAGGCCATGGGCGCCGTTGTTGAACAAGGCGTCCAACGTGCCGCCGGTGGCCTGTAAAACCTCGGTCAACCCGGCCTTGATACTGTCTGCATCCGCATAGTCGATTCGTGGGCTTTCGAAGCCTTGGGCGCGCAACCGGTCACAATCACGCTGCTGTCGGCACGAGGCAAACACCCGCCACCCTTGTGCTCGCATACCGTGTGCTGCATCAAGCCCGATACCAGAAGAACAACCTGTGATGAGAATCGATTTTTGCATGAGTGTCCCGCACCAGAATGTGCTCAATAGCTACGGTCAGCATTGGGGCAGGACAATGACGCTAAACAATCAGTTTGATGTTTTTCGGACAAGCGATGTTGAAATCCATCCAACCTGTTGCCCGGGCAACACGCGCAGGCGCAACCAGCCGGTGCCCGAGTCGCTCAGAACTTCGACCTGCTGGCCGATCTGCGCTTTGCCGATGATCGGATAGATCGTACCGGGCCCATCGCGCATGTTCACGCGTGTGCCTGAAATCTCGCGGATGTCCTTTTCTGGCTCAGGCAAAGCGGGCACGCCTACTGTCTCGGGGTCGGCGTCTGTAGCGACCTGTTGAAGTGAGGCAACACCGTCTTCAAGCGATGCCAGCGCAAGCGACACAGTTTGATCTTCGAACAAAGAGGGGTTCGCCTGCAGGCCAGCGGCCACCTGTGCAAGCATGGCCTTGGTTTCTTCTTCGGTCAGGGCTGGCTCAGGCTCTGCAAGCGGCTCAAGCGTTTGTGCAGGACGATCCGAGGGGGTCGGTTCAAAGCTGACCTGTGTCACAAGCTCTTCCACCGCGGCTGAGGCCACGGGCTTAGAGGCGGGCTTGAAAGCTTCGGCCATACGTTGCGGATTATCCGCGCGCAGGCCGCGTGGTTCAAAATCCGGGCCTCCGCTCATCACGTAAAAGGTCCAGCCGAGTGCGGCAAATGTAATAAAAATAAGGCGCGTCATGGCGCATCCCCCAAAATCAATCGTTACAACAACAAAAAGGCAGCATTCATTTATTGTCGGAATGGTACCATATTTTGATGGCTGAGTCGAAAATCGGGGGAAAACACAGGCTTGCCTCCCCCTGTTGCAAAAAGCACGACTTGTCCCCAGCAAAATGGACCATGCTTGCTTTACCCAGCCGCGCTTGCGTCGTATCACATCATCTATGAATGACACGATCGACGACCCCAATATGGAGGCCCCTGAAGGTGGGGGCGAGGTGGCCGAACCGCTGCGCCGCGCAATTGGTGAGCGTTATCTGACCTATGCGCTGTCCACCATCATGCACCGCGCCCTGCCGGATGCGCGGGACGGGCTGAAGCCGGTCCACCGGCGAATCCTCTATGCGATGAGAGAGCTGCGACTCAGTGCAACCGGAGGTTTCAGGAAATCGGCCAAGATTTCCGGCGACGTGATGGGGAACTATCACCCGCATGGGGACGCTGCGATCTATGACGCGATGGCGCGTCTGGCGCAGGACTTCAACGTGCGTTACCCGCTGGTCGACGGGCAGGGGAATTTCGGCAATATCGACGGCGACAACCCGGCGGCCTCGCGATACACCGAGGCACGGATGACCATCGTGGCCGAGGCGCTGCTTGAGGGTCTGAACGAAGACGCCGTTGATTTCCGCGACAACTACGATGGCACGCTGACCGAGCCGGTTGTGCTGCCAGCGCAGTTCCCCAACCTGCTGGCCAACGGTGCCAGCGGAATCGCGGTGGGGATGGCGACGAATATCCCGCCGCATAATATCTCGGAACTCTGCGATGCTTGCCTGCACCTGATCAAAACGCCGGATGCGCGTGACGATACGCTGTTGAACTATGTGCCCGGCCCGGATTTCCCGACTGGCGGCGTGATCGTTGAGCCGCCCGAGAATATCGCGCAAGCCTATCGCACCGGGCGCGGATCTTTCCGGCTGCGCTGTAAATTCGAGGTCGAGGATCTGGGTCGCGGCCAATGGCAGATCGTGATCACCGAGATCCCCTATCAGGTTCAGAAATCCAAGCTGATCGAGAAGATTGCTGAGCTGATCCAGACCAAGAAGATTCCGATCCTCGCGGATGTACGCGACGAATCCGCTGATGACATTCGCCTGATTCTGGAACCGCGTTCCAAGAACGTGGACCCTGAGGTGCTGATGGGCATGCTTTACCGCAACTCTGACCTTGAGGTGCGATTCAGCCTGAATATGAACGTGTTAATCGACGGCGTAACGCCTAAGGTCTGCTCGATGAAGGAAGTGCTGCGAGCTTTCCTTGATCACCGGCAGGAGGTTCTGCTGCGCCGCTCTCGCCACCGCATGGCGAAGATCGACCACCGCTTGGAGGTGTTGGAGGGCTTTATCGTCGCCTTCCTCAACCTCGACCGTGTGATCGACATCATCCGTTACGACGACGACCCGAAGGCCGCGCTGATGCGCGAGGACTGGGGCATAGACCATGTCCGCGCGACCGACGAAGCCGACTATGTCTCGCCCAAACCGGGCGAGGGTGAGTTGTCCGAAGTTCAGGTCGATGCGATCCTCAACATGCGCTTGCGCAGTTTGCGCCGTCTGGAAGAGATGGAGCTGGTCCGCGAACGCGATGAGCTGATGCTGGAACGCGCCAACCTCGAAGACCTTCTGGCCGATCCCGCCCTGCAATGGGCCAAGATTGCCGAGCAGTTGAAAGAGACCAAAAAGACCTTCGGCAAAGACTACGAAGGTGGCGCGCGCCGCACGCAATTTGCTGAGGCCGGACAGGTCGAGGAAGTGCCGCTCGAAGCAATGATCGACCGTGAACCGATCACGGTGGTTTGCTCTCAGATGGGCTGGATTCGCGCA
Source organism: Ruegeria sp. AH12 (assembly GCF_056541465.1). Taxonomy (NCBI): domain Bacteria; kingdom Pseudomonadati; phylum Pseudomonadota; class Alphaproteobacteria; order Rhodobacterales; family Roseobacteraceae; genus Ruegeria; species Ruegeria sp. AH12. Next base: position 1,582 of record NZ_JBQFYL010000029.1, on the reverse strand, counting down.
ATGACCGGACATATCGATCTGGCACGCGAATTGAAGTTCAAGGACGGCGACGGCCCCCGGTTCATATTTCATGCTGAGACCACCGACCGGCTGCTGGTGTTTGCGTCAAACGGGCGGTTTTACACGGTCAGTGCCGCCAACCTGCCCGGTGGGCGTGGCATGGGCGAACCGCTGCGTCTGATGGTCGACCTGCCAAACGAGGCTCAGATCATCGACATCCTGATCCACAAACCGGGGCGAAAGCTGCTGGTAGCCTCCGACGCAGGCAACGGATTCATGGTGCCCGAGGATGACGTGCTGGCCCAGACCCGCAACGGCAAACAGGTGCTCAACGTCAAGGATGACGAGACGGCGATGATCTGTAAGCCGGTCGCAGGCGACCATGTGGCGGTCGTATCTCAGAACGGCAAGTTCCTTGTCTTCCCGACCGAAGACCTGCCCGAGATGACGCGCGGCAAGGGTGTCCGCCTTCAAAAATACAATATGGCGCGCGGGCGGCAGGGGACGCTGGAACTGGATGGCGGCTTGTCCGACGTCACCACCTTCAACTGGGAGGAAGGCCTCAAATGGTCGATGGGTGGCGACAAGACACGGCACGAGGCGGATATGTCCCAATGGCTGGCCAAACGCGCCAGTGTTGGGAAAAAGCCGCCCTACGGGTTCCCACGCGACTATAAATTCTCGTGATCAGGGGGCTTGCGCGGGTGAAATTCTGCCGATGCGGCTTGGCACAGCCTGTGTTGGTGCGCTAAATCAAAAGAAAAACAGGCCTATCGAGACGAGACATGTTGCGCATTCTGACACTGATCACCGGATTGGCCCTAATGGGCGCCTGCACGCAGACACAGGTTTACGAAGAACCCGAGTCACTGGGTGAATTCAAGCTGCGGGTGAACTACGCGTTTGCCGAAAAGGCGAAACAGGGTCCGGTTTCGCGCGATGCAACCCCAAAAGAATGGGAAGACGCGATCCAGAACGCGGTTGATATCCGGCTGGGGCGCTATCAAGGGGCGCAGGAATATGACATCGGCATCAGCCTCGAAGGCTATATGCTGGCTCCTCCCGGAGTTCCCGTTATCTATAATCCTAAAAGCACCGCGATTGTTTTGGTAAACGTTTATGACGTCAAAAAGAAAGAGTTCCTGGCCAAGGCCAAACAGTTCCAAGTGCTGGAAGATACGACTGGGGAAAGCGCCTTTGCCGGTTCAGGGCGCACCCGAACCAAAGAAGAGCAAATGAGTGGTTTGGCCCTCAAAGTTGCTGACCGCGTCGAAGAATGGCTGGCCGAAGAGCACAACGACAATGGCTGGTTCGACAAGCGACCAGACCTGATCCAACCGCTCGATTCTACCGAACTAGTGCAAAATCCGGCCTGAGCTCGGCTTTTCCCCAAGGATGTGCTTGATTTTCCCCCCTGAACCAAATATCTCGCGCGCGCAGATGTAACCACGGGACCAAGGGTCCCCCAAAATGCAAAAGGGCGCCTGAGGAATGGCAAAGGAAAAGTTTGAGCGTACAAAACCGCACGTCAACATCGGCACGATTGGGCATGTTGACCATGGTAAGACCACGCTGACCGCAG
>NZ_JBQFYL010000028.1:0-2500 GCF_056541465.1 Ruegeria sp. AH12 | reverse complement strand
ACCAAACTCCGAATACCCGGGAGTACTAGATGGCAGACACACTGCGGATGCTAACGTCCGTAGTGGAGAGGGAAACAACCCTGACCTACGACTAAGGCCCCCAATTCATGGCTAAGTGGGAAAGCAGGTGGGACGACCAAAACAACCAGGAGGTTGGCTTAGAAGCAGCCATCCTTTAAAGATAGCGTAACAGCTCACTGGTCTAAATAAGTTGTCCTGCGGCGAAGATGTAACGGGGCTCAAGCCATGAGCCGAAGTCTAGGGATGCGTAAGCATCGGTAGCAGAGCGTAGTGTGACATAGAACTCATCCTGTATTGCCGCCGGTTATACGGCGCGGGCAACCGCGCTCAAGTAGCCGAATAGGCGGTAGCGCAGGATAGAGTTCTTTCGATGAAGCCGGGGCGTGAGCCATCCGGTGGAGAGATCACTAGTGAGAATGATGACATGAGTAGCGACAAAGAGTGTGAGAGACACTCTCGCCGAAAGTCCAAGGGTTCCTGCTTAAAGCTAATCTGAGCAGGGTAAGCCGGCCCCTAAGCCGAGGCCGAAAGGCGTAGGCGATGGGAACTAGGTTAATATTCCTAGGCCAGGAGGATGTGACGGATCACAGGTGTAGTTCAATCTTATCGGATTGATTGGGCTGCTGAGTGGTTCCTGGAAATAGCCCTCCATCAGACCGTACCCTAAACCGACACAGGTGGACTGGTAGAGCATACCAAGGCGCTTGAGAGAACGATGTTGAAGGAACTCGGCAAAATACCTCCGTAAGTTCGCGAGAAGGAGGCCCGGTTCCTAGGCAACTAGGGGCTGGGGGCACAAACCAGGGGGTGGCGACTGTTTATTAAAAACACAGGGCTCTGCGAAGTCGCAAGACGACGTATAGGGTCTGACGCCTGCCCGGTGCCTGAAGGTTAAAAGGAGAGGTGAGAGCCTTGAATTGAAGCCCAGGTAAACGGCGGCCGTAACTATAACGGTCCTAAGGTAGCGAAATTCCTTGTCGGGTAAGTTCCGACCTGCACGAATGGCGTAACGACTTCCCCGCTGTCTCCAACATCGACTCAGCGAAATTGAATTGCCTGTCAAGATGCAGGCTTCCCGCGGTTAGACGGAAAGACCCCGTGCACCTTTACTACAGCTTCGCACTGGCATCAGGATTGTGATGTGCAGGATAGGTGGTAGGCTTTGAAGCGGAAACGCAAGTATCCGTGGAGCCTCCCTTGAGATACCACCCTTCGCACTCTTGATGTCTAACCGCGGTCCGTTATCCGGATCCGGGACCCTGCGTGGCGGGTAGTTTGACTGGGGCGGTCGCCTCCTAAAGCGTAACGGAGGCGCGCGAAGGTTGGCTCAGAGCGGTCGGAAATCGCTCGTTGAGTGCAATGGCAGAAGCCAGCCTGACTGCAAGACTGACAAGTCGAGCAGAGTCGAAAGACGGCCATAGTGATCCGGTGGTCCCGAGTGGAAGGGCCATCGCTCAACGGATAAAAGGTACGCCGGGGATAACAGGCTGATACTGCCCAAGAGTCCATATCGACGGCAGTGTTTGGCACCTCGATGTCGGCTCATCTCATCCTGGGGCTGGAGCAGGTCCCAAGGGTACGGCTGTTCGCCGTTTAAAGAGGTACGTGAGCTGGGTTTAGAACGTCGTGAGACAGTTCGGTCCCTATCTGCCGTGGGTGTAGGAGACTTGAGAGGAGTTGCCCCTAGTACGAGAGGACCGGGGTGAACGATCCACTGGTGGACCAGTTGTCGTGCCAACGGCAGTGCTGGGTAGCTATGATCGGACAGGATAACCGCTGAAGGCATCTAAGCGGGAAGCCCCCCTCAAAACAAGGTCTCCCTGAGGGCCGTGGAAGACCACCACGTCAATAGGCCGGAGATGTAAGCGCAGTAATGCGTTCAGTTGACCGGTACTAATCGCCCGATAGGCTTGATTTGATCCAGTAATAGGAAGACAAATCACCAAAAGCATACACTGACCTTGATTATGGACAGCGTCGCAGCGCCAAGCCGCGATGTTGGTTGATTATATAACCGAGTGGCACCGCGCATTCTCTTCAAGAATACGCTGCCTGCCACCTGTCGCTTTCTTGCTCCGCAAGAAAGTCGACATGGGCTTTTCCTCGGTTTGGTGGTCATAGCGCAAGTGAAACACCCGGTCCCATCCCGAACCCGGAAGTTAAGCACTGCCGCGCCAATGGTACTTGGGCTTAAGCCCCGGGAGAGTAGGTCACCGCCAAACCTAGTAAAAGCCCATATCTCTCTAAACGATGAAATAATACCCGGCCTCAAGCAGCGTAAGCGATAGGCCAACAATGGTCTCAAGTCGCCGAATAGGCGGTAGACCATACCAAAGTGTCGCGGGATGGAGCAGCCCGGTAGCTCGTCAGGCTCATAACCTGAAGGTCGTAGGTTCAAATCCTACTCCCGCAACCAACGCCAGAAAATCCCAAACAGCCCGCATCTCTACAAACAACCCACTGGATCAATCGCTGAACG
>NZ_JBQFYL010000027.1:0-15775 GCF_056541465.1 Ruegeria sp. AH12 | reverse complement strand
GAGGCGTCGGCCCCATGACCATCGCCTGCCTACTCGCAAACACCCTCACCGCCGCATGCCGCGCAAACAGCCTGCCAGAACCAGAAGGCCTGACGGCGTGAACCTCTCTGCCGCCTCTCAAACCGGCGGCAGCCTACCTGCCTGCACCAACGCGCAACACTATTGGCGTTTTGCGGGCCGTGCCGCGCGTATGGTGATCGTGTCCATTGGTCATTCAGCGTCGAATGCCGCGCGCGCCCGCGCGTTGGTAGCCCGCGCGGCACAAACCGGCATGGCGTTGGATCAGCAATTCTGGGGCAAGGATGTGTCGCAGGATAAGTGCCGAACTCAGGTCAAGCAATTGAACGAGGCGGTGGATGTCTACGCTGTCTTGTTGCTGCCTGCCGCGCCTGCTCAAATCGATATTCTAAGTTTGCGCGGTGAGTTGCTGGGATACAAAGACCTCATTCGCCCAGGCGCATGGCATCTGCCCGGACCGGTCCGGCCGGGCGAAATCGATTGCGTACTGAACAGCGCGACTGCGGCGCATCAGGCCCATGGAATTGCCATGGGGCTAAAAGATGCTCAGATCGCGAGATAGCCAATCCCGGCAAATGCAATGATGCATCCAAGCCATTGAGATGTAGACATTCTCTCTCGCAAGATTGCCCAGGCCAATACAACCGTCAACAATCCGAAGATCGAGGCTGCAATGGACGCGTATTGGGCATTAGGCAACCCACCAGCAGACACGACGCACAGAATTGCCACCGCATCGAGCGCGCCCATCAGGCACAAAAGGGGTAGGGCCCGCACGCCTGGCCAAAGCGACTTGCGGGATGCAAGGGCGATTACAGCCAGCGCAGGGATCGCAGTTAGTCGACCAATCAGCGAAACGGTGAACTCATTGCCCAGTTCGGCTGCATACTGTCCCAAAGCGAATGTCGCAGCAAACCCAATTGCCGCAAGAATGGAAAAGGCAATTGTCGGCCCCGCTGAAGGATATTCCGCGCCGTCATCGTCGGATCGTGTTGAGACAATGGACACGCCGACACCAATGGCGATGATCGCCAGCCAATGCCATATGCTGACTTCGAAACCGCGCCATATTGCAAGCGTGACTGACAATACGGGATAGCTGGCGACAAGCGGGGCGACCAGACGTACGGGTCCGCGCTGAAATGCAGCATACATGCTGAGGCCAGCCAGCAGGTAAAAGCCACCCGACGCAACCGCATAGGACACCGCCTCGACGGGCATGGGGGCAAACCCGGACCAGATCGCCATAAGTCCGAACTGAAGCACGGCCCCGGCAATCAGTACGGCCATCAACGCTGCGATGACGCTCACGGACTGGCTGACATATCGCACGGCGAGATCGTGAAAACCCCAGCACAATGCGGCCAGCAGACCCAGTGCAAGGGCGCTCATCCGGTCGCCCCATGTATCTGGCCAAGTCCGGACATTCCGTGCCCACCTTTCGATATCAACCGCGCCAACATGTCACTGGTGATAAACTTATTTTCCTGTTATGCAATATTTATTGGCGGCTACAATTCGGAGAAGAGACGTTTGTCATCGGCTTTGGATCAAATCGGCGGTGAAGATCGGCTTCGGGCTCTGGTCGAACGGTTCTACGACCGCATGGAGACCGATCCGGCCGTACATTCATTGCACAGGTTGCATTTTCGCGGACACGGGTTGTCTCATACCAGACAGGCACAATTTGAGTTTCTGAGCGGGTTCCTGGGCGGTCGGGCGTATTATCGTGAGCGATTTGGTCATATGGACCTGCGTGAAATTCATGCGCATGTGCCGATACGCGAGGCCGATGCCGAGCTTTGGCTGGATACGTTTGACGCCGCGTTGGCGGATTGCGGAATGGACGGTCCGGTGGTGGACAAAATGCGCAGAACTCTGCGCCGTGCGGCATTGATGCTGGTCAACGATGTCCCAGACTGGAGAGTTGAAGCCGACAGCGGAAAGAACCTTGAGGTTCATGGCTGATTAGATCTGTCGCAGTCTGGTATAGATGCTGGACGTGATCTTGAATTGTTCCTCGGCAATAGTGTCGCTGTCAGTGACCATCTCCTGCACCGCATCTGCGCATCCAAGCCAATCCACGGCGCATTGATGATTTGCCGGATCGGTCATCCACGATCGGATCGTGCCCTGAACAAGTTCGGGGTGAAACTGCACGCCCCAGGCGCGATCTGAGACCCGCAAAGCCTGTACAGCGCAGGCATCAGATTGCGCCAGAACCGATGAGTTGGGCGGTAGGTCGATGGCTTCAACCCCATGCCACTGTAGCACCCGGAATTGATGGGGCAGGGGCCCGAACAGCGGATCACTGCGCGCGTTGTCAGTCAGATTGATGGAGAGCACACCGATCTCAGGCTTTTGCATAGGTGCACATTTCCCTCCTAACGCATCAACCAGAAGTTGGTGGCCCAGACATATCCCAAAGTAAGGACGCTTGAGGTCTTGAATCCACGTCCTGATCGCTTGTTTTTCGGGCACGAGCCACGGATGCGCCTCGGTTTCCCAGACGTCCATCGGGCCGCCCAGAACCAGAAGCAAATCAAAATCGTCGAGTTGCGGGATTGGTTGGCCATCATACAGATGCACGACTTTGGCCGCATCACCGCATGATGAAATGTGTTCCAAAAACGCTCCGGGATTTTCGCCTGACGAATGCTGGAAAATCAGAACGTTCACGACGTGCAGGTCTCCGTCTGATCGAAGGGGTTGGGGCGGCAGGTTCTCTGCAGCCCCTGATTTGTTCAGATATCGAGCGTGTGGTCCTTTTCCCATCTTGAGAAATGGCTGACGAACGAGTTCCATTCCTGATGCTTCATCTTCAGAAACGCGCTTGAGAATTCCTGACCCATCATGGCTTTCAACTCGGTATCGTTGTCATATTCGCGCAACCCGTCGAGCATGTTCAGCGGTAGTTTGGGGGCGTCGGTGACGGTGTGGCCTTCGGCATACATGTCGATGTCCCAGCGACGTCCCGGATCGGCTTTTGAGCGAATGCCGGACAATCCAGCGGCGATGATGACCGCCTGCAGCAGATAGGGGTTGGTGGCGCCGTCGGCCAGGCGCAGTTCGAACCGGCCCGGGCCGGGCACTCGGACCATGTGGGTGCGGTTGTTGCCGGTCCAGGTCACGGTATTAGGGGCCCAGGTCGCGCCCGACATGGTGCGCGGTGCGTTGATACGCTTATAGCTGTTCACCGTCGGGTTGGTGATCGCCGCCAGCGCGCTGGCATGTTTCATGATCCCGCCCAGGAAATACTTGCCCTGTTCGCCGAGTCCCACCTCGCCGGTCGGACCGTCGCCTTCGCCGGCGAAGACGTTGGTTTTGGCGTCCGCTCCGGGTGCATCCCAGACCGAGATATGAGCATGGCAGCCATTACCGGTCAGCCCTTCGACAGGCTTGGGCATGAAGGTGGCGCGGAACCCGTGCTTCTCGGCTACAGATTTGGTCATGAACTTGAAGAACGAATGCTTGTCGGCGGTGCGCAGAACATCGTCAAATTCCCAGTTCATCTCGAACTGGCCGTTGGCGTCCTCGTGGTCGTTCTGGTACGGCCCCCAGCCGAGATCGAGCATGTAATCGCAGATCTCGCGCACCACGTCATAGCGGCGCATCACCGCCTGCTGGTCATAACAGGGCTTCTCAGCCGTATCGAACGGATCGCTGATCTGCTCGCCATCTGGGGTCAGCAGGAAGAATTCAGCCTCGATGCCGGTTTTGACATGCATCCCCATCTCGGCGGCCTCGCCAATCAGGCGGCGCAGAACATTGCGCGGGGCCTGGGCAACATCCTTGCCTTCCATCACGCAGTTACCTGCAACCCAGGCGACCTCGGGCTTCCATGGAAGTTGGATCACTGATGACGGGTCCGGCACCGCCAGCATGTCAGGATGCGCGGGAGTCATATCCAGCCAGGTGGCAAACCCGGCAAAGCCTGCGCCGTCTTCCTGCATCTCGGCAATCGCCTGCGCGGGCACCAGCTTGGCCCGCTGCCCACCGAACAGGTCGGTGAACGAGATCATGAAGTATTTGACGCCTTTTTCTTTTGCGAAAGCTGCGAGATCTGTCGTCACGATGGCTTTCCTTTCCCTGTTGTTTATTTTTTTCAAAGCAAAAACGCGGCCCCCGTCAGGGAGCCGCGCAGCATCGGTTCAGAACCCTTCCTTGCCCGGGTACCAGCTTGTCCCAGCCAACGGGACACGTGCCATCGCGGCGGCCTCCATGGTCAGAGCACACAAATCCTCGGGTTCAAGGTTATGGAGGTGATTATGACCACAGGCCCGCGCAATGGTCTGCGCCTCAAGCGTCATCACCTTGAGATAGTTGCGCAGACGGCGTCCGGCCTCGACCGGGTTCAGACGGGCGGCCAGATCGGGATCCTGCGTGGTGATACCCGCGGGGTCTTGGCCTTCGTGCCAGTCGTCATAAGCCCCTGTGGTGGTGCCGAGCTTTTGGTACTCGGATTCCCATTTTGGGTCGTTGTCGCCAAGCGCCACCAGCGCGGCGGTACCAATGGCTACCGCGTCGGCGCCAAGGGCCATTGCCTTTGCCACATCGGCCCCGGTGCGAATGCCGCCCGAGATCACAAGTTGCACCTCGCGATGCACGCCCAAATCCTGCAGCGCCTGCACGGCGGGACGAATGCAGGACAGCGTCGGCAGCCCCACATGCTCGATGAAAACGTCTTGCGTCGCGGCAGTGCCGCCCTGCATGCCGTCCATCACCACCACATCGGCCCCGGCCTTTACCGCCAGTGCGGTGTCATAATAGGGGCGGGTCGCACCAACCTTGACATAGATGGGCACCTGCCAGCCGGTAATCTCGCGCAGTTCGAGGATCTTGATTTCCAGATCGTCTGGGCCAGTCCAGTCGGGATGGCGACAGGCCGAGCGCTGGTCGATGCCTTTGGGCAGGGTCCGCATTTCTGCGACGCGGTCGCTGATCTTCTGACCCAGCAACATACCACCTCCGCCGGGTTTTGCGCCCTGACCAACAACGACCTCAATCGCGTCGGCCTTGCGCAGATCATCCGGGTTCATGCCGTAGCGCGAAGGCAAATACTGATAGACCAGTTTGCTTGAATGGCCGCGCTCTTCGGGGGTCATGCCACCGTCGCCGGTCGTGGTTGACGTGCCCGCTGCCGAAGCGCCTCGACCTAAGGCCTCTTTTGCCGGGCCAGACAGCGCCCCAAAACTCATACCCGCAATGGTGATCGGAATGTCCAGCTCAATCGGCTTTTTGGCAAAGCGCGTGCCCAACGTCACCGAGGTGTCGCAGCGTTCGCGGTAACCTTCGAGAGGATAGCGACTGATGCTGGCGCCCAGAAACAACAGATCATCGAAATGCGGCACCTTGCGTTTGGCTCCGCCACCACGAATATCATAGATACCTGTGGCCGCAGCGCGCCGGATCTCTGCATTGATCGGGTTGGTGAAGGTCGCCGACTGAATCGGCAGGGTGCGGGGGATCTGATCGTCCATGTCTTTCATACCCTTCTTCCTCAGTAAGCAGCGGCGTTGTCGACGTCGAAGTTATAAAGCTGACGGGCGGACCCGTAGCGTTTGAACTCTTTTGGATGGGCATTCGCGCCCGCGCGGTCCAGTAGGTCCCTAAGGATTTCCAGATGCTCGGGACGCATCTCTTTCTCGATGCAATCGGCGCCCAGGCTTTTGACCGAGCCGCGCACGAATAGCTGCGCCTCGTAAAGCGAGTCTCCCAGTGCATCGCCTGCATCACCGCAGACCACAAGATTACCGGCCTGCGCCATAAAGGCCGACATATGGCCGATATTGCCATGCACCACGATATCGATCCCCTTCATCGAGATTCCGCAGCGCGAACTTGCATTGCCCTTGATCACCAGCAAACCGCCGTGGCCCGTGGCGCCGGCGTATTGGCTGGCGTCGCCTTCGACTACGACCTGACCGGACATCATGTTCTCGGCCACGCCGGGCCCAACCGAGCCTTCGACCTTGACCGTCGCCTGCTGGTTCATTCCCGCGCAGTAATAGCCGGTTGACCCCTTGACCGTCACCTCGATGGGCGCGTCTAGCCCGACCGCGATGGCGTGGCTGCCCTTCGGGTTCACCACCTGCCAGTTGGTCTGGTTGGTCTCTTTGCTTTGCTCCTGCAGCGTCGCGTTCAACCCACGCAGGCCGTCTGCTTCAAGATCATAGGTTTGCATGTCATGCGGCCTTTTCGTTGGTCGTGGGGCTGTCATTGTGGGACCAGAAATAAACCGTTGCTGGCTCTGGCTCCCAAACGCGGGCCTCGTCGATACCCGGCAGGTTCACCAGCGCCCGGTATTCGCTGCCAAAGGCCACATATTGATCGGTTTCGGCCATCACCGCAGGCTTACAGGCGATCGGATCGCGGACCACGCCGAACCCGTCTTTGGTGCCGACCACAAAGGTAAAGAACCCATCTAGGTCTTCGAGGCTGCTTTCCAGCGCCTCGCCCAGACTGGCCCCGTTCATCATCTTCCAGGTCAGATAGGCGGCTCCGACCTCGGTATCATTCTCGGTTTGGATCACCACACCTTCACGGCGCAACTTGCGGCGCAGCGAATTGTGGTTCGACAACGAGCCGTTGTGAACCAGACACTGATCTGGTCCAGTGTTGAACGGGTGTGCACCCATCGTCGTGACGGCAGACTCTGTCGCCATGCGAGTGTGGCCAATGCCATGTGTGCCGCTCATGCTGCTGATGTCAAAGCGCGCGGCCACGTCCTTGGGCAGGCCGACCTCTTTGTAGATCTCCAGCATTTCGCCCCGGCTCATGATCCGGACTGAAGGCCGGATTTCCGCCAACGCGGCCCGTGCCGCTTCAAACTGCCCTGCTGGAATGTCCAGAACGGTGTGCGTGTCGTTGTCAGTCTGTGTGATCGTGACATTCAAGCGTCGTTCCAAGTCGTCGGCCAACCCGGCAAAATCTTCGCCGGGGTTAGGCGATTGCAGCGTCATCTTGGTGTGGCCATTTGATTCATCACCATAAATCGCGATCCCCGCACTATCCGGGCCGCGATCAGTCATGGTGACCAACATGTCTGTCAGCATATTGCCCAACTGTGGCGCAAGCGACCGGTCTTTCAGGAATAATCCAACAATTCCGCACATAGCTGGCAATTCTCCTTGTGTGTTTCGTCCTGATTCGAGGGTATCAACAAATCCAGCGAGTATCAATAATCACAGGAAAATAATTTTCCTGATAGGCAATGGGCGCAAACTCAGATTTACGCCCATCACCAGTATTCAAAGGTGGATTAGTATCGTTCCAGCTGTGCCTTCACCTTCTCTTCGTCACCGGTATGACGAGCCTTCTCAAGGTGCTCACCTTCCCGGACAAACTGGATGCGATGCCAACCGATCCAGAATGCGACGCCCACGATGACCATCAGGACTTCGTAACCTTGGAAGGGATAGATTGGTCCGACTTCGGCCAAATCTACGGCCCAACTTGTATATCCGTTAGTAGACATATTTTTCTCCCTTACTTAGCTGCTACGCCACGGGCAGCCAGTTCTTCCTTGTCGGCTGCAATAATCGCGGCTTTGGCGTCTTCGTAGGCATGGTGTTCAGCGTAATCGAGACCCTGAAGTTCAACTTCTTCCGGGATGCGCAGAACACCAGCGGCTGCTTGAATTTTCGCCAGGATCCAACCTGGTAAGAAGCCAAGAACAAAGAACATGATGACCGCGCCGGTGATTTGGCCGACCGGGTTGATCGTTGCATAGCCTTCATATGGCGAAGAAGGTACGCCCCACAGGACAAAGCCGGAAATCACCAGGCCAACGAACCCTGCATAGCCATGCACGGCAACGGCACCAACGGCATCATCCAACTTGAACCGACGCTCGACCCAATAGTGCAGCTTGTATACGATCACGACACCGATCGCGGCAATGATCATTGCTTGGATCGGGTGATATAGATCGTTACCCGCAGATGCAGTGATAATACCGGCCAGTCCGCCCGAGAACGTCCAAAACGCGTCACCTTTGGAAATGACATACGCTGCCATCAACCCGCCAGACAGAGACATCAGGAAGTTGAAGGTAATCGCGGAAAGTGTGGTCGGCGCCAGATAGATGTTGGTCGCGGTCCACGTGACGCCCGTTATCTGACCGTCAATTGCTTCCGGAGATATCGCCGGAACATTACATGCAGCATAGAAGCCCCAGAAACCTGTGTAGATCAGGAATATCCCGATGGTCAGTAGCCAAGGGTTATGCGGCGGAATATCCCGCGGCGTACCGTCTTTGGCAAATTTGCCTAGGCGGGGACCCAGAACCATGATCACCCCAAGTGCGTAACCGCCTGCGATTGCGTGAATAACCCCGGAAGCGTAAGCATCGTGGTACCCAAGAACGCGCACCATCCAACCGCCGTAGTGCCAACCCCACGCGGCGTCGATGATCCACCAGACTGAACCAATCATCACGGCATGGACCCACAAGGCCGAAGATCTAATCCGCTCGATCACAGAGCCAGATACAATCGAGGCTGCCGTCCACGAGAACAGCAGGAATGCCGCCCAGAAGACGCCGGTGATTCTGTCACCCAGATTGGTCGCCATGGTGTCGGCCCATGGTAGATTTGCAGCGCCCGCTTCGGTATCCAAACCACCCCAGAACGGAAAGTTTGGAAAGGCCCAGTAAATCCACCATCCAAAGAAGAAGAACGTGACCGTCACCAGCGGGATGATCATGATGTTTTTCATCAATGTGTGCATATGGTTACGAGCCCGGCTGGCGCCGACCTCGTACATGCAAAAGCCCACATGGATGAGGAACATGAAAACGACCGTTACCCAGTAGTAGAACTCGGTAAAGACCGTCGTGAGTGCATTTAGATTACCATCCACTTCGTAGTCTCCCTGTTGTTGCAGCAGGAGGTCTTTCTGCGAAGAATTTCCTGCTGGGAATAATTATGCACTCAGGGGACAATTTCATTCGCGACCTGTCAATAGATATGTGGGGCAAACATCTTTGAGGCCAGTAATTCGCGCAGGATTTTTGACGCCGATCAAATGGCTATAGCGTTGATAAATAAGTACTTATATAACTATCGCGCACCCCGCCCAGGGTGCGAAAATTGCAGGCAAATATTCCCAACAGGAAAAAAATCTGCACAGAGGTGTTGATTTTCGATCCGACTTCGGCCTCAATATGGCCAACAAAAAGCAATCAACGGGAGAGCTGAACAATGGCCATTCTTTGGAGGACGTCCGCCCTTGCGCAGCGCCATGCCGAGATCGGCGGCGAGCTGGAAGACTGGAACGGTATGGGAACCGCGTGGTTCTATGACCACAGCCCGGAACGCGCCAAAGCAGATTACGAGGCGATCCGCACCAAGGCAGGGCTGATGGATGTGTCAGGTCTGAAGAAGGTTCATGTGGTCGGCGAAGATGCGGCTTATGTCATTGACCGTGTCACGACGCGGAATGTGGAAAAAATCATGCCGGGCCGGTCGACCTACGCGTCGATCCTGAATTCCGAAGGCAAATTTGTCGACGATTGCATCATCTACCGCCTGTCGGTGAACACCTGGCTTGTCGTGCACGGCACCGGGACAGGGATGGAACAGCTGACATCGGTGGCCGCCGGTAAGAATTGTTCGGTCATTTTTGACGACGACATGCACGACATGTCGTTGCAGGGTCCCGTGGCGGTGGATTTCCTGGCCAAACACGTTCCGGGTATTCGGGATCTGGCCTATTTTGGCATCATGCAGACCAAGCTCTATGGCTGCCCTGTGATGATTTCGCGGACCGGTTATACCGGCGAGCGCGGGTATGAGATTTTCTGCCAGGCCAAGCACGCTGTGCATCTGTGGGACAACATCCTTGCCGAAGGCAAGGACATGGGCATTGTTCCGGTCCAGTTCTCGACGCTCGATTTGCTGCGCACCGAAAGCTACCTGCTGTTTTATCCTGGGGACAACTCGGAAACCTATCCATTCGATGACGAAACCTGCGGCGATACCCTATGGGAACTGGGTCTGGAATTCACAGTTTCACCAGGCAAGACCGGATTTATCGGCGCCGAGAACCACTATGCCTCGCAAGGCAAAGAACGGTTCAAGATCTATGGTGTCAAACTGGATGGCACCACCCCGGCGGATGAGGGTGCTGACCTGCTGCAGAACGGCGAAAAGGTCGGTGTTGTCACCTTCGGTATGTATTCCGAAATCAATGGGCACAATGTGGGTATCGCGCGGATGCCGGTCGCCTGTGCCTCGCCCGGCACCGAGCTGACAGTGCGCAACGGCGATGGGACAGAAATAGCGGCGACTGCGGAAGAGATGCCGTTCTACGATCAGGACAAATCGATCAGAACCGCAAAGGGCTGAGTTTCAGGGGGCGCAACGGACACACCGTGGCGCCCTTTTCCTGTTTGAGGGCACAATGTCAAAGTTCGAATTTCCCAAGTCAATCGCAAGCCGCCCGGTCTGGGGTACGCTAGAGGTTCGCTCAGGTGAACATCATCTTATGATCGCCGAGGCCGAAGGGGCCGAAGCCATCATTGACATAGCGACACCCGATCTGATGGCTAAAGCCCATTTGATCTATATCCCAAAAGGCACGGATTTTTCAGAACGGCTGCAGGCGCTGAATCCTGCGCAATTCTACGAAGGCCCGTCTTATGCAGCCGCGCTGCACCGCATTCGCCGCGTGTTAGAGGACGCGCATATGGGATTGCAGGTCTATCTGACCGGCACCGAGGGGATGATGGGGCAGGCCATGAACGAGGTGATGGCCGTCGGTCTTCCGCATACTGCGATTCAGACCGAACATCGCGGCTCGGTCGCGCGCCGGATGCAATGTGTGCACTGCAAAGGCATCACCGAAGATGTCGAGGTCGATCCGTTTGTCTGCGCGCACTGTGGGCTCAACCTGTTTGTGCGCGACCACTATTCCCGCCGCCTTGCCGCCTATCAGGGCGTCCGTGTTGACGCCGAGGACCATGGTAACGTGCCCGAGCCGAAGGGGATCTACGAATGAGCGGTGCCGAGAAAATTCAGGTCAAAGTGACCGAAATCACCCCGCTGAACGAATTAGTGACGCGATTCCGGTTCGAACGCGTTGATGGCGGGCAATTGCCCACCTTTTCAGGCGGAGCGCATACTGTTGTCGAAATGCAGGACGGTGGTATCACGCGGCTTAACCCGTATTCCCTGATGTCCGACCCGTTTGATCAGTCGTCTTATACGATCTCGGTTCGGCGCGACGATCAGGGCAGGGGTGGCTCGTTGTTCATGCACCGTCAGGTCAAACTGGGCGATGAGATGACCATCAGCTATCCGGTCAACCTGTTCTCGCTTGACCTGCGGGCCCGCAAGCACCTGTTTCTGGCAGGTGGCATCGGTATCACCCCGTTTCTGGCGCAGATCAAACAGCTAGAACTTCTGCACGGTCATTGGGAACTGCATTATGCGTGCCGTAACAATGCGTTGGCATCTTATGCCGATCAACTGACAGACAGGCATCCAAACGAAACACATCTGTACTATGACGACCAAAATCAGCAGATCGATCTGAAAAATCTGCTGAGCGGGCAGCCTTTGGGCACGCATGTCTATGTCTGCGGCCCCAAAGGCATGATCGATTGGGTGCGCGGAACTGCTGCCGCCGAAGGCTGGCCCGAGGATTGCGTGCATTACGAAGAGTTTCTGGCACCGCAGCCCGGCAAACCGTTCGAAGTGCGCTTGGCAACATCGGACAAAGTCATTCACGTGGGTGAGAACGAAAGCCTGCTGGAAGCCATCGAACGCGAAGGCGTGGATGCGCCGTATCTGTGCCGTGGCGGGGCCTGTGGTCAATGCGAAACCGTTGTTCTGGATCACGACGGGAACTTTGTTCATCGCGATCATTGGCTGACTGACGAAGAAAAAGCCGCAGGCAAGAAGATCATGCCCTGCGTATCGCGTTTCGAGGGCCAGTCCCTCGTGCTGGACCGCTGAGAGGAGGCCCACATGACCATTCAATTCAACGATGAGTCCTTCCGCGACGAATATACGTTCCACAACTCGGAATGGGCGATCAAACGCTTTCCTTTCCCGTTTCACGAAGACAGCTACATGTATTCGGTCAACATGGAGCAGCACCGAGGCGGACCCGAGGGCTCGGTCTATGAAATGCGGTTCGATGTAGACGAACACTATGTATCCGAGATGAAAGACCGGGCCATCGTTCTGGATCAGGACCCTCTACGTTGTCAGTCACTGCCGCATATGACCTTGGCCGGTTGGGACCTACTCGAGCTGATCATGGTCAGCAAGTCAGAGGATTATCCAGACCTGTTCGAGCTGCACCGCAACGGCAATCAGTGGCGCTGGATCAACAAGCCGCTAGGCATTGATCACAGTTTCACCTTCATGGACGAAACCACCCTGCCATACGGTCCGATGGAGTACATCACGCGTCAGGCGCAGGGCGACTTCGCTGTGCTTGATCAGCGGGATGAGATGTTGTGGATGGACGCGGGGATGGTAACGACCCAGGCAGACTGGAGCCTGGATTTCGACATCGGCATGAACTTTTTCGAATGGCATGCGCCAGTTCCGAAAGCCCATGAGATGGGAATTTTCAAGCGCGCGCTGAAATTCCTGCTGAACATTCAGCAAGGGGCTCCGGCGCGGCGTCTGAACTGGACGATGACGGTGAATCCGTTGCTAGATACCAGCCCGGAAAACTATCACAAATGGGGTATTCAGAAGACAACGTTGACGCCTGAGAACATCGCTCACAAGCAGCATTTGCGGGTTGAGTTGCAAACCTTCTTCCGGTTGCCGCGGTCAAACGCGCTGGTGTTTCCGATCCGCTGTTATCTGTGCAGTTTTCAGGATCTGATGACTGTACCGAAATGGGGTCGCCGTCTGCACCGTGTAATCCGCGATCTTCCGGTTGAATTGGCCACCTACAAAGGGTTTATCGACAACCGTCCAATGATGCTGGACTACCTCAGCCAATTTGACGACGGTCTTCCAACCTCACCGGGTGTATGGCCGGATCTGGAAACGGAACCGCCCTTGTCAAAGTAGGTGGATGTCGGGATGGGTCGTGGCTGATCAGGACAGAACGATTTGGCAGCTAGGGGATGATGCCTTAGCGTTCTACGACGTGCTCGCGCTGCTGCGCACGTCGTTCCAATACATGGACGGCAGGATAGATCCGCCATCCTCGATTCATCGGCTTACCGTCGAAGCTATGAAGGCCCATTGCCAAACTGGGGGTGAGATCTGGGCTGTTGGCCGTCCGCTTTTTGGGTGCATTTTCCTTACACCAAAGCCGGATTGCCTTTACCTGGGAAAGCTGGCGGTGCGGGAACAGATGCGCGGGCAGGGCGTTTGCCGAGCGTTAATCGATCATGCGGAGCGCCGCGCGGCGGCCATTGGTTTGACTGAGCTTGAATTAGAAACTCGCATCGAACTTACCGAGAACCATCGCGTTTTTTCCCGGCTCGGATTTACGATAGTAAGTACCGGAAGCCACGAGGGTTACGATAAACCCACAGATTTCTTGTTGCGCAAACAGATCAGTTTGTCTGCGGATAGCTGATCACCGAAATGTAACGTGCCGGCAGGCTGACCAGCCGTTCAGGGCCGTGCGGAGCATCCGCGTCGAAGAACAGCGTATCGCCGGGCTTTAACGGATAAATTTTATCGCCGTGGCGATAATCGACGGCGCCCTCCAGCATATAGATCGTTTCAATCCCGCCGTGTTGGAACGTCGGGAAGACGTCAGATTGCTCCGTCAGCGTAATCAGATAGGGCTCGACTATCACACCTGATCCGTTGGCTCCAATATGCCCCAGCAAATTGTACTGGTGATTGGCGCGCGTTCCTTCACGTTCCAGTTCCACACCTTCGCCAGCCTTGGTGTGCACAGCTTCCCGCCGTTCCTCGAATTGGCGGAAAAAACTGGTCAGAGGTACGGACAAGGCGTCTGCCAGCAATTGCAAAGTGGTCAACGAGGGCGATGTATTGCCGTTCTCAATTTTTGACAGCATACCGATAGATAGGCCGGTCAATTGTGCAAGTTCCGCGACGGTGATGTTTTGCTGTTTGCGAAAGGCACGGACCTCACGGCCGATGGCAACTTCGAGCACTTTTTCACGTTCACCTGTTCGAACAGAGTGTGGGTCCTGTGTCAGATTTGCCGTCATTTCCACTTCGCGTTTCTTCAATGTCTCGCTTTCAATGCCTTGCTATACTGGTCCAAATCAGGTGCGCAAGCAGCAGCGCTGCAATGCCCGGTTCTATTCGGGCTATCATAGCACTTAATATTCCTGATAGTAAAATAATCATGCTGGCAGAAAAAAGATCAAGATTAGGTTTCTGTTGTTTGATCGATTTGCGATGGTCTGTCTGGCTCCCAATCAATCGATATTCTGTTCCTGCTCAGCAGCCCGACTTCGATGTTTCGGAATCCGACTCAGGGTAACGGTGCGTTGCGCATGTTGGTGGGTTACGGAATCATTCTGGGTGGGATCAACGCAGGCGTGTTTCCGTTGGTTCACTCGGGCCTTATGAAGGGTTAGCCGCGGGAAACGGCGCCGTCCGCAATCGTCTGCACAGCGAAACCGCCGGATCCGCGGCGGCAATCGCCGCAGTAAAGATGGCTGCGGCGCTATCCCTCAGATCAGTTGAGGATTGCCTGGTCATAGTGCGCTCATGCGGCAGCGATCTGACCCGCCTTTTCGACCAATACTTCCGCCTGACGGATCGAGGCATAGTCAATCAGGCGACCATCCAAAGACACCGCGCCTTTGCCGGACGCTTCGGCCTCGGCCATAGCCACAAGAATGCGCTGAGCCTTGTTCACTTCGGCATCCGAGGGTGACATGACCTCGTTCGCCAGCGCAATCTGGCTGGGGTGAATGGCCCATTTTCCTTCGCAGCCCAGAACCGCTGCGCGTTTGGCTGCGGCGCGATAACCGTCCGGATCCTGAAAATCGCCAAAAGGTCCGTCAATGGGACGAAGGCCATTTGCGCGGGCGGCAACCACCATGCGCGCCAGCGCGTAGTGCCACATATCGCCCCAATGGGTCAGTCGACCGCCATCGACGTCTGCGTCCGTCAGAACGGAGTAATCTGGATTCACGCCACCAATGATCGTTGTTCGCGCACGGGTTGAGGCCGCGTAATCCGCAACACCAAAATGTAGGCTTTCATTGCGTTTGGATGCGGCAGCGATCTCGGTGACATTCTGCATACCAAGAGCGGTTTCGATGATGTGCTCGAACCCGATCCGCTTGTTGTATCCTTTGGCGTCCTCGATCTGGGTCACCAACATGTCGACAGCGTAAACATCAGCGGCGGTCCCAACCTTCGGGATCATGATCAGATCTAGGCGTTCTCCAGCCTGTTCGACGACGTCCACAACATCGCGGTACATATAGTGCGTATCAAGCCCGTTGATCCGCACAGACATTGTCTTGGCACCCCAGTCGATATCGTTCAGCGCCTCAATGATGTTCTTGCGGGCCTGCTCTTTTTCGTCAGGTGCTACGGCATCTTCGAGATCAAGGAAAATGACATCCACGTCCGACTGCGCGGCCTTTTCGAACATGCCGGGCTGGCTGCCCGGTACGGCCAATTCGCTGCGGTTCAACCGTGCAGGGGCTTGGTCAATGGAATGAAAGCTCATGGGTTTGGGTCCTTCGTCTTACAGGTTTGGATAGATCGGGAATTTGGCGCAGAGGTCTGCGACTTCGGCTTTGACTTTGGCCTCGACCGCGGCGTTGCCGTCTTCGCCA
>NZ_JBQFYL010000026.1:0-29510 GCF_056541465.1 Ruegeria sp. AH12 | reverse complement strand
CCGTCAACCGCGTCGACAACGCATATGGCGACCGAAACCTCGTCTGCACATGCCCTCCAATGACCGAATACATGGAAGCCGCTGAATAAAAACGCCCCCCCAACAAAGGGGGGGCACCGGCAGCAGAGCGGTCCCCGCTCTCTGCCACTCAACACAGAAGTGTCATGACATATGAAACTTTACGTCCTGCATAACGAACCCGAAAACAAGGCAAACGCCTTTGCGGCGGTGTCTGAGCGGGTTCAATATGTTGATGTCATTTTGCACCCGAATGCCTCCCGCGCATCGGCAGAGCTGGCGTTGGATTTCTACCGAGCTTTGAACGGTTTTATGGAGCATCAGCGCTACGTTGTCACTCTGCGTGCCCTTGCTGAGGATAAGGTCGGCGGGCCTTTGTATTGGGCAGGGCGGACTGCTGTTATCTGGGGGGGTCTGGAGGAGAACTGGAATCTGGCTGGCGCTCAAAAACACTGGGCGACCCAGGTGCTGAACCTCGCGCCTCGGGTTGTGCTGGTTGGGGGCGCCGTGATGCTGCTGGCCCAGGCTAGCGGCTGTGACGGGCATATCGCTGCGATACATTCCAGTTTTCAGGCGGCAGCGTCAGAGCAAGGCATAAGAAGTTGCGGTGCCTCAACGTATCTTTCACTCAACGGGCGATGGCACAGTGCCAATACCCGCATCAGCGCCCTTCGCCTGCTGGCTGAATTTGTGTCGAGCGATCATGGCGAACATCTTGCAGATGCGGTACGCAGATATGTCGGTCTGGAGGAGCCAAAACAGGCAATAGAGAGCCAGACGGCAAATTGGCTTATTCGCAGATCAGGTGGGGATGAGCTGGTCATTCTGACCCTGGCGACCATGTTGGAGCATATCGAAGAGCCCCTGAGTATCACTGACCTATCAAGGGCAGTGGGTGCCTCGACCCGTCAACTTCAGAGACGATACATCTGTAAAACCGGCACCACGCTTCTGCACACGTATAAAGAGCTTCGGATAGAGAGAGCTATTGATCTGCTGAGGCAGACCGACATGTCGTTGGTCGAAATAGCAGCTGCAACCGGGTTTTCCTCGCGTGCTGCCATGTCGCGCGCTTTGTTCGAACAGTGCGGATCGCGGCCTGAGGACATCAGAACCCGCCGCTATCTTGGATACGCGGCTGGTTAGCAAAACCAACTTTGGGGCCGGTTCTAGTCGGTTTCACATAGCAGACCGATAACATGATCGATTTCCGGGTGGCATTGGGACCTGTGAGGACGTTCGATCACCAGGGCTTTGCCGGTTTGATGACCGTGCTCGGACACACGGCTGAGCTGCTGAGCATCCAGCGCCTGCGCAACCAGCGCAGCATGCCCCATCAGAACCCCCGCGCCTGATTTCGCCTCTTCGACCGCCAAAGCGTAGAGAGAGTACCGAGGGCCACGTGTTGGATCGCCGATATCGATACCTGTGGCGCCTGACCATGTCGACCAATCGCTGCCCCAGGTCTGATCGTGAAGCAAGGGTGCGGTTTTCAGATCAACATCCTTGGCCAGCTTTGGGGCGCAAACCGGAAAGATGATGTCGTCTTCGACGATGATCTGATCTGCGGTTTCGTCCGGTAGGGATATGAAGATGGACAAATCAAACAAATCTCTGGTCAGGCTCGGAGGGTTCTCCATCGCAGTTACGGATATGTTCAGATTGGGATGCAGGTCGCGCAATCGACCCAGACGCGAGGGCAACCAAAGCTGCGCGACCGATGGCAGTGCGGCAATGTGAACTTCGGGGTTGGGTGCCAGGTTGCGCAAATTTTGGGTCGCTGCTGCAAGTAGATCGAAAGCCTGTGTGAAATCCTCGGTCAACAAACGACCAGCGGCAGACAATGAAACACCTTGTGCGCCGCGCTCAAACAGTCTGGTGCCGGACCAGGCTTCTACAGCTTTGACATGCTGCGACACCGCACCGGCGGTGACACCCAGTTCCTCGGCTGCTGCAACAAAACTGCCCAGACGGGCTGCAGCCTCGAAGGCGCGCAATGCGTTCAGGGGCGGCCCCTTGGGTCGGCGGGGAAGAACTGCCATTCATTAGCCTTAGTTTTTCTAGGGCGAGAAATAGCAGAACTGATTTGCATTGTCATGCAGACCGTCCATTCTGAAGCCAAGCAAGGAGTATGCAGCAATGACAATCGACGTAAGGTCCTGGGTCCCGGACGCCAGCGAAGCGCTTGTACAGCAGATCGCGACAGCCACTGCCAGCAGTGCGTCGGGCGCATTGCTGGACCGGATCGATGATCTGGCGAACCGCAATCGCGAGATCCACGAGAAAGAGTGTTTTAACCTCAACCCCGCCACAAATGTCATGAACCCGAGGGCCGAGGCGCTGTTGGCCTCGGGTATCGGGTCGCGCCCTTCGCTTGGATATCCGGGTGACAAGTATGAGATGGGCCTTGAGGCCATCGAAGAGATCGAGGTGATCGCCACCCAGCTTTGTGCAGAGGTTTTCGACGCACGTTTCGCGGAGATCCGCGTGCCGTCGGGCGCGATCGCAAACCTTTACGGCTTTATGGCCACGTGCAAGCCGGGCGATACGATCATCGCACCCCCTGCGTCGATTGGCGGTCATGTCACGCATCATCTGGCAGGCTGTGCGGGTCTGTTCGGGCTGCGCACAGTTGAGGCACCAACTGATGCAGATGGATACACCATCGATCTGGATCAACTGCACACCATGGCGAAACGCGAACGACCCAAACTGATCACGGTTGGGGGTAGCCTCAACCTGTTCGAACATCCGGTGAAAGAGATCCGCGCCATTGCCGATGAAGTTGGTGCCAAAGTGATGTTCGACGCCGCACATCAGTGCGGGATCATCGCAGGTAAGGCGTGGCGTGACCCGTTGGCCGAAGGCGCGCATCTGATGACAATGAGCACCTACAAAAGCCTTGGCGGCCCTGCCGGTGGGCTGATTGTCACCAATGAGGCTGACCTGGCCGAGCGTCTGGACGCAATCGCGTTTCCCGGAATGACGGCCAATTTCGACGCGGCGAAGTCTGCTGCGCTTGCGGTCACTATGCTGGATTGGCGCGATTTCGGGGCCGACTATGCGGCACAGATGATCGCACTGGCACAAGCGCTTGCCGAGCGCCTGAATGACAATGGCGTACCTGTCTTTGCTGGCCGAGAGGGTTTCACCTGCTCCCACCAGTTTGCTGTCTTGGCCAAGGCGTTTGGTGGCGGGCAAACAGCCTCCAAAACCCTGCGACAGGCGGGCTTTCTGGCCTGTGGCATCGGCCTTCCAGCGCCAGCAGTGCAGGGCGACATGAACGGCTTACGCATAGGCACCCCGGAACTGGTAAGATGGGGCATGACAACGGATCATGCAGACAGGCTGGCCACACTGATCGCGCGCGGCTTGGCGGGCGAAGACGTTGGTGCCGAGGTCAGCGACTGGCGGCAAAGCTTTGACAGCCTATCCTTTGTTCATATTTGACCTTCGACGTTTAAGTTGCGGATCGGATAAACATGATTTCACTGCCACGTCTTATATCGTTGGTCCAAAGCCCAAAAATATTTAGCTCAATGGCGGGTGTGCGGACTGAACGGACCTTGGCATCAGAGCTTCGAATGACTGCTGAAATTCCTTAGGTGACACACAACAAGATTAAAGTAACAGCTGTTCAAATAGTTCGGTCAAACTCCAAACCGAATGGAAATCCTCCGACAACATCTGGTGTGAAACGCCTGCCCGTTCCCAATCGGGAGAGGACGTCAAAGATGAAAATGGCGAAACCATTTCTGGACCATTCAATGCTAAGCCCGCGGTAGTTACCTTGCTCTCCTTTGGCCGCCCGTGAAATGTGTCTGAGATAGAAGTGCTGCTGATTGATGTTAGTCCTAGTACGAACATCGAAGATGCCCAAACTTGTATCGTTTGGTGTTCTGGGTTGCCCGTCCTCTAGTACTATTCTCTCTTTGAGAAAATTGTGAAAAAGAGGTGCTTTAGTAGGCTGGCCATTGATGTCGCCGCGAAAGCTCTCTAGTTTACCTGACGCTTCTTCATGAGGCGTGCATCTAAGAATGCAGCCTGTGTCTAGCATACGAAATGAGGCGTTATCTGGGACAAGGTCTTCAAGGATACGCAAGCTTCGTTTTGGAGGGGTCTCCAACTCAAAAAACACCACACCGGAGAAGAAATTTCGCCCCAAAAACCTTGAAATAGAGGACAATTCTTGCAACTTCTTGGCAGCGTCACTAGCAGAAGTGGGAGTCGCTCTTGCCTTTATTTCGAAGACTGCCTTCAC
Source organism: Ruegeria sp. AH12 (assembly GCF_056541465.1). Lineage (NCBI taxonomy): Bacteria > Pseudomonadati > Pseudomonadota > Alphaproteobacteria > Rhodobacterales > Roseobacteraceae > Ruegeria > Ruegeria sp. AH12. The sequence goes on along the minus strand of NZ_JBQFYL010000026.1, from coordinate 25,231 downwards.
GCACTGCGAAGGTATCATCTTCGAAGTTCCGTATCTCGTCCTGTCGGTGTCCAAATCTGATGCCAAGACTGGAGCATTCAGCCTGTCATAGATTATCAAGTCATAGTGGTATTCCACCGGATGATTTTCTTCTAAAACGGGGGGTAAGATGAACCCTGAAGTCACTCCATAACGATCAGGTAAGAATTCGTCTAACCAGCTTCGTAGAACTGCTTCCGCTACATTTCCATGTTCAGTTTGCAGAGGTCTCTTGCCATTTTCAAATTTGGCTAGATCGTAGTTGGCCAGCATTTTACGTCGATTGAGTTCAAATCTTTGCCAACCAGCGGTTCTGTAAGTTCTTGTTGTCATTGACGGCTTCAGAATAATGAAATTTTGGGTGATGAAATACGAATGCTAGCAACTGGTTCTGCTTCCTGAATATCGTGACAGCCTCAACTTTGCAAAGCTCGGTTTCTATGCATCACCGTCATTCATCGACAGCGCAGTACTTGTCACATTTAGGCTCAGAGCGGACTTTTTTGTCGTTTATCGCGCCGACCTGCAGTTCGCTGCTAACTTCATTGCAAACGAACATTCGATCTTTTGGGGTCTTCTGATGTAGAACGTTAGTCTTGCCCTGATCTGACTATGACGGTTGGGTCAGGGTCGTATGACGTTCAATGAATTGGTTGTGCCGCAAACGTAGAGTTGAGTTACCTTTGCGACATCGGCGTGTCGACAGTCTCTGGTTTATCCCAAGTGATCAGACTCGCCGCTTCGGCGCTGCCAGGGCTGACCGTCATAGGCGTTGCAAATCCCGGGATGATCTCGACGTCATAGAGTTCCGTGATCGCGCCATCGATGCGGAACCAGTCGACACAGGTGCCGGTGGCAAGGTCGATGATCTGCAGGCCACACCACGCGTCGCTATCTGCGGCGTCCAGCCGATCTGCCAATGGCAGCCCTTCGAACCGTTTGTAGCGCGGCTTGGACAGACCGACGAAAGCATATCCTTTGTAGAACCGCAGCCCGCGCAGGAAACCCGGGCAAAAGACAATTGGTTTGAACTGGCCCGGCGCGTCGTTCTCCAACCCGTCCACAAAGCCAAGCTCGCCGGTGCCAGAGTTCAGAAGCCAGAGCTTGCCATCATACCAGCGCGGCGAATGCGGCATCGACAGGCCCTTGCAGACAACTTGGTTGTTCTGGACGTCAATGGCCACACCTCCATCAACGCGGCGATCTCTCCACCCGTCTATCGTGTTGGATTGGGATACAGCGGTGACATAGGCGGGCTGGCCGTCGCGCATGGCCATCCCGTTCAGATGGCACCGGTCCTCATCCACGATCTGAGTAATCGACGGCGGGGTCCACCCAGGTACGAAGCTGTGGCGCTTGGACAAGGTCGACAGGCAATTGAAACGGGTGTTCACAAAGACGGGGGTGCCATCTGCATCCAGCCCGATATCGTGAACATCCAACTCACCAACACTGTGTATAAGCCGCGGCATAAAACAGGCATCGAAGACGTTATTGATGCGTTCATGCGGGGCGAGAATATTCTCGAACCTCAGAATATCGGCGCCCCCGGCCAGCGTCAGCCCACCTTGGCCATCATAATGGAGCCCCATGGGTTTTGGCATGGCCGACTGATGCACATGCAACGATCCGTCGGAACCCCGACCCAGATGGTACAGCAGCCCGGATTGGTAGGATGAAAACGCAAGCGAGCATCCCAACCGCGCCAGCCGGTCTACCAAACCTCGGGACTGGCTGTATTCGACGGCGTCCTGTTGGTCTTGTTCGGAGGCTGTGTTTGTCATGGGGTTACTCGGGGCCTTCTGTTTGAGCCGATGTGATCGATTGCGGGCCTGAGACTTGTCCAGACCACCTGACTTCTAAACACGCACCCGGTGAATGCAACAACAGGGGTTTCAGGTTGGTGCACCGGTCACAGTGATTTCCCAACAGAAAAACCTGGATTGGACAAGCTGATCGCGCGACTCGCTGAGATCAACCTGCACATAAACGCAAGAGTCCTTGGTGGCCGCAACTCAGAACGGAGTCACTGGCTGATCTGGTTGACTAACGCGTTAATTTGCTGATCTCAGGCGCTAGAAGTCACTATATTTTCATATTTTCAACACTACGCTGGGACATTTGCGGCGCTTCTTGCTCGATATGCACATGCAAAAGCAGCAGGGTTAGGAAGAAAAATGAGTATCGATCGTCGTGTTTTCGTCACTGGGACGTTGGGACTTGGGCTAACGGCATTCTTGCCGGTTGGGGGCTACGCGTTTGCAATGGCCGCAGGTCAGGTGGTGCACCGCATTCTGGCCGCTCAAAAGCTGAGCTTTCTGACCGAGAAGGTCGCAAAAGCAACCGTATTGCTGAGCATGGGTGCCGAAGCCGATAGGTCTCTGACTGAACTACAACAAGCGCATGATGAGTTTGACGATATCCTGCTTGGTTTCAAAGAGGGCAAAGGATCTTCGGGCATCGACCGCGAACGGTTTTACTCGGTCAACAAAGCGCTTGAGGAAGTTGCCGCATTGTGGGCGCCCTATCGGATAGCGGTAGAGGATATAGTTGCCGCCAAGTCCGTAAATGATGCGCAATTGACCATGATCGTGGGCGATGTGGAGCCTCTGGAAGAGGCCAACCATGGGGTCGTTCGAAAGCTTGAAGCAGCCTATGGCGAGGTCAATATCGAACCGTCCATGGCCTTGGCCCTGGAGTTTGCGGGTCGGCAGCGGATGATCACGCAGAAAATCTGCAAGGAAATCGCCCTGGCCGCGACAGGAAAAGACACGGCGGAACACCACGAGAAGTTCAAGAAGAACGCCGCGAAATTTGGCAAGATCGTCGACGCGCTGATTGATGGCGGCAATGACTATATCAAGATGTCCACGCCTCCAAGCGACGCCTCGCTTGCAGCGTTGAAGCAGGTAGAGGCCCATTGGGCCGAGCTTCAGCCCACAGTCGAAGCTTTGGACGCGGCAGATGTTCCCAGCCTTGATGACGTTTTGCATTTCTGCGCCGAGATGGATGTGCTTGGAAACGAATCCGAACGGGCAGTTCTACTGTATGAGGATGCTATCAAGACCTGGTCCTGATCTGGGTCGCTCGGACCGGCGGTTTAATCGACTACCGCTCTCTTCAGATTTTGCACGCCACTGTTTGAATTCGCGCTTTTGCGCTGTGTTCAAACAAAAAAGAAGCCCCGCAGGTGATACTGCGGGGCTTCGGATATTCTTATCAGGGTGGTTTTCTTACCCCTTTTTCAGAACCTCACGGCCCAGAAGCTCGGCAATCTGAACTGCGTTCAGTGCAGCACCTTTGCGCAGGTTGTCCGATACGCACCACAGGTTCAGACCGTTCTCGATGGTCGAATCCTGACGGATGCGGCTGATGAACGTGGCGAAATCGCCGGCGCATTCGATGGGCGAGACGTAGCCGCCCGCCTCGCGCTTGTCGATCACCATGATGCCCGGGGCCTCGCGCAGGATGTCGCGGGCCTCGTCTTCGTCCAGGAATTCCTCGAACTCGATATTCACGGCCTCGGAATGGCCGACAAACACGGGAACGCGCACGCAGGTGGCTGTGACCTTGATCGACGGGTCGACGATCTTTTTGGTCTCGACAACCATCTTCCATTCTTCCTTGGTCGAGCCGTCTTCCATGAAGACATCGATCTGCGGAATGACGTTGAAGGCGATCTGTTTCTGGAACTTCTTCGGCTCAACCTCGGTGGTGGGGTTATAGACCGCCTTGGTCTGATCCCACAGCTCATCCATGCCCTCTTTACCGGCACCCGAAACCGACTGATAGGTCGACACAACTACGCGCTTGATCTTCGCGCGGTCATGCAACGGTTTCAGCGCGACAACCATCTGCGCGGTCGAGCAGTTGGGGTTGGCGATGATGTTCTTGTTTTTGTAGTCGTGAATCGCTTGCGGGTTACATTCCGGCACTATCAGCGGAATGTCCGGGTCATAACGATAAAGCGATGAGTTATCGATCACCACACAACCGGCTGCAGCCGCTTTTGGGCCGTAGGTCTTGGTTGCGTCTGAGCCGATGGCGAACAGCGCCATGTCCCAGCCGGTGAAATCAAACGTGTCGATGTCCTTAGTGGTCAGTGTCTTGTCGCCAAATGTCACCTCAGTCCCCAGCGAACGACGGCTTGCCAGAGCGGCAATTTCATCGATCGGGAACTGGCGTTCCGCCAGGATGTTCAGCATTTCGCGGCCCACGTTACCTGTGGCGCCGGCGACAACGACGCGATAGCCCATTTCATGTCTCCAAAGTTAAGGACGCGCGTTCATAGCCGCGTTGCAGCAAAGAAAAAAGAGCTTTCGGATCGGTTTTCGACGAATGACGCGGATTTGAGGCGTTCGCCACGCCCTATTGGGTGTCCAGCAAAGACCGATAGACCTCTACGATGGCTTCAGCCTCGCCTTCGATTCGAAAATTTTGTTCGACATGGGCGCGAGCGGCTTGCCCTGCGACGGCCAGTTGGGCCGGGTCGGACAGCATCTGATCCAGCGCTTCGGCCAATGCTGGGGCGTTGTCTTTTTCAACCAGCCGACCCGTTTCACCATCCTTGATCTGAGCGCTGAAGGCGCCCACGCCGTGACAGGCGATGGCGGGTACGCCCGAGGCCATCGCCTCAAGCGGGGTCAGGCCAAACCCTTCGTGGCGCGCAGGGGCGACGAACAGATCGAGGGCGCGGTAGGTCTCGACAATCTCTTCCCACGGGCGTTCGCCCAGGAAATGCACGCGGTCGCCCAGGCCAGCGGCTTGCAGTTTCGCTTCTTGTTCGGCTTGAAACGCTTCGAACTCACTGGTGGCGCGACCGGTGAAGACGATGTGGGCGTCGGGGTGCTTGGGCAGTACGCTCAGCGTAGCATTGACCAGCAGGTCGACGCCTTTCTGTGGGCGAATACGCCCGAAACAGCCGATCAGCGTGCCACTGGGCAGGCCCAATTTGCCGCGCAGGGCTTGTTTGTCTTCTGCGGGGTGAAACAGCTCGGTATTCACCCCATGCATGATGACGGTCGAAGGGTGCTGCAAAAACGAGGCCGCTTGGGGTGTTGTCGCAATCAAAGCATCCATCTGTGCGATCAGTTTCTTGGTAAACCCGGAATGATCCCGCTGTGCTGCAGATGTGAACAGCAGCTTCAGATTGCGCCGCAGAACCTTGCGCAGAAACAGACCCATCAGCATTTCCGTATTGCGCCGCGCGTGCCACACCCGGCAGGTGCGGTTCGACAGGAACGGCACCTTGATCAGGCGGATATGCGGTAGGTCATCCGGCAGGCCGGGACCGGTGGCGACGATCCCGATCATCTTTTTCTGGATCGGGAGCAGGCGAATGACCGTGGTGGTGACCCCGGACAGGCTGTGTTTCAGGTTGGGTGCGATCACCTCGATATCCTGCACGGGCCGTTCCTCCGGATTCTAGTCAGTCTAGGCTGTCCCGGCTGAATAGATAGATCACACAGCCAATGGCAAGGGTCACGGCAAAAAAGCCGAAGATGGCCAGATAAGGCGCTGTGGCTCCGGTGGCGGCGTTTGCCGCATGGATACGCCCGGTCACGAATTGCGCGACGCCAACGCCGCCAATGCCAAATAGGTTCAGCAAGGTGACCCCGCGCCCGACCAGATGTGGCGGCACAAAGGCGCGGCCATGGGCCATGATCACCGGAAAGCTGGCCCCAAATAACCCAATCACCGCCAACAGCAGGACTGAGACCCAGACCGCGCTGTCGATCCACAAACACAGCAGGCCCAGCGCTATGGCTGCCAGCGCATTGCCGCCGAAGATCACCCATTTCCGTGTTCCCAGAATGCGATCCAGTGGTCCGTAGGCAAAGGTTCCCGAGATCATTGCGGCCCCCATGATCAGCGTTGCAGTGCCGATCTGCGTGGTGCTGAGCCCAAAGACATCGTTCAGATAAGGACCGGCCCATAATCCACGCAGCGCGGCCGATGGCGCGTATGCCACCAGCATCAATGGAAGGATCAGCCACAAGGCGGGCAGTTTTAGGAGGTCCAGAACTGATCCTTTGTGTTCGGTTTCGACCTTGGCTGGGTCGCGCACGCTGATCCAGATGCCAAGGGCGACAACTGCAGAAACCAAAGCCAGGCCCAGCAGGGTGGCACGCCAGCCCAGCAGCTCAGCCGCAAGAGCGGTTGGGTAGGAAGCGACCAGATTACCCACTGATCCCACGCCCAGCATCACTGCAGCAAGCGTGGCAAACCGGGCCGGAGGGTATTCGCGCGCAAAGATGAAATACGATGCCATCAGAACCGGAGAGCACCCAACCCCTATCAGCGCCATTGCGATGCTGACATGAGCGGCGGACGTGGCCAGAGCAAAAACAGCCGCCCCGCCTGCGCCGCCAACCAGCAACAGCGCGGCTGCGGTCAGGCGCGGGCCAACCCGGTCCAGCGCCCAGCCGACCGGGATTTGCATGGCCGCAAAGACCAAAAACCAAAGGCCCGAGGCAAAGGCCAGATCTTCGGGCGTGGCGCCGATGTCGCGCTCCAGATCAAGGCTCAGGACCGCAAGGAACGCGCGAAAGAACTGGCTGAGGACATAGGCCAGACACAGTACAACCAGCCCATATTTCATCTAACGTCCCCTTCAAATCTTGCGATCACTCCTTGGCATGTTGTGGTAAAACGCACAAGCGCGTGTAGAATGTTGCAGGTAACAGACATTGATCACGTTTGAGCTATCTGACCATTCAATTCAATCTGAGGGGGACCATGAAAGACCTCCATTCTGCATTTTACGAAAACCTGCCGCTGCTGCGCGATTTCAATCAGCTGGCGGACCCGTCCTCGTTTGCGGCTGTCCCGGATGAGTGGGTTTTGGGCGTTGCCGATATCGTCGACTCGACCGGAGAGATTGCGCGCGGACGTTACAAGACCGTGAACATGGTGGGCGCGGCCGTGATCTCGGGCATGATCAACACGATGGATGGTAAGCTGTTCCCTTATGTCTTTGGTGGAGACGGTGCGGGGTTTGCCGTGCCGCCCAGTGCCGCCGATCAGGCCCGCCAGACGCTTGCCGCGCTACGGCGCTGGGCTGAGGAAGAGTTTTCAATGCCGCTGCGGGCGGCGTTGGTGCCCGTGGCAGAGCTGCGCCAGGCGGGAAAGGATTTGCGCGTGGCCCGGTATGCGCCATCGAACGGGGTGGACTATGCCATGTTCTCGGGCGGTGGTTTGGTCTGGGCCGAGGCACAGATGAAGGCCGGAGAGCATCAGGTGCCGCTGGACGAGCCGGGCAGCCAGCCAGATCTGACCGGTCTGTCCTGTCGCTGGTCCAACAGCCCGGCGCAGCATGGGCGCATCGTTTCGGTTGTTGTGCAGCCCACGGCGCAGGCGACCGAGCGTGACTTTGCCGATCTGGCACAATCGGTCTTGCGTGCCTCGGACGGGTTGGACCGCGCGGGTCACCCAGTGCCTGAAAACGGACCGCCCATGACATGGCCGCCACCGGGTGTTGATCTGGATGCGCATGTATCGCGAACCGGTCGCAGCCTGTTGCTGCAAAAGCTTATGTTGCTGGGGCAGAACCTACTGATTGCGATCTTGTTCTGGACCAATAAGCGTATGGGTCAGTTCGAGCCCGAGCATTATAAGCGGATGGTCAGCCGCAATGCCGATTTCCGCAAATTCGACGATGGGCTGAAGATGACGCTGGATTGCGATGATGCCACGCTGGCCCAGATCGAACATATGCTGGAAGAAGCGCGCGGTCGCGGCAAAATCAGATTTGGTCTGCATGCACAGGATGAGGCGATGATGACCTGCTTTGTGCCCGCCGCCACGCGGGATGATCACGTTCATTTCGTTGATGGTGCATCCGGCGGGTATGCGCAGGCGGCGGCTTTGATGCGGGGCTAGCCCTAGCCAGACTTCCATTGCGCCGACAGTGCGCGCGCTGCTTTGGCCAGAAGCATGACATCGATGCCAACCGCCAGGAACAGCGGATCCATGTCCAGATAGGCTTGGGTTGCCTCATCATTGGTGCCCAGAATCCCCGGCGCTTTGCCTGCGGCCCTGATCCGTTTCATGGCGTCGGCGATGATGGCGCGCACTTCGGGCGCGGCGCTGTTGCCCTGATGGCCCATATCGGTCGACAGATCAGCGGGCCCGATAAAGACCCCATCAATCCCGTCGACCTGTAGAATTTCGTCCAGCGCTGCCATTCCAGCGCGGTTTTCTACTTGCACCAATAGGCAGATTTCCTGATCGGCGGTCTGTATGTAGTCTTGGGTTGATCCATACATCGTCGCCCGCGCGGATGTTGCGCCAACGCCGCGTGCACCTTCGGGTGGATAACGGCAAGCACGGACCAGCTCTCGTGCCTGTTCCGCGCTTTCCACAATTGGCACCAGAATGGTCTGCGCGCCCACATCCAGAACCATCTTGATCAGCCAGGTCTCACCCACCGGTACGCGGACGACGGGATGAGACGGGCTGTTGGCCAAAGCGATCAACTGATCCCGGATCGACCGGATATCGTTGGGCGCGTGCTCTCCATCAATAACCAGCCAGTCGAACCCTGCCGTTCCCATAACCTCGGCAGTGGTGGGTTCGGCAAAACTCATCCAGCAGCCGATCTGCCGTTTGCCCTGTGCCAGAGCCTGCTTGAATGTGTTCTTTGGGGCGGGCATTCTGCTACGTCCTGTATGAGACTCTTGAGATTCTGCTGCATTCTGTCATGCAGTCTCGGTCAATATCCATAGCTTTTGGAAACAAACCGTTTGAGAGTTCAAGCATTCGCATTCCAGAGGCATCGCCGCAGTTTCTGGTTAGAACCCGGCATGCGCGCGTTCCGCCAATACCGTGGTAAGGTTAAACATGGCCGATGATTTACCGTTAACTTCAAGATCTTTGCCCATCGCGCTGTTGCGGGCGCGGGAAAAGGTGATGGGGCCAATCCGAGCGCTGTTGGTGGATGCCGGTGTCACCGAACAACAATGGCGGGTGCTGCGTGTCTTGAACGAAGAAGGCCCGCAAGAGCCGACGCATATTGCCGAACGCGCCTGCCTGCTGTTGCCCAGCCTGACCCGTATTCTGCAAACGCTAGAGCACAAAAACCTGATCTTGCGCCGCCGGCATCCTCAGGATGGTCGCCGTCAGATTGTCGAAATCAGCGATGCGGGGGTTCAGATCATTCACGCCAATCTGGCCGTGAGTGTGGAACAGGCCAAGCGGGTGCGCAGTCAGCTTGGCCCCGACAAGCATGAAATGCTGCTGGATCTTCTCAATGAACTCAATGATCTGGAAAGTTAAGAGCTTGATCCGGCCTTAGGTTTATGACCCCGTCGGAGATGGTAGGGGGAACTCTCCGACGGGGTTTGGCCAGACCCGGACTGGATATGTGCCTGGCCCGTGCTTCGAAGACGTGCAGAACCGAAAATTGGTTCGTTACCGAGGCTCAGGATCCAGGGGGATGGACCTAAACCTTTGCGTGTGCTCCGAAGCGGTCATGCTCACTTGCCGACTTGCTGTCTGGTCCGCAAGCGGTTTCTTTTCGTCGCTTTGATCGTGCTGTTTGTCCGGCCTTCCAACGATCCGGTTCTGGCGGTTGATAAAGCGCTCTGCACCTGATCGTGCAGAGCCAAATAGATTGGTTCATTACTTTGGCAACCAGCGTTCTGGGGCGAACAGGATGGTATCCAAGCACTTTTCGTCAAATGGCGATACGCAGATTTTGGGGCCCATCGCAGGTATCGAACTGCGCCGGGGGTCAAAAAGCGCATCCGATGTGTATATCTAAAACCGATTCCTCGGGATTCGGGAAACAATTCGTTTCCAAATTGTCAAAATTGGGCAGTTCCGTGCCGAATTTACGGGGAGAGCTGTGTAAAAACCGGCGGATTTCTGCGGGTTGCGGGATTGGTCTTGTGAATTAAGATGCGCGCAAACATGCATGAGGGCCCATCATGACCGACCATTTGTTCCCGATTCCGGATATCCTTGGCATTCCAGTGCAGGGTGAAACGGCCCGGTATCCGGTTGGTCGGATTTTCTGCGTTGGTCGCAACTATGCTGCCCATGCAGCCGAGATGGGGCATGAGGTGGATCGTGAAGCGCCGTTCTATTTTACCAAATCCGCGTCGAACGCCATTCTGACCGGCGCGACCGTGCCATATCCGCCGGGCACCGAGAATTTCCATCACGAAATGGAATTGGCTGTTGCCATCGGTAGACCGGTGTTCAAAGCGACCAGCGCTCAGGCTTGGGATGCGGTTTATGCCTATGGTTGTGCGCTGGATATGACGCGCCGCGATGTGCAAATCCGTGAACGCAACAAACAGCGCCCTTGGGATTTGGGCAAGGATTTTGAGAATGGGACGGTTTTTGCACCGCTGACCCGTGCGGCTGAGTGGGCTCCGGACGACAGCAAGCGCATTCATCTGAGCGTCAATTCCGAACTCCGTCAGGACGCAACCCTGAACGAGCTGATCTGGAAGATTGACGAGATCATATGCCATCTGTCTGGTTACTATCACCTGCGTCCCGGAGACCTGATCCTGACGGGAACACCTGCCGGCGTCGGGCCCGTAGTTGCAGGGGATACGATCGAAGGTGGTATTGACGGGCTCGCACCGCTTCGGCTGACCCTGACCGACCCAGAATAGAGCCTATTTAGGCTCCTTCAGCCAATCTTGTGCAAAGCTAACGAGATCCAGACCAGCGAAGCGACGGACCCGATCCAACTCGGCCTCCAGGCGGCGGGTGCGCGCTTCAGACCATCGGATGGCGCGTTCCGGCCAAAGGGCGCGCACGTGTAGTTTGCCCACATCCCGATGCGCTTTCATATCGATCCGCCCAATTAGCTTGTCGCCCTCAAGCAATGGGAACACGTAGTAGCCATAGGTCCGTTTCGCCTCTGGCACAAAAACCTCGATCCGGTAGTGAAAGCCAAACAGCCGCTCGGCCCGGTTCCGGTCGCGCAGCATCGGATCAAACGGGCTGAGCACGCGGATGCGCCCGGTTGGCTGGGGCAGGTCCGCCAAATCATCGGTCAGACCAGGTCGTGCAAAAAGCTTGCGCATTCGCCCGTCAACACAGGCAATCTCGATCTCTTCCAAGGCGCCGGATTGCAATGCTTTGGCACACCAATTCTTGGCCTCCGCTGGGCTGACCGTATCCCAGAACGCCGCAATCTCACCTGACGTGGCGAAGCCAAGCCGATCCAGCGCAGCATTGCACAACCAATCGACGGTCGCCTCAGCGTCACATGGGTGTTGACCGGGGCACAGATGCGTCTCGATCACCCGTTCTGTCAGATCATAGCGTTTTTGAAATCCTTCGCGGCCGATCACCGTCAGCGCGCCGGATCGCCACAGAAACTCAAGCGCCGTCTTGGAGGGATGCCAATCCCACCACCCACCGGACCCTTTCTTTTCGTCCTTCCCAACATCGGATGAGGACACCGCACCATGGTCTCGGATATGTTTCAGCACCGTCTCGAACTGCTGTTCGAACCCATCCCGGCGCCAATTCTTCCACCTTGACTTCAACAGATCAGCATCACGCAGAAACCGCAAATGCCAATGACGGTAATACTCCATCGGAATGACAGCGGCGTCATGGGTCCAATGTTCAAACAATGCCCGATCGCGTTCATAGAGGCGTTTCAGATTCCCACTGCGATAGCTGGGCCTGCGCGAGAACAAAATCATGTCATGGGCGCGGGCGACGGTGTTGATACTGTCGAGCTGAACAAAGCCCAGCCGCTGGATTAGCTCCAACAGGTCTGCCCCTTTGGAACGTCCCGCAGGCGGCTCGGCCAGCGCATGACGGTCCATAAAAATCGCCCGCGCTGTGCGGTTGTCGAGTTGCCGCAGCGCCATCGGCCTAGCGCCGTTTTAGCGTATCGCCAAAGCTAATCTTGGGGGTTAAGGTCACGCGGGTCTCAATCTCAGACTCCGGGTCCTTGAGCCGTTCTGCGATGATTTCGGCCGCTTGCCGACCAATCTCCAACCGACAGGCATCCATCGTTGCCAGTTTACGTGGCAGACCTTGCAGAAGTTCCACATTGTTAAACCCGGCCAGACCGATCTGTCCGGGAATATCGATGCCCTGCTCCAGTAGATACAACAGACCGCCTGCCCCGATCATGTCGTTGGAATAATACAGAAAATCCAAATCGGGTGAGCGTTCCAGCATGGCCTGTGTCATCTCGCGGCCCTTGGCGAGCGCTGAACCGCCGGAATAGAATTCCCGATCCTCGATCTCGATCCCTTTCTTGCCGAGCACTTCGGTGAAGCCTTCGAACCGCTTTCGCGCGCGATGGTCCAACGGCATCTTGGTGCCCATGAAACCGATATGTTCATAGCCCGCTTTCAGGATCGCCTGCGCCATCTCGCGGCCCGCACGACGATGAGAGATTCCGACCATCGCATCCACCGGTTTGCCGTCAGTATCCATGATCTCGACCACCGGAATACCAGATGAATCCAGCATGGCGCGGGCGGCTTCGGTATGTTCCAGCCCCGCAATGATCACGCCAGATGGCCGCCACGAGAGCATCTCGTACAGTACCTTCTCTTCTTTCTCGGGCAGGTAGTCGGTGACGCCAACGACGGGCTGCAATTCAGTGTCTTCCAGCACTTGATTGACGCCGGTCAGAACTTCGGGGAACACCATGTTCGACAGAGACGGGATGATAACGGCAACCAGATTAACCCGGCTGGACGCCAGTGCACCTGCTATCTTGTTGGGGACATATCCCAGCTCTTTCGCGGCGGCCAAAACTCGTGTGCGGGTGGCATCGGACACATCCCCACGATTGCGCAGGACCCGGCTGACTGTCATCTCTGAGACCCCCGAAGCCTCGGATACATCGCGAAGGGTCAGCGGGCGTTTGGTTTCTGTGTTCACGAGAGGCACCTGCGTTGTTGTTTTGCCCGATGGTAGCGTGAACAGGTCGACGTGTACAACAATTGTGCAAAGGCAATGACAACCCCGAATTTCCCGGTTACAGAAGGCCCCAAGCGGCCCCGTGGCTCAACTGGATAGAGCAGCCCCCTCCTAAGGGGCAGGTTGCAGGTTCGAATCCTGCCGGGGTCGCCATTGTTACTGCACCACAGGCTCCGGAAACCTACTGCGGGTCCGGTTGGCGAAGGCGACCAGGGACAGCATCACTGGGACTTCGACAAGGACGCCTACCACTGTTGCCAATGCAGCGCCAGAGTTCAGACCAAACAGGCTGATGGCCACGGCGACGGCGAGCTCGAAGAAGTTGGACGTGCCGATCATGGCACAGGGTGCCGCGATGCGGTGGGGGACTTTCAGGGCATAGGCCGCTCCGTAGGCCAGCGCAAAGATGCCGTAGCTTTGGATCAGGATTGGGATGGCGATCAGGACGATGACCATAGGTTTGGACAGGATCGTCTGCCCCTGAAGGCCGAACAGGATGACCACCGTGGCGATCAGGCCCATGATGGACCATGGTTTAACGCGCGCAAAAAAGGCGTCGATTGCGTCTTGTGATCCCAGCTTTCGGCGTGTGAGCAGCCCGGCGATCAGTGGCAAAACCACATAGAGAACGGTGGCCAGTACCAATGTCTGCCATGGAACAGATATGTCAGTGACCCCAAGCAGAAAGGCCACAATCGGCGCGAAGGCCACCACCATGATCAGATCGTTCACTGAGACCTGCACCAGCGTATAGGTCGCGTCGCCCTTGGTCAGCTGTGACCAGACGAAGACCATCGCGGTACAAGGCGCTGCGCCCAGCAGGATCAAGCCTGCGGTGTATTGGGCGGCATCCTCGGGTTCGATCCATGGCGCAAAGACATAGTCAAAGAACAGAACGGCCAGGAGGGCCATAGTGAAGGGTTTTATCAGCCAGTTGACCACCAGCGTCACAATCAGGCCCTTTGGCTGACGCGCCACACCTGCAACAGCGCCGAAATCGACGCCAACCATCATCGGGTAGACCATGGCCCAGATCAGAATGGCGACAACTAGGTTGACGCTTGCAAATTCCGCTGAGGCGACCAACCCGACCAGACCGGGAGCTGCCAGTCCGATCAGCACGCCTGCGACCATGGCTAGGGCGACCCAAAGGGTCAGGTAGCGTTCAAATATGCTCATGCGTGTGTCTCGGATGTTTGATCGGACAGTTTGCCCGATGTCAGCGCGGCCAGAGCGACCATCACCGCTGCCGTGCCCAACACAAGGGGCAACCCGCCGACTTGATAGGTGAAGCCAGACAATACGGTGCCTAAGAGACGCCCCGTCGCGTTAGCCATGTAGTAGAAGCCCACATCCATCGTGACCCGCTCGGACTTGGTGAAGGCGAGGATCAGGTAGGAATGCAGGGATGAGTTGATGGCGAAGATTGTTCCAAACACCAAAAGACCCACAACCAGAGTGACTGTCAGCCATGTCTCCGGCCCGGAAGATAGCAAAACTGCCAGTGTTAGAGCCGTAGGAATGCAGAAAAGCATGGCGGCCCAGCTGCGCGCGGCGCGGATCAAATCCCCCTCGGACCGGTCTGAGGCCCGCAGGATTTTGGGCGCGTTGGCCTGAATGACGCCGTAGAGGATGATCCAGAACGCCATAAAGGTGCCGATCATGAAAAAGGCTGCGCGGTTGTCCTCTTCGGTGCCATCCGAGAGGACAGCGTAGAAATAGATCGGTATGCCGACCACGAACCACACGTCGCGAGCACCGAACAGGAAGACCCGCGCGGCGGACAGCCAGTTGACGTTGGCAGATTTCGAGAAGACCTCAGAGAACTTCGCGCCCCTGCGCCCTTTGGGCAGGCCGGGGGGCATGAAGCGGATGACGGCGAACAGGATCACCGCCAGAACGACTGCCATCACGATGATCGCCGCCTGAAAGCCCAGCGTTGCCAGCATGGCCGCGCCCAACAGGAAGCCCAGCCCTTTGACGGCGTTCTTTGATCCAGTCAACACCGCCACCCAGCGAAACAGCCCGCCACCGTCGGTCGGGGCCAGCAATTTAACTGCGGATTTCGAGGACATTTTGGCCAGATCCTTGGCCACCCCGCTTGCGCCCTGCACGATCATGACGAACGCCACAGATGCGCCAATCGCCCAGTTAGGGTCTAGTTGCGTCAACGCCAGTAGCGCCAACACCTGCAACCCAAGCCCGGCATAGAGCGTCGAGGTCAAGCCAAACCGCGCCGCGATCCAGCCCGCTGCAAGGTTCGTCACCATTCCGGCGATTTCATAGAGGACAAATAGATAGGCCAGCTGCACCGGCGAGAAGCCAAGCGTGTGAAAGTGCAGCAGCACCAGCATCCGCAAGGCCCCATCGGTCAGCATAAAGGCCCAATAGGCGGCTGTGACCGCGATATAGGCCGACAGCCCCTCGGGCCGGTCGGTCACAGCGAGGCCCCGACCATCAGAGCCACGTCGACTAACCTGTGGGCATAGCCCATCTCATTGTCATACCAGGCATAGATTTTTACCTGCGTCCCGTTCACCACCATGGTCGACGGCGCATCCACGATCGAGGAGCGTTCGTCATTGGTGTAGTCGGTCGACACCAGCGGGCGGGTCTCATAGCCCAGAATGCCGTTCAATTCACCTTCGGCGGCGGCTTTGAAGTAGGCGTTGACCTCTTCGACAGTGGTCTCACGCTCAACCTCGAACACGCAGTCGGTCAGTGAGGCGTTCAACAGCGGCACGCGCACCGCATGGCCGTTCAGACGCCCCTTGAGTTCAGGGTAGATCAGCGTGATTGCCGTGGCCGAGCCGGTTGTGGTCGGGATCAGTGAGTTCAACGCTGAGCGCGCCCGGCGCAGATCCTTGGCGGGGCGATCGACGATAGTCTGCGTGTTGGTCACGTCATGAATCGTGGTCATCGAGCCGTGGCGGATACCGAGATTCTCGTGGATCACCTTGACCACCGGGGCCAGACAGTTCGTCGTGCAGGACGCTGCAGTTACGATCTGATGGCTCGCCGGATCATAGATGTCGTCATTCACACCCATCACGATATTGGCGGTTGGGCCGTCCTTGACCGGGGCCGAGACGACAACCTTTTTCACGCCCGCCTCGAAATAGGGGGCAAGCTTGGCCTCGGTTTTGAACACGCCGGTGCAGTCGATCACCACATCGACGCCGTCCAAGGGCAGGGCGCTCAGGTCCTTGGTGCCGATGAAGGGCAGGCGGGTGCCGTTGATGGTGACGCTGTGGTCATCATGCGCGAAATTGGCGTCCCAGCGGCCATGAACCGTGTCGAATTCCAGCAGATGCGCGTGCATCTCGGCGTCTCCGACCGCGTCGTTGATCCAGGCGATCTTGGCGCCTTTTTCCAACAGCGGTTTCAGGGCCAGCTTTCCTATACGGCCCAAGCCATTCACAGCATATGTGGTCATTTCAGTCTCCGACAGAGGTTCTGCCGATGTCATCGACAGCAGATTGTAGGGCGATCCGGTCAAGGCTTTCGACCGGCAAGGAGGTGAACGCCTCAATCCGGTGCTTCAGCGCGCCATATGCGGTTTGGAAAGCCAGGCTTTTCTCGGCATCTGTTCCGGCGGCTTTGACCGGATCTTCCATACCCCAATGGCCGCTGATCGGTTGGCCCTCCCAGGCGGGGCATTCCTCGTTCGCTGCCCTGTTACAGACGGTAAAGACAAAATCCATCTGTGGTGCCTCAGCCGTGGCGAACTCCGACATATGTTTTGAACGCAGGACCGAGGTATCGTGACCCTTATCATGCAAGACCTGCACGGCAAATGGGTTCAGCTCGGACGCGGGTTGCGTTCCTGCGGAATAGACGGTGAACCGATCCCCACCCATCTGGCGCAACAGCGATTCAGCAAAGATCGAGCGCGCAGAGTTTCCCACGCACAGAAACAGGACATTGAACTTGCGGTCTGTCATCTCGCCTTTTCCTTTTGTTGAAGGCATACAGAGATCGGGCCGCCCTCGGCAGCAATCGACGATCAGGAAATCCAGCATCCCCTGCACATTCTTCATGTCGATGGCGTAGAGCAGCGACGTGCCAGAACGTTGCTGTGTCACCAACCCGGACCGTTGCAGCGCGTTCAGATAGTTCGACATGGTACTGGCCTTGATATCCAGCTCAGATGCCAGCTCACCTGCCGGCACGGTGTCAGGAAACCGACGCATTAACATGCGAAACACGGTGATGCGTTGTGGGTGGCCCAGAATGGCCAGCTGATCTGTGATTCTTGATACCATATTTCATGAATTATAGAAATAATGATGACCGATCAATCCAAGTTCGACTTCTTTACAGAACTTTCACAAACCAAGGCACCCTCTGATTTCTCCAGCATATGCATCTGGACTTGCAGGCGCGATCATGACGGTCTAAATGACGCTCCGCACCCAGGCGTATCCTGTCAGGGCGACCAAAGGTGCCGCTGTAGCTCAGCTGGTAGAGCACGTCATTCGTAAGTAGCGGGTCGGTCTGCATTTGACGTTTCTGCTCAGTCAGTTAGAGAAAGCGAGTTGTAATTAGTAGGGCCATAGTAGGGCCGCGGAAATGAGAAGAAGGCCTCAATAGCTCAGCTGGTAGAGCAGGTCCTTCGTAAGGACAAGGTCGGGGGTTCGAGTCCCTCTTGAGGCACCACTCTTCTCGTAACATTTTACAATAAAATCAAAGCTTTTTGGAAAGATCGATTGATGACGATTGCTCTTTCGATAGCCATCGTGGGTTTTTGCAAACAAGCCATCTATACTTGATTTTGGATGACCTGAATTGAAGGGTTTTCGACTTGCTGCACCGGCGAAACATCAAAAGGCGATTGGAGGTTCAGCTGCTTAAGCTCACATATTTTGAATACTATCGGTGTTTCGCCGTCAGTTGGTCTCGCACTCCTCCCTCAAAACAGGAAACAACAATGCGCTAGGCAGCAGCTTCAACGAGATTCCAGGCTTCGCGATATGGCTCAAGCCAGCCATTTCCCCTTCCAATATTCAGGCCAACTTTATCGTAGTTAGGTAAGAACCTGCGCATATTTGAATCTTTGCGCTGCTGCCCTCGCATTCCGGGTGTAGCTAGCCACAGTGTATGTGAGTCTTTCACGGCTGCTGCGACTTGGTCGCTTGGCACAACAAAGCAGATCGGCGGGGTAATGAGTGATTTACCAAAGTCCAAGAACGCGTACAGCAAGTTCGGTGAAACAATCGTTTCATGCTTCTTGCTCATGTGCCAGCCCCCGTCGCTCCCTTTTTCGACGCGAGTCTTTACCTGAATTGCGCAGAGCTTTTTGCCAATTGAATCGGTAACAACGATATCAGTGTTTGGAACACCGACCGGGGCTAGAGCTGCAATAAGACCTCTCCGAAGAAGCTGGCACATGATGTAGTGTTCGCCTGCTGCGCCAAGCAGGCTGGTAGCTGAAGGCATGTTTCCCCTCCGAGGTTTGAAGCCATCCCAAATTGAGTCTTCTGGCTATCTGCTGCAAGAGCTCTTGATCCGGTAGACCAGGAACCAATTGGTTGCGAATTTCGGTTCGAATCTGCTCAAGTTTGAGAGACTAGTTGCCACAAAGCCATCGTCAGACCAAACTTCCTTCATGTGACCGATCAGGAGCTTTGGGATAAGCTGACCTGCTAAAAACCATGAAACAGAACCTGCAGGAGTGTCGGTGCCATTCGAGATTGTGGAGTAGAATGACACCGACACGGATCCCACCCAGGAGGGGGTCATGTGAGTGAGTGGCTGGGTGGGTGACTAGTGTCCAAGTGGAGGCTTTGTTTTCGGGTTTGGTGAACGATTGACACGTGATCGCTCATTCGCGAACGAGTGATGTATGAGAACCACCGCATGACAACGGAAGGACTACTCGCTGTGCAGTGCAGCGTATTTAGAAACTTGTCAGTTCCGGAGATGACTGAGAATTGGTGTTTCATGACTTTAGATGTGACAAGGTTCAATTGAAGTGGCGTGTGGTGGCCATAGGCGGCGCTCACCCAATCGTCCGATGCAAACGCGCTGAAAAGCTGCATGCATCGGAGTTGGGCTAGATAGTTATTGGCTCACACCGCTTGGATCTGTGCCTCCTGGTGTTCGGCCCCCACCGCCCGGTGTGCGACTTCCACCTCCTGGGGTTTGGTTTCCGCCTCCAGATGTCGACCGCTCCCCGCCGAAATCTTCACCCCTCTGCGTTTGAGGACATGGTTGTCCAGATGCATCGATGCAGTCATTGGGAGGTGGAGGAGGAGGTGGAGGAGGTAGGCAAGGTTGTTGACCAGATGGGTCTGTGCAGTCACCAGGAGGAGGTGGCGGCGGCGGTAAACATGGCCGCGCACTTGCGGCTTCCTCTTGCCCAGCACATTCACCCGCTACATCGTATTTGTTGAGAATTGGCTCGGCAACGATCGGAGTCGGAGGCGGGGTGGAACAGCCAGCCAGCACGAAAAGACCACTTACTATTGCCATTCGGTAATTTCTATCAGACATTACTTTTACTTTACTTTTCAACTACGTAAGAAGCTTCAGATGATGAGAGATGCCTAGCGTCTCAAATCGAAGTAGTCGAAGCTGAGACTATGAATTAGTCTCTGTCTTTGTCTGAAGGATGTCTGGCTGTGTATCAGTTGTAACAAGGCGAAGCTGTAGCAAATGATCAAAGCAAGCGCGAATTGAGTTGGTTGTTTCGTGCCCAAAACTATAAGTTTTTGAGAGTTGTGAAATCGGATAAAGATTCTATTCCAACAGCACGCCACAACAACGTCTCAAGCTGATGAAACTACATCACACGATGTTCAGAAGCCTTCTCCGTGGGCCATCATGTGGACCAAGCTCGCTTCGTATGAACTTCGCAAACAAGTCGCAAGTCCAATGTCTTTTGTCAGTTTAGGATTTTTTATGGCTTAGGTTTTCTTCAACATCCTCAGACAAGCCGGTAACCCAGGCCTCGGACGGTTTGAATGATTTGTGGTTTCTTAGGGTTTTTTTCGATCTTGCTACGCAAACGCGAAACGCGCAAATCGATTGACCGGTCGAAGGGCTCCCAGCCACGACTGTGAGCCGAGTCAAGTAGTTGATCTCGATTTAGTACGCGGCCTCGATTCACGACCATTACCTTTAATAGTTCCAATTCCATCGCGGTGATTTTGATTTCTGAACCATCGGCGCGGCACAGTCGCGCGGAGGAGACATCAAGTATGCAATCCCCTACAGTGAATTGCGTGTTATCCGAACTCGTTGGCGAGATGTAGCAAGGGAACTCGGTATCTTCGGTCCTACGTAAGACGCTTTTGATGCGCGCTTCCAGCTCGCGCAGATCAACGGGTTTGGCAATGTAGTCGTCTGCACCAAGCTCGAAGCCAACAATTCGATCCACGGTTTCGGTCACCGCTGTAAGCATAATTACCGGTACGTTGCTATTGGCCCGTAGCTTGGTTAAGGCAGTTATTCCGTTTTCGCGGGGCATCCGCACGTCCAAGATAATTAAGGATGGAGAGATGCTTAGAAGCGCTGTTCTCAAGCCGTCTGCGTCGGGCACACCTTCGACCTGATAGCCGCGCTCGCCAAAATACACTGCCAGCATTTCGCGGAAGTTGTCATCGTCGTCGCAGATGAGGAGTTCAAGCTCGGACATAAGACGGCCTTAATGCACAAACTGGCAAGGTAGACTGATCCAAAATGTGGACCCCACATTCTGCGTTGAAAACACTGCTAACGTCCCGCCATGCCCTGTTACAATTCGATGCGCAAACGCCAATCCGAGTCCAGTGCCTCTTCCAACTTCCTTTGTTGTATAGAATGGCTCGAAAATTCTATCTAAAGTTTGTTGTTCCATCCCGGACCCATTGTCTTTGAATTTGATAAAAACCTTTTTGCTCTTTCGTTTGAAAAAACTCCGAATCTCGAGTTTTCGATGTCTTTGTGACGTTTCCAAAGCCTGTCGAGCATTTATGATGAGGTTTAAGAAAACCTGCATTAGCTGATCTCGATCGGCGAGTATCTGAGGGAATTTGGGATTCTGCTCTAACGTGATTTGTGCATCAATTTGCAAAAAGGTTGATCCAACCAGATCAACTGCAAGCCTAAGTAGTTCATTGAGATCAGTGGGTTTTAGAACAGGGGGTCGCTCGCGCGCCATCGCTAAGAAAGTTTCGACAATGCGTATGCATCTGTCGGCTTCTGAAGAAATTCTCTCAATCCGCGAAACGAGCGTTAGATCATCAGTGCATTCCTGAAGCATCAGTGAGTAACCGGCAATAGTCGAGAGTGGAGTGCTCAGCTCGTGCGAGATACCCGCCAGAAGCTCGCCCAATACCGATAACTTTTCTGCCTGATGCAGGCTCTCCCTCTGTTGGTCTAGTTGTTTTTGCAATGCAAGTTGTTCGGTGATGTCTCTGGTCGATGAGACTATGATTTGCTCGCCCCGTAGTTCCGTAATACGCGCTGAGGTAAGACCATCCATTATTGTCCCATCGCCACGAATAAACCGAAATGGATGGTCATTCAGCATGCCCGTTGGAAGCAAAGCCTCGAGATACTTGATACGATCTTTAGGGCTCAAGAAGAAGGACGAGGCATTGGTAATGGGTCCGAAGCATTGGCGAGAAGCAGGGGCACAATACAAGACGTGACCATCTGATAGTCGTGTGACAAGGAACGTCGTTGGACACGCCTCAACAATCTTCCGCACAAGTTCATCAGCCTCTTTTTCTTTCGCTTCGGCGCGTTGCCGCTCAGTGATATCTGTGGCCGTCGCCAACACACCACCAAACCTTGTTTTGAAGCTCGTTATCTGAACAGCCCGACCGTCCGGTTTAGTAAATCGATAGTGTCGCGGTTCGCTATGCATTGAGAGTACCAAAGTCGTAGCAGCCTCAGCGACGGTCTCGCCGTCGCGAAGTTCAAGAAGGCCTGCTTCAACCATTTGCGACATTCCCTCAACAATAGATTCACCATCCTCTGCGTTCCAACACAGGTCACGCCATGCATCGTTACAGATCTGAACGCGCAAGGTCGCGTCCCAGAGAACTATTCCCATATCCACAGAAGCAAATGCTGTTGCTAACAACTCAAGAGATCGCCGCTCGCTCAGATACCCATCGGATGTTTCGCGAAGCGTAACGATGTAACCGCCTTCTTCTGTTTGAGTCGAAGTCGCCTTGAGGATCTTTCCGTCAATAAGTTCGACGTCGGCGTCTCGAACAAGGTCTTTGACTGCTTTTTCGTAGTTTTCGGCCAATTCAGAAAGCTTTGCATCTGCCGGTAGTGAAAGACGACCGCCTGACAAAAGCTCGTTAGCAAGGACACGCATAGCCTTACCGGCTATCTCGTCTGGATCAACATTGGGTATAAGCTTATGCGCTTGACTGTTTGCGAGAATGCATCGCTCATTCCTGTCAAACACCAGTGTTGCGACATCAAGTGCGTTAAAGGCCAACCGAAGTGTTTCAGAACTACTAGCTTCCAGATCTTTTCCGGATTGTGCTGTGTGCGTTGTTAGACTCATGCTTTGTCGACTTCCGT
Organism: Ruegeria sp. AH12; assembly: GCF_056541465.1. Taxonomy (NCBI): domain Bacteria; kingdom Pseudomonadati; phylum Pseudomonadota; class Alphaproteobacteria; order Rhodobacterales; family Roseobacteraceae; genus Ruegeria; species Ruegeria sp. AH12. The sequence continues at coordinate 2,770 of NZ_JBQFYL010000026.1, read as the reverse complement.
TAGGTGTCGTGACTCACAATGCTCAAATCTCGCGATTAGCGTTTCTTGATTTTGAAGGTTAAGTGACGAGCAAAATGAGCGTTTTCAGCCTTACGTTCCCAAGCTCTACGGCAGGCCGCATATTGATTGCAGGCGCATTCTCAGTGAGATTATCTCTATTAATCGCATCGGCCTAGGTGTGGCGATGCTCTGGTATAGGTCCATTTCCTTGCTCTTGCTTTAGGGTTTATGACACGCATGACCGGCCCACTAAAGATTGAACACACGGCGAGCGTTCCCAGAAAGGAACGCATTGGATTGATCTGACGTTAGTCCAAGATCATCCATTTTTCTGAGGCAATGTTCCGGTGAAATCATTGGCCAATTTGTGCCAAACATAACCCGACTGGTGCCGATACCTTTCATGTATTCGACAAAATTCGTTGGCAGGCGGTGAACTGCATATGCAGAGGTGTCTACGTAAAAATTCGGGAACTTGATGGTGAGCGAGACAAGTTCATCAATCCATGGGAAGCCAACGTGACCACCGACGACAACCAACTCCGGAAAGTCCAGGAACACATCCTCCAAGTATGGAATTGGCCTTCCCGTTTCGGATCGCTGCAATGGTCCGGTGTGTCCGATTTGAGTGCAAAGTGGAACGCCTGCATCAATACACGCCGCATAAATCGGATAGTATTTGCGATCGTTCGGGGGCAAATCCCAAAGCCATGGAACGATACGAACGCCGACAAATCTGTCGCCGTCGACCCAGCGTCGAATGTCGCGTACTGCGCCCATCGGATCTGACAAATCAACGGTCGCTAACCCTCTAAATCTATCAGGAGCCGCGTCAATGGCAGCGCTCACCTCCTCGTTCGAGATTAGTGATCCCTGCGGTCCGTGCCATGCTGATAGAAGACTAATATCAACGTCTGCAGCATCCATTGCCTGCAATGCCATATTGACCGTTGGGACAACCGGTTTTTGAGTTTGACCTGTCCATCTCAATAGTGTGGCCAGCCATGGAGAAGCTGCCATTCTTTCGGTTGTCATTTGTAGCCAAACGTCTATTGCTCCCATGAGCGAGTTCCCTTTCTGAGAAATGCTACACTAGTGTAGTAATGTGCTGAGAAGGGTCTAGTCAAGCGTCTGAGGTGAACTTTTGTCGGCATCAAAAGCCCGAATATATTTTTTGCTGCAACACGCGGCTGCATCGATAAAAGCACAAGCTGACGCCACCTTGATTGAAACGGGTCAGTTGACTACTGCCCAAGCAGCAGCGCTGTATGTGATTGCCAAAGACGGTCCAGTTACTCAAAAAAGAATTGCCGAAGCACTATCGCAGCGGGAAAGCGCGATTACGACCATGGCCGCGCGTTTGCTGAAGGCAAATTTCATCTATAAGGTTAGGTCGGACAGCGACAAACGTGCTTGGGCGCTAGGGATTACAGCAGAAGGTAGGAACGCACTACTTGCAATGGAAGCAGCGTTTGACAAGGTAAATGCAAACCTAGATGCGTCCTTGACCGAAGACGAGATCAAAGCACTCGCAAGAAGCCTGAATATCGTCATAGAGACCTTCTCCAGACCCGGTTAGTTCGCAGCAAGCGGAGAGGTTACAAGCAGTATTAAATTCAAACGCCACCGGTATCCTGCAACGGTGATTGCGCCCAAACAGATGAACTGGAGCTAGTCTTGGTTAACCATTGAAGCTCTATGGAGTCGTGAATATTACCTCCCCAACTCCAGTTTTTCTTGAGAATCTGCACGACCCGAAAGCCGCATTTTTCTAAGACCCTTCTGCTGGCAATGTTTCCGTCTGTTGCAAATGCAACTATCTTACGGATTTTTGGATTTAATTGGCACATTTGACTTATTGCAGCCGATATGGCCGAGGTTCCTATGTTCATCCCTTGTAGGTGATGGTCCAAGAAAAACCCGATTTCGCATACTGGTCCAGTTATATTCTCGAAGCTGACTAATCCGCAAACTCTGCCTTCATATTTAATAACCCATGCACGTTCATTTTCGGACATGGCTTCATGAATCCACCCCATGAAGTACTCACGGTTGCCAGTTGCCTTTTGAAAGTCTTCAATACTTCGTTTGTCCTTGGACACTTCAAACAGTGCATCAAAGTGCGTTGTATTCAGGAGCTCTAGCGACAAGCAGTCAGTGATGTGAATTGTCGCCTTGTTAAACATGGTCATAGCAATCATGCGTGGGCGATGGGCAGTACAACATCTGCCATCTGAATTTATCTCGATGATGTCAGCGTTGGTAGTTTTGTTTCTGTTGTGTGTCTGTTGAGTAATGACGACGGGTATTGCAGATCGTAAATCTAGTATTATTGCATTGTTATCAGCTAGTTAGACCATCACAAGAAGATACAATTTTCTACAAAACAGAAAAATAACGGACACAAAGATGCACGAATAATACAGCCAGACGCGCGCGTTCAGTCTGGAACGCAAATGATGCGCAAGTGTTTCAGAAAGCACCAAGCAGCAGCGCAGTATTCAGGGTGAAGAAGGAAGTTTCTTGCATGCGTTTTTTTCCAGAGTGCCGAGCAGTTGAGGCAAAGGTTGTGAAGTCGAAAGATCCATTTCTGAACTGGGTTCTTTCCTACGTGGTTTCGTCTAGGCTTCGACTGGCAGGAACCATTGGACTTGGGATGGTAACTGCTGTGCCTCATGTATCTTTCGGTCAAACGGTCGTGCCGCCTGCGGGTGGTCCGTGTACGATTGACGGCTTGACGGTGACCTGTACCGGCGATGTCTCGGCGGGG
>NZ_JBQFYL010000025.1:0-30450 GCF_056541465.1 Ruegeria sp. AH12 | reverse complement strand
CGCTCAGCCAGAAAAGGTCAGACATGTCACCACTCGTTTTTCGAACGATGAATCATGCCGAAAAGCGGAAATCAATGGGTCCTGACCCTAGTCGTTGGGAAAGCACAAGGATGGGCGCAACGTCGACTAAAATATTTGCGTTCAAAACGGCGACGATGCGCTTAAGGCAAGTAACAGCCACCAAATGGACAAGGCGTGGTGACGGCTGCATGCTGAGCCCCATAGGTCGCGTTACCTCAAAATTTGAAAAAACTCGCTAATTAACAAAAAAGTATGGAGAATTTTCCAGCAAAGGAAAATCCTGCTGCCAAAAAGGAAAATCTTTGGTGCGCGTATCACATTGTTAGGTTTTGGTGGAGCCTAGGGGAGTCGAACCCCTGACCTCTTGCATGCCATGCAAGCGCTCTCCCAACTGAGCTAAGGCCCCATCTAGGTACTGCCGCAGCAGTGGACGGACGTTTATGAGACGGGGGCGGCGAGTGCAAGTCCAAAATTGGAGGCGCGCCAAACTTTCCGTCTGGATCCAAGAGATGTCCCGAGGCCGCCTCAAGCCGCCTCGGGGTACAGTTCAGTTTTCGTCTTCGGAAGACATATCCTTGATGTCATCCAACGACACATCATCGTTGTTGTCATCGTCATCATCCAGCAGATCGTCGTCAAGATCCACATCGACATCTTCGTCATCGTCCAGAACCAGATCGTCTTCGGAGGCGTTCTCGCGCGCTTTGGCCGTTGCCGCATCCTCGGCATCGGCGGCGATCATCCGGCTTTTGCCGGTTTCAAGCTCCACGACCTCGCCCGTGTAGGGGCTGACGATCGGGTCTTTGTTCAGGTCATAAAACCGCTTACCGGTGGTCGGGCAAACGCGCTTTACGCCCCATTCTTCCTTGGGCATGTCAAATCCCCTTGATATCAGGTGAGTCGTCTTAAAGATTCAGTTCACCTGCCACAGGCGGCGGGCACTGTCAAAGCCTTTGCGCGGAAGAGGACGGGATATGGGAGAACACGCTTTGCCGGGAACGCCGCCGGTGCCGCTGACGCTGCGCAGATCAACGCGGGCGCGGCGGATCAGCCTGCGGATTTCCCAGTTGGATGGGCGGGTTACGCTGACCTATCCGCATGGCGTGCCCGAGGCTGAGGCTCTGAGTTTCGCGCGCAGCAAAGAGGCCTGGATCCGGCAGCATCTGGAAGGTCAGCCCGATCCCGAACAGGTGCTCGTTGGCGGCGTCATCCCAGTTGAAGGGCGCGAGCGTCGAATCGCAAGCGCAACCGGCCGACGGGTTTTGTTGAGCGAAAACGAAGTTGCTGTTCCAGCCGGCTCAGAAGGGCGTCGTTTGGCCCGGTTCTTGAAGGAACTGGCGCGGGATCGGCTGACCGAGGCTTGCGATGATTATGCCGCGATGCTGGGACGCTCCTACAACAGCCTGACTCTGCGGGATACACGCTCGCGCTGGGGGTCCTGCAGTTCCGATGGGGGCTTGATGTTCTCGTGGCGGCTAATCCTGACGCCGCCTGAGGTTCTGCACTATGTCGCAGCGCATGAGGTCGCGCATCTGGTTGAGATGAACCATTCGCCGGCGTTCTGGGCGCAGGTCGACCGCATTTTTGGACCCTATGACACCCCACGCCGCTGGCTGCGCGAGCATGGCGCAACCCTACATCGATACCGTTTTGATGCCGACGCGAGTTGACGCTGCCGTTTTTTGTGATCACATGAAGCCATGTTAGCAACACGTCCCTCAGATTCTCAAATCGCAACGCATGATCGGGTGTACCGTGCCCTGCGCTCCCGAATCTTGCACGGAGAGATTTCACCGGGTGAGGCACTGACCCTGCGGGGGATTGGCAAAGAGTTCGACGTCTCAATGACCCCCGCGCGCGAAGCGGTGCGGCGTTTGGCTGCCGAGGGTGCTTTGATCCTGTCCTCGTCTGGCCGGGTGTCGACACCGGAGCTGACGAATGACCGGATCGAAGAATTGGCGGCACTGCGGGCGCTCCTAGAGGTCGAACTGGCCAGCCGTGCTCTGCCGCGTGCGCATATCGCACTGATCGACCGTTTGCAGAGCATCAATATGACCGTCGCCGAAATGGTAACGAAGCGAGATGCGGTGGGATACATCCGGTCCAATCTGGAGTTTCACCGCACGCTATACCTAAGGGCCCAAGCCCCCGCGATGTTGGCCATGGCTGAAACCGTGTGGCTGCAGCTTGGCCCTACGATGCGTGCACTTTATGGCAGGCTGCGCCGTACCGAGCCGCCGCACTATCACAAGCTGATCATAGCCGCGCTCAAAGCCGGGGATGAGCCCGGCCTGCGTCTTGCCGTGCGTTCGGACGTGACACAGGGCTTACGATTGCTGGTCAGTTAAGCGACGAACCGCCGACCTCTCGAATTCGCACCTGACCATGTCTGTGGTTCTGGTTTGCGCCCGCGCTCTGCGCTAGGCTGAGGCAAATCACAAACAAGAGCAGATGTCAGACATGATCAATCGACGGACCTTTTCTATCGGCCTTGGCGCGGCAGTCTTGGCGGGGTGCAGCAGCGGGGGTGCTCCGGCACGGGCGCCCGCATCACGCATGCAATCTGTCCCGAATTCAGGATATGACGCCTGGGTTGCTGGCTTCAAAACCCGAGCGTCTTCTCAGGGCATCTCGCAATCCACCCTGAACCGCGCCTTTCAGGGGGCAGGTTATCTGCCCGGAGTGATTGAGCGTGATCGCAATCAGGTCGAATTCAAACGCTCACTCGAGGATTATCTGGCCATCGCCGCCTCGGATGAACGGATCAGCACCGGCCAGCAGATGCTGCAGCGTTACAACGGCACGCTTTCTCAAATCGAAGCACAATATGGCGTCGACAAAGAGGTGGTTGTGGCCGTTTGGGGACTGGAAAGCCGTTATGGCGCGCGGCGCGGGGATGTGCCGGTAATCTCGGCGACGTCAACGCTGGCCTATGACGGGCGGCGTGGTGCGTTCTTTGAAAAACAGCTGGTGGCAGCGCTGCGGATTATTCAGGAGGGTGATACCTCGCCCTCAAACATGACCGGCAGCTGGGCCGGAGCGATGGGTCATACACAGTTCATCCCGACCTCTTATCTGGCCTATGCGGTTGATTTCACCGGTGACGGACGGCGCGATATCTGGTCCGAGGACCCGACGGATTCGCTGGCCTCAACTGCCGCCTATCTGTCGCGAGCGGGTTGGGTGCGTGGTCAGCCTTGGGGCGGAGAGGTCGGCACCGTATCGGGCACGCCCGTCGCGGTTTTACAGCCGCAGGTTCCGGGACCCCAAATCGCCGTGTTCCGCAATTTCAATGTGATCAAGCGGTACAACAACTCGGACAGCTACGCGATTGGCGTCGGGCACTTGTCTGACCGGATCGCCGGGGGCGCGCCGTTCCAAACCTCGTTCGGGCCGGATGCAACGGGTCTAACTCTTGAGGACAGGAAGGACCTGCAACGCCGCCTGACAGTAGCCGGGTACGACACGCAAGGCGCAGATGGGGTGATCGGCAAGAATACCGAGGCCGCAATCAGCGGCTATCAGCGCGCGAATGGCTTGGCCGTAACCGGCAAGCCTTCGGTTGAGTTGCTGCGCCGTTTGCGCGGCTGACGGGTTAGGCCGCCAGCCCCTTTGAGCCAATATCCAGGAACTTCTGACGGCGGTCTTTAATCAGGGCCGCCGCGTCTTTGCCGTCCAGCTCTTTCAGCATGGCAGTGATTGCCGCGCGCACCGACTCGACCGTCTCGGGGCGACCGCGATGGGCACCGCCCTTGGGTTCGGTGATGATGCGATCGCAGACACCCAACTTGTAGAGGTCTTGTGCGGTTAGGCGCAGCGCTTCGGCGGCCTCACGCATCTTCTCGGCATCTTTCCACAGGATCGAGGCGCAGCCCTCGGGCGAGATGACCGAATAGACCGAATGTTCCAACATTGCGACGCGGTTCGCGGTGGCAAAGGCTACGGCCCCGCCGGACCCACCTTCCCCGATGATGACCGAGACCAGAGGCACGCCGATTTTAAGGCACATCTCGGTCGACCGGGCAATCGCCTCGGACTGGCCGCGTTCTTCTGCCCCTTTGCCGGGATAGGCGCCCGCCGTGTCGATCAGAGTGATAACGGGCAGGCCAAAGCGACCGGCCATTTCCATCAGTCGCACGGCTTTGCGATACCCCTCGGGGCGGGCCATGCCAAAATTCCGCTCAATCCGCGATTTGGTATCCGAGCCCTTTTCGTGGCCGATCACCATCACTGGCTGATCATTGAACCGGGCCAACCCGCCAATCACGGCCAGATCGTCGGCAAAGTTCCGATCCCCGGCTAACGGTGTGAATTCCGTGAACAAGGCATCGACATAGTCTTTGCAATGGGGGCGTTCTGGGTGACGCGCCACCTGACATTTCCGCCAGGGGGTCAGATCCGCATAGAGCTCATCCAGCAGCTTGGCGGCCTTGGCATCCAGTGCCGCGGCTTCTTCGGCTACATCCATCTCTTCATTGGCGCGGGCCAGCGCGCGCAACTCTTCCGCTTTGCCTTCGATCTCGGCCAAGGGTTTTTCGAAATCCAGATACTGGGTCATGCCGCCTCACCTGCGTGAAATTTCCTAGCTATATGCCGTGTGGTTGCCCCGGATGCAACTCAGCAAGATTTGTGGTTCAAGAATATGCAAATTCAGTCGGGCGAGGAAGAAAGGGAAGACACCAATGGTGACCCGCTACGAAGACCGAGTGCTGCGCGTTCTGACATATATTCATGACAACCCCGCCGGGGACCTGTCACTGGATGCGTTGGCCGATGTCGCCGCGATGTCGCGGTTCCACTGGCACCGCGTGTTTCGGGCCCTGACGGGCGAGACCTGCGCGCAAGCGGTGCGACGGTTGCGTTTGCATCGCGCTGCGACTTGGCTGTTACAATCCGACAGGCCGGTGCCGCAGATAGCAGCCGAGATTGGGTATCCCAATCTCAAGTCCTTTACGCGGGCATTTTCTCAGGCCTATGGCAGCAGCCCTGCCGCCTTTCGAAAGACGGGCCAGTTTCTTCCGTCGCATCCACATTTCAAAACTGGAGAATATCCCATGTATCCTGTGACGACGCGAACAGAACCCACCCGCCGCATTATTGCCCTGCCCCACAAAGGTGCTTACTCCGAGATCGGTAGAAGTTTCGAAGCCTTCGGCGCCCTGTGTGAATCCCGACAATTGTGGCCCCAGATGGGCCCGGTGATCGGAATTTACCTGGATAACCCTGAAGCGGTGCCCGCGGATCAGCTGCGCAGCTATGCCGGAGCTGAATACCGGGGTGATGAGACGCCCGAGGGCATGGAAGGTATGAACATACCGGGTGGAAAAACGGCGGTACTGACGTTCAAAGGCCCGTATTCCGGCATTCATGCGGCCTATGACAGCCTGTTCGGAAACTGGCTTCCGACCTCTGGTGAGGAACCGGCGGATCAACCATGTTATGAGGTCTACCTCAACGATCCACGCGAGACTGCGCCCGAGGATCTGCTGACGGAAATCTGCCTGCCGTTGAAGTGATCAGTTGGGCCAAAGAACTGGATAGAGCGACGCGATCAACAGCGCCGCCATCGTCCAGTTAAACACCACCAACCGGTGCGGATTCGTCAGGAACCGCGCCATTTGTTGCCCTAGCACTGTCCAGGTGCTGACCGAGGGCAAGTTGACCGCCCCAAAAACAAGCGCGACGATGAGGATGACATTCAGTGTCTGGCCCGGCGCATAGGCGGTTGTGGCGGTCAGGGCCATTGCCCAGGCCTTGGGGTTGACCCATTGGAACGCGGCCGCTTGAATAAAGGTCATCGGCGTACCGACCTCGGCGCGGTTCTCAGTTGGGGCTGCATGCGCGATCTTCCAGGCCAGGTACAAAAGATATACGACCGAGGCGAATTTCAGCACCGTGTAACTGATGGGATACTGATTGAATATTTGCACCAGTCCAGCGCCCACCAGCAGAACCATAAAGGTAAAGCCCAGACCAATCCCAAGCATATGCGGGATTGTCCGGCGAAATCCGAAATTCGCACCCGAAGCCATCAGCATTAGGTTGTTCGGCCCCGGTGTGATTGAGGAAACGAAAGCAAAGGCAATCAGGGCGAGCAGGATATCGTAGGTCATGGGACGAATAATTGCGGCAACTTGTACAAATGAAATTGCGTTCTTGTGCAGTATTGCCCTAAATTGACAATTAGTGGCGAAGATTGATCAAATAAACCGTGATATATTGCGAGAGCTGACCGCAGATGGGCGTATCAGCAATCTGGAACTGGCGGATCGCGTTGGTCTGTCCCCTTCGGCCTGTTTACGACGGGTGCAGGAGCTTGAGAAGGCCGGGGTGATCTCGGGCTATCGCGCTGTCTTGAACCCGGTTGCGCTGGGCAAAGGTTTTGTCGCCTATATCGGCGTCGGTTTGGGTGAACATACCAAAGCGGCCCAGGAAGGGTTCGAGCGTGCGCTGCAGCGTGCGCCCGAGGTTGTCGAGTGTCACAACATCACCGGAACGATCGAGTATCTGCTGCGCGTAGAATGCGCGGACCTGCCATCCTACAAAACCTTCCATACCGAAGTTCTGGGCACGCTGCCGCACGTGACGTCGATCACCTCTTATGTGGTGATGGGATCCCCCAAGGACCAGCGCGCCTGAGCTTGATATTGTGATCTATCACTCTCTTGCGAGGTAAAAAATCTCGTCATAGTGTTGTCTCAATGACGACGCCGATGGGTCCAGCCCGAAGCAAGGCGCGCACAGGGAGATAAATATGAACTACATTCCAATAGGGGTAATGGCGTCAGCCATCGCGCTTCTCGCTGGAGTTGCTGTCGCAGCCCCTTTGAAATTGCAACCCGCTGATCCGCAGCCCAGCCCCAAGGCGGGGCTGGATGTGAAATACGCCTGGGAGGGGAACCCCCCACGAAAAATTCAGAACCTGTCCAAAGTGGACCACCTTTTGAAGAAGGCCAAAGCAGGGCCGCCTTTAAAGGGGTTGGACTATCGCGATACTGAAGATGGCGACCCGGTTCTGACGTTTGATAAAGCCTACAACGTTGCTGCCGACATTACCGGATACATCCGTTTTGATTCAGCTGGCGTCTATGAACTGGAAACATGGTCGAACGATGGGCTTGATGCGTGGATCGGTGGGCAGCAGATTGGGTATGTGAACGACCGCCAGCCATGCGAAGCCAATCAACGGACCGAGGTCGAAGTTCCGCAAGCGGGTTGGTACCCGTTGAAGATAAAGTACTTCCAGAAATACGGGTCATCCTGCCTGATGATGAAATGGGGCAAGCAGGGTGAAAGGTTCACCTGGACGCCGGATGATGTATTTGGCCGATAGTCTAATGATCTGTTGGGAAAAGGCGCCGCAATGGGCGCCTTTTTTTGTATTTGCTTAGCCGTTTGCGGCGATCAGTTCTGCCTGAGCGACGATGACTTCGGCCTGCTTGATCGATGCGATGTCGACAAGACGGCCTTTGTAAACGGTGGCGCCTTCTCCATTGGCTTTGGCCTGCTCCATCGCGGCCAGAATCTCACGCGCTTCCGAAACGGCTTCGTCTGAGGGCGTGAACACCTCATTGGCCAGCGCGATCTGCTTGGGGTGGATCGCCCATTTGCCGACCATCCCCAGCGTGGCGGAACGCTTGGCCTGAGCGATGTAACCGTCGTCATCGCTGAAATCGCCGAATGGCCCGTCGACTGGCAGAACGCCATGTGTGCGGCAGGCAGCGACGATAGCGGCTTGCGCCCAGTGCCAAGGGTCAGACCAGTGCTTCTCGCCTTCGCGCAGCATATAGTAGTTCTCTTGCGTGCCGCCGATCCCGGTGGTCTGCATTCCCATCGAGGCTGCAAAATCTGCGGCCCCCAGGCTCATGGCCTGCATGCGTGGAGATGACGCTGCGATCTCTTCGACATGGGCTATGCCAGCGGCGGATTCGATGATGACTTCGAATGAGATCGGTTTGGTCCGGCCCTTGGCGCGCTCGATGGCTGTAACCAGTGCGTCGACTGCATAAACATCTGAGGCGCAGCCGACCTTGGGGATCATGATCTGATCCAGACGGTCCCCCGCCTGTTCCAGCACATCCACCACGTCTCGGTACCAATAGGGCGTATCCAATCCGTTGATCCGAACAGACATGTATTTGCCGCCCCAATCGATGGTGTTCAGCGCCTCGATCACATTGGCCCGCGCGACGTCTTTGTCAGAGGGTGCTACGGAATCTTCGAGGTCCAGATTGATCACATCCGCAGCAGACGCGGCCATTTTGGGAAACAGTTTGGTGTTCGAGCCGGGGCCAAACAATTGGCAGCGATTTGGCCGGGCCGGTGCGGCGGGTTGGATGCGAAAACTCATCGGGACCTCGTGCGAGTAAGGAAATTACGATTTTTCTGTGAATTGGGGTATTAAATTACGCGGGCTGGCGCAACCGTGATTTTGCGCCTGCGGCATTGCATGTGCAGAAACTGCGATTGTAGCATCCGAAACAGGTGATTAAAGTTTAGTCACTTTAAAAAATTCGAAGATTATTGCATGTGAAATGCATCCTGCGCAAAAAAAACGCGCGATTACGTGGCCGGGTTGGTGAATACGCGAAACGCTCGTTCGCGGGCTTCTCTAGCTTAGGCCGGAATCAAAGGAGTGCACCGCAATGATCGAGACACCGTATCTATTGTTTTTGGGCGATGCGCCCGACCTGTTGGCCGCAAAGGTTGCGATTGGTATCCGTGACTGGCGCCCGGAAAACGCGGTAGGCCAAATCCGGCTGGAGGGGTGTAAAGCTGACCTTGGGTTGACGGAAATGACGCTGGCCGAAGGTAAGGCTGCTGGTGCCAAAACCCTTGTGATCGGGGTTGCAAACCGCGGTGGCATTATCAGCGAAACCTGGAAAGAGGTTCTGATCGCAGCGCTGGAAATGGGCTATGATCTGGCGTCGGGCCTGCACAACCTGCTGCGGGATGAGGGCGATCTGATCGCAGCCGCTCAGACCCATGGTTGCACCTTGCACGACGTTCGGGTTCCGACTGTGGGTTATCCGATTGCTAACGGGAAAAAGCGTACCGGCAAGCGCTGCCTTGCTGTAGGAACCGATTGTTCTGCGGGCAAGATGTACACGGCGATGTCAATGGATGCCGAGATGCGCGAGCGCGGCATGAAATCCACATTCCGGGCCACTGGCCAAACCGGGATTTTGATCACCGGTCAGGGCGTGCCTTTGGACGCGGTTGTTGCGGATTTCATGGCGGGATCGGTGGAATATCTGACCCCTGAGAACGACCCTGATCACTGGGATCATATCGAGGGGCAAGGATCTTTGTTTCATGTCTCCTATTCCGGTGTAACCATGGCGCTGATCCATGGCGGGCAGCCGGATGCTTTGATCTTGTGCCATGAACCCACCCGGACACATATGCGTGGTCTGCCCGAGTATTCTCTGCCGACATTGCAGCAGCTGCGCGACACAGCATTGCCCTTGGCGCAGGTGGCAAACCCCGATTGTCAGGTGGCGGGTGTGTCGATCAACACACAGCATCTGAGCGAGGATGAAGCTAAGGCGTATATCGCAAAGGTTGAGGCTGAGTTGGGGCTTCCGACCACTGACCCCTATCGCTTTGGTGCGGGCAAGCTGGTGGACGCGCTGGCCGCTTTGTGATCTGAACATCCCGCCAGTGGCCACTCACGTCTCTGGCGGGCGTTTTTCAAAACGATGAAGGAGCTTGCGCGTGCAGGTAGAGGTCTCTCGTGATGTGTTCCGACTGGCGCAGGTGTTCACCATCTCGCGCGGGTCGCGGACCGAGGCGAAGGTGCTGACGGTTCGAATTTCGAACGGAACTCATCAGGGCTGGGGCGAATGTGTGCCCTACGCGCGCTACGATGAGACGCTGGACTCGGTTGAAGCCGAGATCGCGGGCCTGCCTGCTGAGTTCACTCGTGAGACGTTGATGGATTTGCTTCCAGCAGGGGCCGCGCGGAATGCTGTAGATTGCGCGCTGTGGGATCTGGAGTGCAAACGCGCAGACAAGCGGGCTTGGGAATTGGCTGGTCTGCCGGTTCCGGGTCCTGAGATCACGGCCTATACGCTGTCGCTGGCAACGCCCGAAGCGATGCAAGCTCAGGCGGCTGAGAACGCGCATCGTCCTTTGCTGAAGATCAAGCTGGGCACGCCCGATGATATGCCCCGGCTTGAGGCCGTACGGGCTGGCGCGCCGAACTCGACCATCATCATTGATGCCAATGAAGGCTGGTCCGCCGAGGTCTACGCCGACCTCGCGCCGCATCTGGTGCGGCTGGGCGTCGCGCTTGTTGAGCAGCCTTTGCCCGCAGGCGAAGATGACGCGCTGATCGGGATGGACCGACCTGTGCCCGTTTGTGCAGACGAATCCTGCCATGATCGTGCCAGCCTGCCCGGCCTGAAGGGCAAGTATGATGTGGTCAACATCAAGCTCGACAAAGCCGGGGGTTTGACCGAGTCACTAGCGCTGCGTGAGGCGGCTTTGGCCGAAGGCTACAAAATCATGGTGGGTTGTATGGTCGGCAGCTCTCTGGCGATGGCCCCTGCGACACTGTTGGCGCAGGGTGCAATGGTTACAGACCTTGACGGCCCGCTTCTGTTGGCCGAAGACCGCGACACACCGCTTACTTTTGATGACGCCGGGGTGCATCCGCCGAAAGTGGGCCTCTGGGGCTGAGGAGACAACATATGACCCGCACTGTTTACGTGAATGGCGACTACTTGCCTGAGGCTGAGGCCAAGGTATCGATCTTCGATCGTGGGTTTCTGATGGCAGATGCGGTTTACGAAGTGACCAGCGTTCTGGACGGCAAGCTGATCGACTTCGAAGGTCACGCGGTGCGCCTGAAACGGTCACTGGACGAACTGCAGATGGCCGAGCCCTGCAGCAAGAACGAACTGCTGGGAATTCATCGTAAGCTGGTGGAACTGAACGGTATCGAAGAAGGTTTGGTTTACCTGCAAGTTTCGCGCGGCAGCGATGGGGACCGGGATTTTGTGTTCCCGTCCGAGGATACAAAACCGACGCTGGTTCTGTTCACGCAAAACAAGCCGGGTCTGGCAGACAGCCCTGCCTCGCGCAAAGGTGCAAAGATCATCTCGATCGATGACATCCGCTGGGGTCGCCGCGATATCAAGACCACGCAATTGCTGTACCCCTCGATGGGTAAGATGATGGCCAAGGCCGCTGGGTGTGATGACGCCTGGATGATCGAAGACGGCTATGTGACCGAGGGCACCAGCAACAACGCCTATTTCGTGAAGAACGGCAAGATCGTCACGCGCCCATTGTCCAATGACATCCTGCACGGCATCACCCGCAAGGCTGTTCTGCGATTGGCGGCTGAAGCGCAGATGGAAGTTGAAGAACGCCTGTTCACCATTGATGAAGCCAAAGAGGCGGATGAGGCCTTTACCACCTCAGCCAGCGCCTTCGTTATGCCAGTGGTTGAGATCGACGGCGTCACTCTGGGCGACGGCACGCCGGGGCGGATCGCCAAGCGCTTGCGCGAGATTTATCTGGATGAAAGCCGCAAGGCCGCAATCTAATCAAAAAGACCCGCCAATCAGGCGGGTCTTGCTCTATGAGCCTCAATCTTTTTTACCCACATTCTCTTCGAAGGCGGTGTTGAACGCGGCCTGTTTTTCCGGGCTGGCCTCGGTTTGGTAGTTGGCCTTCCATTCATCCATGGTCATGCCGTAGAAAACTTGACGGGCCTCGTCCTTGCCCATCTCGATGCCTTTTTCATTCGCAGCTTCCTGATACCAGCGCGACAGACAGTTACGGCAGAACCCGGTCAGGTTCATCATGTCGATATTCTGAACGTCGGTGCGGTCTTCCATCAGGTGCTTTTGCAACCGACGGAATGCGGCGGCCTGAAGTTCGATTTCGGTTTGCTTGTCCATGGTCTGGCTCCGGAATATAGGATGCGATTTCTTTCTGACCTAGAGTTCTGGCGTCTTTGTTTCAACAAGCTCTGTGTCATGCCAGCTTCAGGGCCAGCCACGGGATGATGCAGAAGATCAACGTCAGTATCTTGTAGTTGGCCAGATACCGAAAATAGGCACGTCGCACGTCTGGGCGTTCCATTTGGAACATCCGGCCATGAAAACCGGCTATCCAGTCCTGCATGAGAACGATCATAAGGGTCGAGAACAGCAAAACCGCGATGTTGAGCAGCGCCATCCAGCCAAAGAAAGTTGTCAGAAACTCCTGTGTCATGGTCACCTCCTTCTTCCCTTATATATGGGGATCAAAAGGGGGCCTCACAATGACGTGGACCAAAGGTCGCTGGCCGCCAAGGCATCCTGCAGGATCACCGCCAAGCGCTCAGCCCAGGCCCGTTGCCCGGCGTGATCCGCGATCAGATCATTCCGCAGCTCGATCAGGGCATTGGGACGCTTGTGAGCCGTCCCATGCTTGTCAATCGCATCGCCGGGCAGAACGCCGGTGTAAGGTTCGTTCACACCAACGCACAGATCATCTTCTGCTCTGAGCCGGTTGATCAGTGGGTGCGAAAACCTCTCATCCGGTGTGTGCAGAACGCCGACATGCCAGGGGCGCGGCTCGCGGCCCCTGAGTTGTCGGGTGAACGAATGCATCGAGATAATGATCGCATCCGGTTTATTGGCTAGCTTTTCAAGCGCATCGTGATACGGGCGATAGCACATGTCTAAACGCCGCTCCCGCTCGGTCGTGTCGGCATCACGATTGCCGGGGATGATCGAACCGTCGTAGAGCTTCATCAAAAGCGTCGGATCATCCTCGCCCCGGTTGGGGTCGATCACGAGGCGCGAGAAATTTGCCGCGACGACTGGCGCGTTCAGATGCTCCCCCAAATGTTTTGACACTTCATAGGCGCCAACATCATAGGCAATGTGACGCTCCATATCCTCGCGTGGAAGGCCCAGATCTCCGCCATTGATCTCTGGCGGGACGGTGTTGGTTGCGTGGTCGCAGGTGATCAGCCAGCGGGAGAGGCGATCCTCGCCGTGCACAAAGTAAGGAGAATACGTCATAAGCCTGTCATCAAGTTTGCCGCAGGTGTAGGGCAGTTGCGTCAAAAAGGGAATTGCGCAATAAGCATCTCGATAACTGTTTGCGGTAACATTTTGTGACTGCCGAGGGACGAGGAGAGCACAAACAATGCGACGCCTTAGAAATGTAAAAATCGTGGCGACGCTGGGACCGGCGTCCAATGACTATGACACTATCCGTGCTTTGCACGAGGCCGGTGCAGATGTATTCCGTCTGAACATGAGCCATGGCAGCCATGATGAGATTCGCGAACGGCACCGGATCATACGGCAGGTGGAAAAGGACCTGGACAGCCCGATTGCAATTCTTGCGGACCTCCAGGGCCCCAAGCTGCGGGTTGGCGTGTTTGCCAATGACGCCGAGGAACTGGTTGAAGGAGCATCCTTCCGTCTGGATCTTGACCCTGCTACAGGGGATGGTGCCCGCGTTTGCCTGCCGCATCCCGAGATTTTTGCGGCGTTGGAGCCTGGTGCACATCTTCTGGTCAACGACGGTAAGATCCGACTGATCGTAGATGAATGCGGTCAGGATTTTGCGAATTGCACCGTTGAAATCGGCGGTACGATTTCGAACCGCAAGGGCGTGAACGTTCCGGACGTCGTGCTGCCCGTGGCGGCTTTGTCGGCCAAGGACCGTGATGATCTTGAGTTTGTCTGCCAGTTGGGCGTCGACTGGCTGGCGCTGAGCTTTGTACAACGGGCCAAGGACGTATTCGAGGCGCGCGCGCTGGCCGATGGCCGCGCCGCGATCCTTTCGAAGATCGAAAAACCTGCTGCGGTTGAAGCCTTTGATGACATTCTGGATGCCTCGGACGGCATCATGGTCGCTCGCGGTGATCTGGGTGTAGAATTGCCCGTCTCTGCGGTGCCACCGATCCAGAAGCGCCTGGTGCGCAAATGCCGTGGTGCAGCCAAGCCTGTGATCGTGGCAACCCAGATGCTGGAAAGCATGATTGAAAGCCCGATGCCGACACGCGCCGAAGTGTCCGACGTGGCCACCGCGATTTACGAGGGCACGGATGCCATCATGCTCAGCGCGGAATCTGCGGCGGGATCATACCCGATCGAAGCGGTGCAGACCATGAACAAGGTCGCTATCGAGGTTGAGGCTGATCCAACCTATACACAGATCATTGCAGCATCTCGTACTGCAAAGGGCACCACTGTAGCCGATGGGATCGTGGCTGCTGCCCGCGAAATTGCAGAGAAAACCGAGATCAAAGCAATCTGTTGCTTTACGCAAAGCGGCACCACCGCGTCACTGACAGCGCGGGAACGACCCGGTGTGCCGATCATTGCCATGACCTCGCTGATGGGAACTGCGCGCCGGTTGTGCCTGAGCTGGGGTTGTAATTGCGTCATGACGCCCGAGCTAGAGCGTTTCAAAAGCGCAGTGGTCAATGCAGCCCGCGCGGCCCGCGCCGGGGGATTTGCCTCAGAGACCGATCAGATCGTGGTCACCGCTGGCGTGCCTTTCAACGTGCCAGGCACCACCAATATCTTGCGCGTGGCACCCTGCGACGAACGCCTGATCTACAGCACTGATCCAGAGTAACGGGGCACTTCAGTTGCTTCAAAACGGCCCGCTCTGCCTTGCAGGGTGGGCCGTTTTGCCAAGAATCTCCTGATTTCTAAGCGAATTTTGTCCGTTTAGGGCGAAACTTGCAGATTGTATTTCATTTTCCGGTGGAAATTCCCGATAAAGGCCCTAGGGCGATCACTCAGCATGTTCCAGGTTCCGGTCGCCCGCCGGGGGCACGGGCCCCGGATAACAACCATAAATGGAGGAACGAAATGACAAACAAAATTGTCATCGGACTGGATGGGACAGAGACCGGAGAACGCGCGCTCACCTTCGCCAAGGAATTGGCCAAAGGGATGGGTAGCTGCGAGCTTCTGGTGGCCTATGTCATCGAATGGTCGCCTTACACATTCCAGACCCCAGAAGAAAATGCCCAACGTCACAAACGGCGCGAGGAGGAGCTTGAACTGGCGACAACGCGCATCGTCACCCCTGCGGTGGACGGTCTGAAGGCAGCTGGCTTCACAGCTCAAGGCGTGGTGCGTCACGGGGACGTGGCAGAAACCCTGAATGCGATCACGGTTGAAAACAACGGGTCGCAGATTGTGGTTGGCCGATCCTCGGCCGACGGTATCAAAAAGCGCATCTTTGGCAGCTCGACGCAGAATCTGGTGATGCATGCCGACGTGCCGGTCACAGTTGTGAATTGAGGGGGCAGAACAATGAAAGCTTTAAAACTACTTACTCTGCTTGTCGCATCCTTGTTCACGGCAAGCGCAGCTTTGGCGCAAGAGGCACCAGGATTAGATGATCGGATCAATCAGGCCTTTGCTGACCTGACTGGACCGTTCGTCAGCTTTATCTTCGCACCGTTTCCGGGAACCGGTTTTCCGTGGATCGTAGGTTGGCTTGTCGTCGCCGCAACGGTGTTCACGTTGTACTTCGCCTTTGTACAGTTTCGGTTCTTCGGCCATTCGATCAGCCTGGTCAAAGGGGATTACTCGGACCCGAACGATGCAGGTGAGGTCAGCCATTTCCAGGCGCTTGCCACGGCACTTTCGGGTACTGTGGGTCTGGGCAACATCGCTGGTGTGGCTGTTGCCATCGGGATCGGCGGACCGGGTGCAACATTCTGGATGATCGTCGCAGGTCTTTTGGGCATGGCGTCGAAATTCACCGAATGTACGCTGGGCGTGAAGTACCGCAACGAATACGAAGACGGCACCGTTTCGGGTGGCCCGATGTACTACATGTCCAAGGGGTTTGCCGAGCTGGGCCTGCCGGGCGGTAAGATTCTGGCCGTTCTGTTCTCGATTTTCTGTATTCTTGGCGCGCTGGGCGGGGGCAACATGTTCCAGGCCAATCAAGCGCATCAACAGATCGCAGGTATCGTCGGGGACTATCCTGGTTGGATCACCGGTCTTGTCTTCGCGGGAATCGTATTTGCGGTGATCGTGGGTGGTCTGAAATCCATCGCACGCGTCACTGAGAAGGTCGTTCCCTTTATGGGGGTCATGTATGTGCTGGCCGCGCTGGTCATCATCCTGATGCATGCAGACCAGATCGGCTGGGCCTTCGGTCAGATCTTCGCCGGAGCCTTCACCGGCCTAGGCGTTGCTGGCGGTATGGTTGGAGCGCTGATCCAGGGCTTCCGTCGTGCAGCGTTCTCGAACGAAGCGGGCGTGGGTTCCGCGGCGATCGCACACTCGGCCGTGCGGACCAAAGAACCGATCACCGAGGGCTTCGTCTCGTTGCTTGAGCCGTTCATCGACACGGTTGTGATCTGTACCATGACTGCGCTGGTGATCATCATCACCCAGCAGCTGATCGTTGATCCGGCAACCGGCAACTACATGCTGAACGAAGCAGGCAATGCGATTGCAACCGTTGATGGCAATTCCGGCGTTAGCCTGACCTCGGCAGCCTTCGGTAGCGCGTTCAGCTGGTTCCCGTTTGTTCTGGCGATTGCGGTGGTGCTGTTTGCCTTCTCGACGATGATCAGTTGGTCCTACTACGGCCTCAAGGCCTGGACTTACCTGTTCGGCGAAGGTCAGACCAAGGAACTGGTGTTCAAGATCATCTTCTGCATCTTCGTTGTCATCGGCGCTGCGGCCAACCTTGGTCCGGTCATCGACTTCTCGGACGCGGCGATCTTTGCGATGGCGGTTGTGAACGTCTTTGCGCTGTACTTCCTGATGAAAGTGGTGCGGCAGGAGCTGGCTTCCTACGCTGCACGGCTGCAAAGCGGGGAAATCCGCAAGTTCGAACACTAAGCAATTTCACCGGGGCGGCCTACGTCGCCCCGGTGCCTCTGACCCTTTGCTGAATCCGCGGATTCTGGTCAAAACCCCCTTGCCAGCATGACAGAACTTGCGTAAACGGCGCATCTGTTGCGTGACCGGCCGAGATGGCATGCCGAGTCGCGTTTGAAACCGAACCCGAATGAAGGAGACGGAAATGCCTAAGATGAAGACCAAGTCGAGCGCCAAGAAGCGCTTCAAGGTGACTGCGACCGGTAAGGTCCTTGCTGGCCAGGCCGGCAAACGGCACGGCATGATCAAGCGGACCAAAAAGTTCATCCGCGACGCCCGTGGCAACACCACCCTGTCCGCCCCCGACGCAAAGATCGTCAAGGGCTACATGCCCTACGACCGCTAAGAGGAGATTAAGATATGTCCCGCGTTAAAGGTGGAACCGTAACTCACGCCCGTCACAAGAAGGTTATCAAGGCCGCCAAAGGTTACTATGGCCGCCGCAAGAGCACTTTCAAGGTTGCCCGTCAGGCCGTCGACAAGGCCAACCAGTACGCAACCCGCGACCGTAAAAACCGCAAGCGCAACTTCCGCGCGCTCTGGATCCAGCGGATCAACGCGGCTGTCCGTTCGCATGACGAGGCTCTGACCTATTCCCGCTTCATCAACGGCCTGAACCTGGCCGGTATCGAAGTGGACCGCAAAGTTCTGGCCGACCTGGCCGTGCACGAACCGGAAGCGTTCGGCGCGATCGTCGCCAAAGCTCAGGCCGCTCTGACTGCCTGATCCTCTTTCGAGAGACAGTGAAAGAAAGACCGTCCCGTTTGGGGCGGTCTTTTCTTTATGTTGTAAGGGAAAGGTCGCAGGACACAGGTTTTAGGCTCTTGATGCACTGATTCCGCGCTTTGCTTCGCAACGCATTCAGCCCAGCGCAATCTAAGTTATCAGTCCCTGTCAGGGTTGCAAACAGCCCCGGACGAAATCCGAGGCCGTTTATTCATATCATCAACCAAAATGACCTATTGAAACGTTTAGGTCATGTCGCGTGAGACACAACTGTAAAATGACCCATAGTTTGCCCATTTGGTAAACACTTTTGGCATGCTAACCATAGCCTTAACCGAGACCCATTTTCGAATGTTACTCTTTGGCGTCCATGAAATACACATAGCATGTACATTAAGTCCAAGTACTATTTCTCATGAAATTTGAGCCCTCAGTTTGAGCTGAAGGTTGTTTTGATGCCCTACGGCCCACGAAGTCGCCTTCTCGCATCACTGAAAATCAAAGACCAACTGCTGTGAGGCATTCAGCAGCCTGATTTTTCGCCCCATTGAAGCTTCTGCTTTCAAAGTAACTTCGGCAGCAGCACGTGCATCTTCTCCGGCATCATGGTGTTTGAATTGAAGCCCTAACACCTCTTTGAGATTGGCCAGACCATGCCCACCATTGCCCCGCAACTCCGGCCAGGCTTGGCGAGCGATGGCAACGCTGTCTGACCATACCGATTTCAACATTTGAAGTCCTGCAAGTCGGCACGCTGCATCAAAGGCTTTCTCATCGTAACGGCTATGTTGAACAAGCGGATATGCTTCAAGAATCGGACGCAAATCTGGCAATACTTCTGCAAATTTGGGGGCGTTCTTCACAGTTGCAGCATCAATGCCATGCAATCGGGTATTGACAACAGCCAGCGCAGGGACATGGTTGTCCTGACCCACACCCGAGAGCAGTTCGCTTTGTCCCTGGGCAGCTATGGTCGCCCACGCATGACCGAGGAGCTGAAGGAACTTGGTATCAATATCGGCCACCGCCGTGTCGGCAGGCTGATGCGTGAGAACGGCATATCCGTAAAGAGAAACAAGAAGTTCAAGGCGACGACCGACAGCAACCACAGCTTCATTGTTGCACCGAACCTGTTGGATCGTGACTTCTCAGCAGATCGCCCCAACCGAAAATGGGCGGGTGACATCAGCTATGTCTGGACGCAGGAGGGTTGGCTCTATCTGGCTGTCATCCTGGACCTGCATTCCCGGCCCGTCGTCGGTTGGCAGTCAGCAATCGTATGAAACGCGAGCGGCACGGGCAATTGTTATGACAACGCCGCAGTCGAGACCTTCTTCAAGACGTCCAAGGCAGAGCTGATCTGGCGACGCTCGTGGCCGACAAGGCGGGCCACCGAACTGGCGATCTTCGAATACATCAACGGATTCTACAATCCGCGTCGCAGACACTCAGTCCTCGGCTGGAAAAGCCCCTTGGCCTTCGAAGCTCAGGCCGCATAAATGAGGAACCGGAGCGGCACCACAAAGTGACAGGTCCAAAGGCTGGATCATACACTTCGACTACACTGACGTCGGCACACCGACAACCGATGCAGAGTTTATGTGACAACTTCCTCTGGGCTGATAATGTCGCAGAACAGACCGCTTGATTGCAAGAACGCGTCCAAAGGTATGGCCGCGTCAACAACCTGACGAAGCCGGCATGCGGTCCTGCGAATCAGAAGTAAAAACTTCACTGCTCTTGGCAAGATCAAACTTGTCATCATTCAGAGCGACCAGCGAGTTTCCGGAGCCCATCCCCACCTGCGTCACGGTCAGGGGGTCAGCCCCGAGCCTCAGCGTTCGGAGAGTGCCCATTCGGTGAACATGTTGATCTGCGCCTGAACCTCCGAAGCAACGCGTTTCGATTTGACCAAGAAATAGTCCGATCCGTAGCTCATACGGCGGTCAGACAGTTGAACCAGCGCTCCAATCTCAAGGTCCGGTTGCACCATGGCAAACGGGCAAAGTGCAACACCTTGGGCAGATAAAGCCGCGGCCCTCAACAGGTTGAAGTCCTCATATGTCGGTCCGTGCAAAGGTCCGGGGTCCGTGTTGTTGTCTTGATCAAACCAGCGCCGCCATCCAGTGGTATCGCCATCATGCAACAGGCCAAGCTGACGCAAGTCTACCGGTTCGTCCGACGTGGTGTTGTGCTGGGCGAGCAGAGCCGGGCTGCACACGGGCAGGCTGTCGCCGCTCAGGAAGAATTCAGACGCAATATCAGGGCTGTGCGGTGGTTCCGGCTGAAATGTAAATGCGACATGCACATCAGAAAAGTCGATTTCATATCCGTGGATCGCATAGACGATGCGGGTCTCGATCTCCGGATGGATTTGCTTGAATTTGGTAAGCCGGGGGATAAGCCAGCACATTGAAACAGACGGGATTGCGGCAACGACCAGTTCATTTCCATGATTGCCCGATTTGGCACGGTGACATGCTGCATCAATCTCGGCCAGCGACAGGGACAAGGAATTCGCCAGGTCTTGAGCGTGAGGTAACAGGGTCGCACGGTTGCCTTCCCGAAGAAACAACGGTGCCCCGAGCCAAGATTCTAAATTCTTCACCTGATGGCTGATCGCCGATTGCGTGACGAAAATTGCCTCGGCCGCAGCTTTGAACGACCCAAACCGTACTACGGCTTCGAAGGCCCGCAGTGCATTGAGAGGAGGTAAAGCCATGATATTCCTGTAGCATGAGGAAATCTAATACTCCCTTGAGATAACATCGTTTGACGAAATCGTGCAATAGGCGCTGTCTGTAGGCAGGAGAACCCGAGTTGGGTCAGACCAAGTCAACTAGAGGACACAAATGGAACGCGAACGTCTACAGAACTACGTCGGCAACGGCGACAAGGCCACCGGCACCTTTTCCGAGGCCGAAATGCAGCGCCGAGTTGACGCGATCCGCGCACATATGACCAAGGAAAGCATCAGTGCCGCGCTGTTCACCAGCTATCATTGTGTGAACTATTATTCCGACTTCATCTATTGCCAGTTCGGTCGCCGCTACGGCTTCCTCATCGATCACGACATCGCCACCTCGATCAGCGCTGGCATCGACGGCGGCCAGCCCTGGCGCCGAACTTTCGGTGGGAAGAACGTGACCTATACCGATTGGCAGAAAGACAATTATTTTCATGCCATCCGCACGCTGCTGCCTGGTGGCGCAAAGCGCATCGGCATTGAATTCGATCACATCACCATCGATACGCTGGCCCTGCTCAAGGCCGAGTTCCCGCAGATCGAGTTTGTCGACATCGCGGCGGCCTCTATGCGCCTGCGGATGATCAAGTCCGCCGAGGAAATCGCGCACACCGAAAAAATGACCCGCATTGCGGATATCGGCGGCGCGGCCTGTGTCGAAGCGACCGCCGTGGGTGTTCCCGAGCATGAAGTTGCCCTGCATTCCACCGCGACGATGATCCGCGAGATCGCGAAAGTCTGGCCCAATGGTGAGTTGCTCGACACCTGGACCTGGTTCCAGTCCGGTGTGAACACGGATGGTGCGCACAATCCAGTCACCAGCCGCAAGATCGAAGCGGGCGATATCCTGTCGCTCAACTGTTTCCCGATGGTAGCGGGCTATTACGTTGCGCTGGAGCGCACCATGTTTGCCGAGCACGCAAGCGACGATCACATCAAGATGTGGGAGCTGAACTGCAAGGTCCATGACCGCGGCAAGGAGCTGCTGGTTCCGGGCAACAAATGTTCCGACATCGCCAAGGAGCTGAACGAAATCTACGCCGAGGCCGATCTGCTGCAATACCGTAGCTTTGGCTATGGTCACTCCTTCGGCGTGCTCAGCCATTACTATGGCCGCGAAGCGGGCCTTGAGCTGCGCGAAGATTGCGAGACAGTTCTTGAAAAAGGCATGATCGTCTCGATGGAGCCGATGATCACGATCCCCGAAGGTATGCCCGGTGCAGGCGGCTACCGCGAGCACGACATCCTCGTGATCGAGGAGGCGGGTAACAAGAACATCACCGGCTTCCCCTACGGCCCCGAGCATTTGATCATCAAATCAAACGTCAAGGCAGCCTGATCTAATCGGAACGCCCCGGCTCTACCTGAGTCGGGGTGTTCTGCATCCAGAAACTGAAACAAGGGAGAAACATATGTTTCTAAATTCCTGGGTTCTTGACTGGTTCATCATCCTGAGTATCGCCACCATTTCTGTCGCTGTTGTGGCATGGCTGCTGGATCGCACCCGTCAAGACGATTGACCTGAAACACCTGTGCCGCGTGAGAAACCGGCACATTCCATCGAACTTATAGGGAGGAGTAGATCATGGAGAGCATTCCATGGATCAACTGGTTCATCATGACCGCATCATTTGTTGTCTTGATATGGCTGGGCTGGAAATCGAGCAAAATCGTACATTCCAACAATGATGACGAAAGCGGCTTTCTGGTGGCCGGACGCTCGCTCGGCCCGTTTATCGGGGCGTCGACAATCGTTGCCACTGGGTATTCCGGTTGGGGCTTTATGGGCTCTCCGGGTGTCGCCTACGAATTCGGAGCCATTGAGATCCTCGGCAACTTCATGTTTGCCCCGGCAATGGTGATTGCCGTATTGTTCTTCGCCAAGTTCCTGTCGGGTCGCGCGGCTTCCATGGGCAGCAACACGATCCCTGAATATGCTGCAAACCTGCATGGATCCGGCGGTTTGGCGCGTTTGGTCCAGGGTGTGGCGGCGGTTGTCACGATCGTGCTTCTGCTGGTCTTCCTGACCAGCCAGATCAAAGCCGTTGGCATCCTCGCAGCGGGCTGGCTCGAGCTTCCACAGGTCTGGGGTGCTACGGTGATGATCTCTATCATCATCCTATACACCGTCCTTGGCGGGCTAACAGCGGTTGCCTGGACCGACACGCTGATGCTGATGGGGATGCTGGTTGCGGCGGTGATCGTCTGCATACAGATGTTCAGCGACATTCCCTTGGGGCAAATGATCGCGCAGCTGAACGAAATCAACCCGGAGTTGGTCAACCCGACGACGTCGGATCCCTACGGCCAAGCCAAGGGTGCGGTTTATCTGGTCCTGCCCTACGCGTTCATGTTCTCGGCGGTTCTGCCCTACATGGCGGTGCGGTTTCTAGCGTTCCGCGAAGACGTGAAGTTTTCGACCGTCGCTATTTTCGTCGCGCCTTTCGCCTGCATCCTGTCGCTGATCCCGATTGTCGGTCTCTACATGCGTATAAAGATGCCCGATCTGGCAGAGGCAGATCAGGCCATGCCCGTTTACCTTGAGACCTTCCTGCACCCGATCCTGGGCGGCTTCATCACGCTGTGCATCTTGTTTGCCATGCAATCCACCGCCAACTCGCTGCTGCACACCGTGGCATCTGCGGCATCGCATGACCTACGCCGCGCGCTGTTTCCGGGCCACGAGAATCCCACGACCGTGCTGTTCATCAACCGCGCAGCAGTCGTGGTCTTCGGTCTGGTCGGGCTGGCCATGATGATCTACGCACCGCCGTTTTTTCTGTCTTGGCTGGGCATCCTCGGCACGGGCACATTGCTGGCCGCCCTGGTAGGGCCGATTTTTGTGTCAGCGTTCTGGCGGGGCAACGCTTATGGCGCATTGGCCGCGATGGTCGGTGGATTCTGCACCTCGGGCTACCTTTTGATCTGGAGCGACGCAGGCTGGGTCGTTGGACCGTTGGTCGGCTGCGTAGTTTCGACAGCCCTTTACATAGGTGTCAGCGCTTTGACCTTCGGCCTTGACAGACGGGTTCACACGGCCTGAGCTGGACGGATGAAATGAAGAAGGCAGGCCATCGGGCCTGCCTTCCTCTGTGGGAATTTGGTGGCCTGATACGGGCTTCTCTCGCAGCGGGATTGCCAAGCTGTTTGGGTGTGCGATCGGGTTAAGCGACCGGCCTGAAAATGCCATCCTCACTGCCGCGCCTGAAGCGGTCCCGTTTTCCTCGCGAGATCGTCGCATATGCGATCAACTTGGCAAAGCCGGCCGCAGAGATGTGGCCCAATCCAGGCTCGGCATTGCATTCAAAATGACTACAGTTTCCCTGAACAGGAGCGCGAAATGCAATATCAACGTTTCCTTCCAAAAGGAGCAGCATCCTTTAGTCTGGATTATGACGGGCCACCAAAAAAGTTCTCTTTCTTACTACTTCCAAATACAACCTTGCTGGCCTTCAGCGCTGCAATAGAACCGTTACGCATGGCCAATCAACTAACTCGCAAACGGTTGTTTGAATGGTACGTAATGAGTACAGACGGGGATCCTGTAGTTTGCTCCAACGGCATCAGTATAGGCGCGGACAGCGGTTTGCAGGTGCTGGAGCGCGGCAGTACCGCCTTCGTCTGTTCCGGAACAGAGCCTGCTTTGGCCTGCGATAACAGGGTTCTAGGTTGGATTCGAAGACAGAGATTACATGGTATTAACGTCGGGGGGATTTGCACTGGTGCCTTCGCGCTCGCGGAAGCCGGTGCCTTGGACGGCCGCCGCTTTACAGTGCATTGGGAGAATGTCCCATCTTTCCGCGAACTCTTTCCAGAACTGGAGCCAACCCGGAACCTTTATGAAACCGATCGAGGCCTGCGCACTTGCGGCGGTGGCCATGCGGCCACGGATATGATGTTAGAGATCATTGAGGAGACGTATGGTTCGCTCTTGGCGACTAGCGTCGCTGACATGTGCCTGCACAAGCGGGCTACAGTAGGGATGACTCGCCAGGTATCCGCGGTCTCGGCGGTGCTAGGCAGTCGAAACAAAAAGCTAACCTCCGCCATCCGCATTATGCAGGAAAATCTGGAGGAGCCATTGGAAATGGAAGAGATCGCCCGACGGGTAGCAGCGTCACGACGGCAGTTGGAGCGACTGTATCAGAAGCACGTAGGACGTTCTCCATGGCAATTTTATTTCCAGCTTCGGTTAGAGCGGGCTTACTCGTTGCTCAACGAAACCGACATGAGTGTGCGCGAAATCGCGATCGCGTCGGGTTTTGGTAATGCGCAACATTTCGCTAGGCAATTCAAACGCATGTTCGCCATTTCCCCTCACAGCTACCGCAAAACCTGGACGTTAGCTACAAAATCAGAACAGGTTAGAGATAGTGAGCCTAACCCGGATAGGAGCTTCGTTGCAAAAAAATCGCGTGAAGGTTTCACCCTGTGAAACCAGCATGGTAGCTGGGCTTGACGTGATAGCGGCTTTGATGATGTGGCCGCCGCCCCGACGGCATCAATGTGCCCAGGTGGGTCTGCAACGATCCATAAAGGAGAGCGGTCATGTCGGAGATTATCACGGTCGGGCTCGATCTGGCTAAGAACGTGTTTCAGATTCATGGGACAGATGGAGCGGGGCAGCCTGTTCTGCGCAAGAAATTGCGGAAAGATCGGATATTGACTTTCTTCAGTGCTTTGCAGTGCTTGTGTTGCACAAATCGGTTGTCCTTCGTCAATACATGATTGTAACGGCCGTTCGCATCGGTATGCCCGAACTTGAAAGGAGCGGGACAAAAGTGGAAATTCGCTGCAAGCGGCTTCAAAGTCGGCAAACCGCGCTTTTTGCCTGCGGCGCTCCACTGGAAGGGGTGAAGGCGGAGGTTGGTTGTTTTTGAGAAAACACAATTCAAGCGGCCATTTGAAATCGAGAGGGCACTATCCACGCAGGCTTTGACCCCGCTGCCAAGGGCTTCTCCAAGGAAAAAACAGCACTGTTGGGAACAGCCCTTCGAAAGATCATGTTAGGGAGCTCAAGAGCCGGCCCACCAATCGAGTGGTCGGGCTTAATTGCAATGTCTTAACACTGCGACGACAGCGGGAGTAGTGCTTCTTGCAGCGTAGGCTACTGTGCCAACATCATCTGTCCTTGCTGTGTTCTAAGCAAGCAGGACAGCGCCGCCTTCACGTTAATCGTGCCAACCGGGCCGTCACCGTTTGTCACTAGGATGTCGCTCTGCTCATCAATCAGCATGGCGATGATGTCCTTCAGCGGTGTCGTGTCCGGGATCGAGCGGGCATTCGCCGCAACCGTCGAAGTGACACCCTCCATGATCTCCATCGCGCGCAGGACGTTCAGCGGATTCATGTGGGCAACAAACTCAGCGACATAAGGCGTTGCCGGGTTCAACACGATGTCCTGTGGCTCTGCGCATTGCACGATGCGGCCGCCCTCCATGATAGCAATGCGGGATCCTATTTTTAGTGCCTCGTCCAGATCATGGCTGACAAAGATGATGGTGCGGCCCAGTTTCTGCTGAAACTCCAGCAGATCGCCCTGCAGCTTGTTGCGGATCAGCGGGTCCAGCGCCGAAAATGGTTCGTCCATCAGCAGGATCGGCGCCTCGGTGGCAAAGGCACGGGCCCGGCCGACGCGCTGCTGCATGCCGCCGGACAACTCCTGCACCTTGCGGTCTGCCCAATCCTCCAGATGGACCAGTTCCAGCTGCTCGCGCGCCCGGCGGTAGCGTTCTTCTTTCGGAACGCCGGCCACCTCCAGCCCGTAGGCCACATTGTCAATCACCGTGCGCCAGGGCAGCAGCCCGAATTGCTGGAACACCATGCCGATACGGTCACGGCGGATCTTCCGCAGATCGCGGGCATCGGCCTGCACCACGTCGACAATGCCGCGCCCGGTGTTGACCTCGACCTTGCCGCGAACCACGGGGTTTAGGCCGTTCACGGCGCGTAATAGAGTGGACTTACCAGAACCGGACAGGCCCATCAGCACCATGATCTCGCCGTTCTTGATGTCAATCGAGCAGTCGTGAACGCCCAGGACCTGGCCGGTCTGCTCCTGGATTTCCGCGCGACTCATGCCCTTGTCCATCAGCGGTAGCGCCTTAGCTGACTCCTTGCCGAAGACAATGTTGACGTTGTCAAAACGAACCATTGTTTCAGTCATTGCTCAGGCGCCTCCCCGCTTGAACATCCGGTCGGAGATGATCGCGACCAGCACGATGGCGATTCCGACTTCGAACCCTTTAGCAATATTCACAGAATTCAAAGCCCGCAGGGTCGGCACACCCAGCCCGTCGGCCCCCACCAGCGCGGCGATCACCACCATCGACAGAGACAGCATGATGGTCTGTGTTAGCCCGGCCATGATCTGCGGCAGTGCATAGGGCAGCTCAATCTTCCACATCAGCTGCAGCGGAGTTGAGCCGAAAGCCTTGCCCGCCTCAATCAGCGCCGTCGGAGTGGAAGTGATGCCCAAATGGGTCAGCCGGATCGGCGCTGGAATGGCGAAGATCACCGTTGCGATCAAACCAGGTACCATGCCGAGGCCGAACAGGATCAGCGCGGGGATCAAATAGACGAACGTCGGGATCGTTTGCATCAGATCCAAGACTGGCTCCATCGCCCGGTGCAGCCAGGGCCTGCGTGCGGCTGCAATGCCCAGCGGCACCCCCAACCCCATGCAGACGGTGGCGGCGGCCAGCACCAGCGCCAATGTTTCAGTCGTCTCGACCCAGTAGCCCTGATTGACGATCAGCAGCAACCCCAGTGCGGTGAATACGGTGAAGCCCGCGGATCTCCGGGCCAGCCAGGACAAGACCGTGATTACTGCGATCACTACAAAAGGATTCGGCGCCTGCAGCAGCCACAGCAGCGCAAGAATGATAGATTCCAGCACTGCCGACAGCCCGTCGAAGAACCAGAAGAAGTTGTCGGTAAGCCACTCGACGAACCTTTTGGCCCATGCCCCGATAGGGATCTTATGAGATTCCAGCCACTCCATTTTCAGGTCCTCCCTCCTGTCCGTGTTGCGGATATTCAATGATGCTGATTCAGTGTCTTTCTGAGCCAGCTGCTAAGATGTGCCATCACATCGGGCTCCAGCGCATGGCCGGTGTTCTCGCAAACGACGAGTTCTGCGTTCGGGATAAGCCGTTTGGCCAGCTGTGAGCTGGCCGGCTCGATGCAACGGTCCTGCGCCGCCCCAATCACCAGGGTCGGGCAAGTTATTTGTGTCAGATATGCGCCGCGGTCTCCCGACCGGCTCAACGCCAGAAGCTGCCGGGCATAGCCGCCAGGTGTGTAACCACCATCCACCATCTCCTCAGCCGCCTCGACAGCATCCAGAAGCGGTGAAGGTGCGGAGCACCAGATCAGATCCTCCGCAAGCCAGCGGATCAGAGCATCGCGGTTTTCAAACGGGCGCGCATTCCGCAGAAAGCGCTGCCAGGTCTCTGCCGGGACCGGAGCGGCTGCTTCTCCGGCGGAACTGCATATCTGCACCATGCCGGTGACCCGGGTGCCGGCTTCTGCAGCAACCAGTTGTGCGATCATGCCTCCCATGGAGAAACCGGCAACAGCAAACTTGTTGATCTGCAGTTCGTCCAGAACCCGCAGGACATCATCACGCATGTCAAACAGCGTGTAGGGCAACGGCTCTTGGCCATAGGGTGCCCCGGTTTCAAGCGTTTCGACGGCGGCTCTGTCCACATCCGGGCCACAGCGCCCCGACCCTCCCGAATCCCGGTTGTCGACACAAATCACCCGGAAGTCGCACGCCAGATCGGCAATTGCCTCCCGCGGCCATTCTTCAATACGCATCCCCAATCCGAGGATCAGGACTATGCACGGCGACGAAGCGTCACCGTGCATCTCTGCATGGATAGGGCAGCTGCTGAGGTTTTCGGCAGTCTTTGGCATCAGCCGCCCCACCGTCTTACAAGCCCAGATGCGCGCGCACTGCGTCCAGACCGCTGCCGCCGTCTTTGGCGGTGACACCTTCAAGCCAGCTTTCAAGATATTCCGGGTGCGCTTTCAACAGCTTGGCTCCGGCATCCGTGGGGTCGTCGCCGTCTCCCAGGATGTAACCCATGCCTTCGCTTTCAACAGGAATATCAAACGTCATCTGGGTCAGCAGCTTGCCCACGTTCGGACATTCTTCGATGTAACCCTTGCGAACCTGGGTATGGACGGTCGCGCCACCAAAATTAGGGCCGTAAAAGTCGTCGCCGCCGGTCAGGTACGCAATCTCGAACTCGGTGTTCATCGGATGCGGCGCCCATGCCAGGAACACGATCCAGTCTTCCTTGCGGGCGTTTTTCTTGACCTGCGCCAGCATCCCCTGCTCGGAGCTTTCGACCACTTTCCAGCCGCCGAGGCCAAAGGCATCCTTGCCGACGATATCCAGCATGATGTCATTCGAGCCCGGCTCAATCCCGTACATCTGGCTGCCGAACTTTTCCGAATTCTCTGCCAGGTGGCTGAAATCCGTTACCCCTGCGTCATAGACGTACTGCGGCACAGCAAAGGTGAACTTCGCCCCTTCCAGGTTCTGGTGAACCGTCTCGATTGCGCCGGTGTCGCGATAGGCCTGGTAATAGGTCTCCATCGCTGGATCCCAATAGCCAAGGAACACATCCAGGTCCTTGCTGACCATCGCTTCATAGATCACTGGAATGCCCAGCACATCGCTTTCCGCAGTATAGCCAAGCCCTTCCAGCACAACGCTTGCCACACCAGTGGTCAACGCGAGGTCCGTCCAGCCTGGCTCTGCCATGCGCACAGTCCCGCAATCAGCAGCCGCCTGATGCGCAGTCAGCGCAAGCGCCGAAGCCAGTAGCGGGGTTGCAACCATCCGTTTCATACTCTCTCCTCCCTTTGGTCATTTTACTGACCCACAGGTCAATAAACCATCCAGTAAGATAAGTTGACCTTAGAGTCAACAAATCCTAACTTCCGGTTAAGAGGAGATCGGAATGGGCCGCAAAAGCATTGCTGAAATACGCAGGGAGGAGTTCGCCACGGCTGCCTTCGAGGTGCTGTCGCTGCATGGAATGCAGGGCACAACGCTGCAACGCGTTGCCGAACACACCGGCGTCTCCAAGGCCAGTGTGCTGCACTATTTCACCAGCAAGCAGAACTTGATTGAGACCGCGATGCGCCAGGCCAATGCTGCGCTCAGAAAGGAAGCTGTCCTGTTCCTCAGCATGTCCTCTTCTCCTTGGGAAAGGTTCTATGCCGTTGTGGAAGCGAACTTTTCTCCAACGACTTTCCGCTCAGAGGTTGCCCACGGCTGGATCGCGATGTGCGCGGAAGTTCCTCACAATCCGCAGTTCCAGCGCTTGCAGACAGCCATTTACAGAAGGCTCCACACCAATCTGTACTCGGCACTGAAAGACACTGGCATCAGCGCAGCCGAAGCTGAAAGCACCGCGCATACAGTCAGCCTGCTCATTGACGGTCTATGGATGCGCTGCGGACTGCAAATCGGCGGCTTGAACCGGGACGAGGCGAAGGCGCAAATCGAAACTGTTGTTAGCCAGGTGCTCCCCGAAGCACAGAACCGGCAGCCAGCGCGAGAAAAAATGAGCACCCTGGCGGCAGCTGTTTCGGCAAACAGGGGCTGAGAACACCGAACATTCCCGCTTGGCCTCATCGTAGTTGCGTGGTTTAGACCGTTCGGATTCTCGCAGTTTGCCAATGTACTGGGCAAGCATTGCTTGAAGTAGGATTACTGCTTGTGGCTGGACCTTTACGCTGTGCAGCCTGCCGTGACCTGGCTGGTGCCAGGATCGCCAAGCCGGGAGACGCTGCGGTCGCAAGGCTACTTTGGCCGCCTGCCACCATAGACTCTTCTAAAAGACTGCACGATGCTCGAAAGACCGCAAAACTGGGATGCGCTGCGAAACAGCCAGGTCATGACGAGGCCCGCATAAATGCCGACACTACTTTGGCCTGCGGCGGCTTAGCGCGTTTTTTGCCTGTTCATGTCTAGGGTCAGGACCCATTGATTTCCGCTTTTCGGCATGATTCATCGTTCGAAAAACGAGTGGTGACATGTCTGACCTTTTCTGGCTGAGC
>NZ_JBQFYL010000024.1:0-31452 GCF_056541465.1 Ruegeria sp. AH12 | reverse complement strand
CATTGGCGAGATCAACACCGCTACCGTCCGCTTTGACGCGAACCTTCACATTATAGTCAATCACGCGCTTGACAGGCACGAGTACCTTCATCGCGTTATCCTTTGGTTAACTTGGTTTGGTTTTTCCGGAGAGGGGCGCCCAGACACTGTTTCGTCCCAAACAGTAAATTGCGGGCGAATGGCGATGTAAGAGAGGGATAGAGCTGGTTCATGAGGACATCGACCTATCGAGCATTGCTGCCGGAGATAATATCTTGTCCAATTCGCTCTCAGGGATCAGACCTTCCTCGATAACCACGTCGCGGATTGACGCGCCAGTGGCCAGTGCACGTTTGGCAACGCGCGCGGTTGCGTCATACCCCAGATGCGGGGCAAGTGCGGTGGCAAGAACCAGACTGTTGTCCAGCAAATCCTTGCAGCGATCCGCGCTCGCTTCGATACCGAAAACACATTTCTCGGTCAGGACATTTGCCCCGTTGATCAAAATCTTCAGCGACTTCAGAAGATTGTAGGCAACGACAGGCTCCATCGCATTCAGCTGCAGCTGACCGGCTTCTGCGGCCATCGTCACCACCAGATCGTTTCCAATAGTCTGATAGCAAATTTGATTGACCACTTCCGGGATGACCGGGTTGACCTTGCCGGGCATGATGGAAGACCCGGCCTGTACTGCAGGCAACGTGATCTCGCCCAGTCCGGCACGCGGGCCAGACGATAGCAAGCGCAAATCGTTACAGATTTTCGACAGTTTTACCGCCAAACGTTTGAGAATGCCTGAAAAGGTGACGAACCCTCCCAGATCGGACGAAGCTTCGATAAGATCTTTGGCTTGTTTGAAGTCGAAGCCTGAAATCTCTGACAAATGGGTAACCGCGCGTTTGTCATAGCCGAATTTGGTATTCACGCCAGTACCAATCGCCGTGCCACCTAGGTTGATTTCCTTCAGCAGCCGCCCGATTTCTCGGATTCGATCAATGTCCTCGCCAACGGTAACGGCAAAAGCCCTAAATTCGGCGCCCAATGACATGGGCACTGCGTCCTGTAACTGGGTGCGACCGACTTTAGCGATGTCGGCAAATGCCTCGGCGCGATCTCCAAATGCAGACTGCAACCCTTCTAGCGCGGCGCAAAGCGGCTCCACATGGAAAAGTACAGCAAGCCGGACAGCTGTCGGATACACATCGTTTGTGGACTGACCTTGGTTCACATCGTCATTAGGGTGGAGATGCTCGTACTCTCCGGGGGCATAGCCCAGCTTCGTAAGCGCGAGGTTCGCAATGACCTCATTGGCGTTCATGTTGGTCGACGTTCCTGCGCCTCCCTGGATCATGTCCACCATGAAGTGTTCATGATGTTTGCCGTCGATGATTTCCTGACAGGCCGCATCTATCGCCTCTGCCTTCTGCGGCTCAATGCCACCGATTTCGATATTTGCCCGAACGGCGGCCTGTTTGACCATGGCCAGAGCGACAACGATGCTGGGAAAATGTGACAGCGGCACGCCAGTAATCGGGAAGTTCTGCCGTGCTCGCTCGGTCTGAATTCCGTGCAGAGCCTCAATGGGCAAATCCAGTGAGCCGATCGTATCGGCTTCGCTTCTTCTTGATTGCATAGACAGTATTTTCCCTGTGTTTGCCCACGTCGATTAGCTCAACCAGTTGGCCGACCAAAAGACGGGCTTTCCACAGCATTGATTAGTTTGTCACAAAGCAGACATGCGGGGGCGGCATATCCTCAAATCTAAAGATGAGCCCAAGGGTTAGGTATTTGCTAACGAACGCTAAGGAACACAGTTCTTAACGCCTAAGCACCGCTTTTCTATCTTTTCCAAAAGGCAAATGCGCGTAAGGGAGGTTCCTTTGCCACACAACCCAAAAGATGCGATTGATGTGCAGAGCGCAGTGAAACGCTATGGCGATTTCACTGCGTTGAAGACAATCTCACTCACGATCGCCGATAACGAATTCTTCACGCTGCTTGGCCCTTCCGGGTGTGGCAAGACAACCCTTTTGCGAATGATCGCGGGGTTTGAAACCGTGACTGAGGGTGCAATCTATCTGTACGGGGAAGAGATCGAAAACCTGCCACCAAACCAGCGGCCGGTGAACACAGTTTTCCAGAACTATGCGCTGTTTCCGCATATGACCATTCTCGAAAACGTGGCTTTCGGCCTGGAAATGCGAGGTAAATCCAAGAGCGAGGCACGCAGCCGTGCGGGTGAGATGCTTGAATTGGTGCAGCTGTCTCAATTTGCAGCGCGCAAACCCTCACAATTATCGGGCGGTCAGCAGCAGCGTGTTGCTCTGGCTCGGGCGCTGGCGCCGCAGCCCAAGGTCTTGCTGCTTGACGAACCTCTGTCGGCGCTGGACCTCAAGCTGCGTAAGGCGATGCAGATCGAACTGAAGCATTTGCAGCGCGAGACCGGGATCACCTTTATCTTCGTCACGCATGATCAGGAAGAAGCCTTGACCATGTCTGATCGGATTGCGGTTATGTCGGCCGGGGAATTGCAACAACTCGGCGCGCCGACCGATATCTATGAGCGTCCGCGCAACATGTTTGTGGCAGATTTTATTGGCGAAACCAACCTGCTGGAGGTTTCTGTCGATGAAATCCGCGATGGACGTGCGATCTGCCATCTGGGCGGTGGGCATGAGCTGACGTGTGATCAAGTCGAAGGAATCGATGCGGGTTCCAAGGTTCACATGTCGATCCGACCCGAGCGTCTGTACATGTCCGACAAGCCGGTCGAAAGTGAAAGTCTGAAGGGCCGCGTCAAGGAAAACATCTTTGTAGGCACCGATATCAGCACGATCATTGATCTGCAGGATGGCCCGGATTTTGTTGTGCGTACGTCGAACTCGGATCGCGGCAACAAACGTATCTTTGAACCGGGCACGGAAATGTTCGTCAACATGGAGCTGGGGGCGGGACGCCTCCTTGTGGACTGATGGCAGCTGGTGCAGCGAGCGGCGGCAGCGCGACAACCGACACGTATAAAGAGGCCAGAAATTGGCTTTTGCTACCGGCCTGGGCGGTTCTGACAATCTTTGTTCTGTCCCCGGTCTTGATGATGCTGGTTTATTCCTTCCTTACCAAGGAATTCCGCGGCGGCGTGATCTGGGAGTTCAGCCTTGCGGCCTATGACCAGTTCTTCTTTGACCGCGGTTTGTTCGGTGACGAGCCGCCCAAGATTGAATGGACCTATATCACGATCTTCTGGCGATCGATCTGGCAGGCTGGTGCGGCCACTTTGCTCAGCCTGGTAATTGGTTTCCCAACAGCGTATTTCATTGCAACCCGCCCGGAAAACGTGCGCCCATTGTGGGTCTTCCTGATCACGATACCCTATTGGGTCAATTTGCTGATCCGGACTGTTTCCATGAAATTCCTGCTTCGGGATCAAGGGCCTTTGAATGACTTTCTGATCGGTATCGGCCTGATCGATAGCCCGATTGCCATTGTGAATACCAACTTCGCGGTTCAGCTGGGTTTGTTCTATTCGTACCTGCCGTTCATGGTTCTACCCATCTACGCAGCTGTCGAGCGGTACAACTTCTCACTCAGCGAAGCTGCTGCAGATCTCTACGCTAGCAAAATGACAACGTTGCGCCGGATCGTGCTGCCAGCCGTAAAACCAGGTGTGATGGCGGGCTGTATTCTGGTCTTCGTGCCTTCTATGGGTTCGTTCCTGGCGCCTGACCTGCTGGGTGGCGCTAAGAATTTCATGATCGGATCGTTGATCGAGGAACAGTTCAAGGGCAACGCCGGGAACTGGCCGTTTGGTGCGGCTGCTTCGATGATCCTCCTGACTATGGTGTTGATCATCCTGATGATGTCGGCCCGTCAGCAAGCCAAAGCCAGCAAGGCGGAGGGGTAAGTCATGGCCCATGTGAATGAGAACATCAAATCCTACAAGGGCTTCAAGACCATCACTTTGGCATGTCTAGTGATCCTGTATGCCCCGTTGGTCATCGTGACGATCTACAGCTTCAACGCGTCGCAATCTATCACCAATTGGGAAGGTCTGTCGCTACGCTGGTACGCGGATGTGTTTACCGGTCCGGAAAGCGCCAAATTCAAAACCGCAGCGTTCAACAGCTTTACCATCGCGATTATCGCGGCCACCGTGGCGACGACAATTGCAACCCTGGCGGCCACGGCAATGGTTCGGGGCGGCAAGTTCAAGTTGCGCACGGTGTCCTTCGGTCTGATCTCTCTGCCGATCATGGTCCCCGAGATCGTGCTCGCCACAGCAACACTGATCTTCTTCAACTCGATCGGGTTCACCCGTGGCTATGCGACGATCCTGGTTGCCCATATCGCCTTCTGCATTCCTTTTGCATACTTGCCGATCTCAGCCCGGATGCAGGGGATCGAGGATAGCTTTGAGCAGGCGGCGCTAGATCTTTATGCCACCAAGCGGCAAGCGTTCACCAAGATCCTGCTGCCGCTGATGATGCCGGGGATCATCTCGGGCTTTCTGCTGGCTTTCATCGTATCGCTGGACGATTTCATCATCACCAACTTCGTCAAAGGTGCGGGTGTGGAAACACTGCCCACCGCAATCTTCGGGTCGGTCAAACAGGGCATCAAGCCGAACATCATGGCGATTTCAACCATGTTGCTGAGCGTGTCGATCATCATGGTCACGATCAGCTACTTCGTCAGCAAATCTGACAATACAAAATGAACCAACAAGGAGCAAACCCATGAAACATTTTCTTAAATCCGGTGCAGCGGCTCTCGCCCTTGCAGTGTCGGCCAATGCGGCCACCGCCGAGGGGGAACTGGTGATCTACCATTGGTTCGAGTACATCCCTCAGGAACTGCTGGACAAGTTTTCCGAAGAAACCGGCATCAACGTGACTATGGACACATACGACTCGAATGAGGCGATGCTGGCTACATTGAAAGCGGGCGGTGTCGGCACCTATGACGTTGCTGTTCCCGGCGACTATATGGTCAAGATCATGTCGGGCGAAGGGCTTCTGGATACGATCGCTGACGGTGAGTTGGCCAACAAGGGCAACATCGCGGACGAGTGGGCCGACCCAAGTTTTGACCCGGGCCGCGCTTCCTCGATCCCGTATCAGTGGGGTTCGACCTCGTTCGCGGTGAACCGCGACGTGTTTGACGGTGATATCCAGTCCACAGACATCCTGTTCAATCCGCCGGCTGAGCTGTCGGGCAAGATTAACATGCTGGACAGCCAAGGTGACGTTATGGCCATGGCCTCGCTGCATCTGGGTATCCCGCAATGTTCGACCGATCGTGAGCAACTGAAAGCACTGAACGAGATGTTGCAGAACGCGAAACAGCACTGGGTCTCGTTTAACTCAGACACCGCCAAAGAGGTTCTGGTGTCGGGTGACGCCGCAGTTGGCCAAATCTATGATGGCTTTTCGGCCAAGGCTCGGGAAGAGGGTGCCAACGTCGAATACGCCTTCCCGACACAGGGTTACGTAGCGTGGATGGATAATGTTGTTCTGCTGAAAGATGCACCGAACCGCGACAACGCCCTAAAATTCATGGACTTCCTGCTGGAACCAGAAAACATTGCAGCTGTGACCAACTATGCGCAGTACAACGCGGGTGTCAGCGGCGTTACCGAGTTCCTCGATGCGGAACTGGCTGCTCAACCCGAAAAGAACCCGCATGCAAACGCGGGCAAAGGCGTTTTTCTTGAGGTTTGTGACGAGGAAACGCAAGCTGTTTACGATCAGATTTGGACCAATCTCAAGAAATAGGTCCGATGTAAGCTAAGATCCGGCGGCCCTTATACTAGAGGGGCCGCCAAACAAATCTAGTGAGACGGAAAGCGTCATGAAACGCGTTACGATCTGCAGTGTTTCAATACTACTCTGAGGAATAGCAATCATAATTTGTGTTGCGGATTTTAGGAGTATTCCGGAGTTTGTAACCGCCCATGAAGCGTCGACCTCCTCAAGGGTTTTTTCCTCGATTGTTGGGTTCCACTAACATGAATTATGGCTCGGTGATTTCGTAGGGTTAGGACCCATTGAATTTGAAAGGGTGGCGTGATTAACAGTTCGAAAAATGAGCGGTGATATGTCTGATCTCTTCTGGCTGACGGGCGTTCAGATGGCGCGTCTTAAGCGGTGTTATCTTCATCAATCGCAATGGTTTGCGCTAGCGTGATGTGCCCAGAGATTACGGCCCGCACAAGACCTTGTACAATCGTCGGAAGCGGTGGGGCGACGCAGGCATCTTTGCCCAGATGATGGCCGGTCTGGCTGCTGATCACGGCGAGAAAAAGACCGTGATGATCGACACGACTTATCTGAAAGCGCATCGCACGGCTTCCAGTCTCGGTGCCAAAAGGGGGGCGTGGACGACTGATCGGGCGCACCAAGAGTGGTATTAACACCAAGCTTCCCGCCATCTGCGACAGACAAGAACGACCGCTCAACCTGTCCTTCACTGCCGGTAAGGTCAGCGACTACATCGGTACGCGGGTTTTGTTGAGCAGCCTGTCGGCAGTCGGTTGGCACCTTGGCGACCGCGGATATGATGCCGAATGGTTCAGAGAAGCTTTGAAGGAAAAAGGGATACGGGTGTATATCCCCGGTCGGAAACAGCGCAAGAAGCCCGTCTTAAACGACAAGCGCCGATACAAGCGTCCCAACAGGATAGAGATCACGTTCGGTAGGCTGAGGTACTGGCACAGTGTCGCGACACGACACGAAAAATGTCCAAGAGGTTTCCTGTCAGTAATCACGCTTGCAGCCCTCGTTATCTACTGGCTTTGAAACTCAAAGAGTCCAGAGTCTAGTTTTGTTTCACAAGGTCGATGCGGCCGGCGCAAACGCATGGAAACTCGCAAAGATGCCCTGCTAACTGTCCGCAAATGCCGAGTGCGCGAAGTGAATCTCTCGTTCGACGGGCTTCGCCGATGTATTGTAGGTGTGGCTCGAACGTCAGCATTGGGCAGTTGAGTATGTCCTGAAAACGGGGCAAGGGCATATGCTGCGTCAACTCCGTAGTTCACAAAGAACCCAAGGCGCCTAATGCTGCAGTCTGTCGGAATGTCCACTCCTGGACTTGGCTGTCAAGAAAACCTAACCCCACCGCTCGCTTAGTCGCCACCAAACGTGATCGTCCCATCGCAGACGGTGAGCGCGACAGGCAAATTTCTCAGTTCGTTCGGTGTGTGGGTTGCAATGTTTCCGTCTAGCATGACCAAATCTGCCGCTAGCCCGGTCCTGAGGCATCCGTGGTGATGTTCTCGGAATGCCATCCAAGCATTCACAGCGGTATAGCTATCCAACGTCTCCATCAGAGTTTGGCTCTGGTCTGGCCAATTCAGCCCGAGGTCCACTGGAACAACGGCACACTGAATATTGGCCATAACATCCACCGGCACGACGGGCCAATCGGTAGAGAACGCCAGGGGGATGCCTTGGTCACGCAGAATTCGCCACGCACAAGACCGCGCGTATTCATCTTCATAAAGAACAGTGTTTGGTTGGGGTGGTTCAAAGAAGCCGGCAAAGGCGGCGTGGCGGGGTTGCATCGACGCCACCACATCCAGCGCTTTCATCCGGTCAATATCCGCCTCGGAAATGACTTCAATATGTTCGATCCTGTGACGCGCATCGCGTTTTCCGTTGTGTTTGCGGGCGTATTCATATCCATCTAGCACGCGGCTGACGGCCAGATCCCCCACGGCGTGCACGCTGATCTGTAGGCCCATCGCATCTGCGATACGGCAGGCTTCGTTAAAGTGGTCGGGGTCAAACACCGCTTCGCCCTGCGTGCCGGGGGTATCGGGATAGGGGCGGGACTTTAGGGCGGTCCGGCTTTCAAGCACCCCATCCATGAACATCTTCACACGACCGGACCAGACTTTGTCGCCTCTGTATTGAGCGTGCATCTTGGCGGCTTCTTGAAGGCGTTCCAGCGGGTCATAGTTTTTCAGATGCATGGGCACCTGGACCCGCACCTTCAACCGCCCTTCGGCCTCTAATTCGCTGAGGAGTTCAAGTTGGTAAAAATTACCATCCATATTGTGCAACGTGGTGATGCCATGCGCGGCCACATGGTCTATCCCTTTTAGTAGCAGCTCTTTGTCCGCCTCCCGTTCGGCTTTTGTTGCCGCCGGATCAGGGTCGTCGCCGGTGACATATCCTAACATATCGCGCCCGCCCGTGCGCGACAGGGCCAGAACCGGGCCGAAGGCACCGGTTTCCAGCAAGATCCCATTGGCCAGCCCGTCATCCCCCATCATTACAGTGCTGCCTTCGGGCATATCAGCCCCGTGCAAAAGGCCTGCTTTCTCAAGCGCACAGGTGTTGGCCCAGACGGTGTGAAGGTCAGCTGCAAGCAGTGCAAATGGCCGATCCGGCAGGATTGCGTCCAACAACATACGTGGAGAGGTTGTCTGACCTGAAAAGAGACCGTAAAACGCGCCGACCCCAAGAACCAACGGCTCATCGGGGCGGTCGTCTGCATAGGTCAAGACCGCGGGTTGCACTTCAGCCAAGTCTGAAAGCCCGCCAACGGGCAAAAAATCCAGCTCGGCTGATCCCTGAAACAGATGCACATGGCTGTCGATGAAGCCGGGTAAAACTGTTCGCCCCTTGGCGTCGATCACCTTGGTATGCGGCTGGGCGAGTGCCTTTATTTTATGCGTCTGGCCTATGGCACAAATTCGGTTTCCTTGTATGGCAATCGCTTCGGCGCGCGGATGTTCCGGCACCATCGTCAGAATGCTCGCATTATAAATGATCAGGTCGCTCATCTACCGTTTGCTTTCTATGGAAAAAGTGGCGGGGCAACGCCCCGCCAATTGAGGAGGTGTTACTGCAGAAGTGCGGTCCAAACGCGGTTCTGCAACTCTACCGCCTCGGGAGAGCAGGTTTGTGAGAAGACAAGCGGTGTGCCTTCCGGGGGCGACAATTCGTGAGCCGTTTTGAGCTTTTCGCTCATATGGGCATCGCTGCCAGAGATCCCGTTGGAGTACCCGGCGAAATTCGATTGAATGGCGATGTTTTCAGGGTCCAACAGGAACTCGATGAACTTAATGGCATTGTCATAATTGGGTGCGCCCTTGGGCACTGCAATGTTGTCAGCCCAGGCAATCACCCCCTCCTTCGGGAAGGCGTATTTCATGGCTGGGTTTTCATCACGTGCCCGAATGGAATATCCGTTCCAGTTCTGGTG
The DNA here is from genome assembly GCF_056541465.1 of Ruegeria sp. AH12. Taxonomy (NCBI): domain Bacteria; kingdom Pseudomonadati; phylum Pseudomonadota; class Alphaproteobacteria; order Rhodobacterales; family Roseobacteraceae; genus Ruegeria; species Ruegeria sp. AH12. The sequence continues at coordinate 22,266 of NZ_JBQFYL010000024.1, read as the reverse complement.
CACCGCAACGTCGCCTGAGGTCAGACGTTCCAGAATGCCATCTGAATTATAGGTTTTCACGTAGGGTTTCTGAGCTTTGAGTAGATCAAGAACCTTTTGCATGTCTTCGGGGTTTTCATTGCACAATGGCAGACCCAGCGAGATCAACCCCATCGAGATCACCTCGTCGGCGGATTTGAACATGCCAATTTTGCCCTGCAACTCCTCGGAGGGCTGGAACAGAACATCATAAGTGTTGATGTCGCCGCCATAGACATCGGTGTTCACGGTGAACGAGGTCGTGCCCCATTGCCACGGAATTGTATAGGTGTTGTCCTTGTCCCAACTGGGGCTGGTGAAATCCGGGTTCAGGTTGGCTGCACCTTCAAGTTCCGAGGCATTGATCGGTTGCAACAGCCCTTCTGAGACAAAGATTTCGACAAAGTTGTGGCTGGGGACAACGATGTCATATCCGGTGGCACCAGATTGCAGTTTGGCCAACAGCGTTTCATTGGAATCATAGGTGTCAAGCGTTACGGATATGCCGGTTTCTGCTTCGAATTTCCTGATGAGCTCTGGTGATGTGTAATCCGTCCAGTTGTAGACAAACAGCTCTCCCTCGGCAAAGGCAGCACTGGTGCTCAGCAGCAGGCCAAGCAATGATGTTGTGATCTTCTTCATAGTTTCCTCCCAATTGTGAATCGCGCCCCTATTTCTTTTTTCCGACCAGATAGGACGCGGTGACGATGAGGACCGAAATCCCCAAAAGAACGGTCGAGATGGCGTTGACCTCTGGTGTGATCCCCACACGCACGAGGCTGTAGATATAGATTGGCAAGGTGGTGGACCCGGCCTCAGCGACCATCAGTGTGATGATGAAATCATCCAGAGAAATGATGAAGGCGAGCATGGCCCCAGACACGATGCCCGGCATGAGGATGGGCAGTGTGATCAGGCGCAGCGTGTCCCATTTGTTGGAGTATAGATCCTGCGCAGCGGCTTCCAGATTCTCATCCATCCCATCCAGCCGCGCGCGAATTGGCAGATAGGCAAAGGGGATGCAGAACACCGAATGCGCAATGATGATGTTGCCCAGTCCAAGCGACAGACCAATTGCCGAGAAAAAGGTCAGCGTGGCAACGGCCGTTACGATTTCGGGCACCATCAACGGCAGGATCAATACCCCGCCGAACAGGTGCTTGTTTTTCACGGCCCGATTTCGCGATAGCGACAGCGCCGCCATTGTCGCCAAGATTGTGGCATTGAAAGTTGCGCATACTGCGATGATCAGGCTGTTTTTTGTGGCACGCTGAATGTCATCATTGGCAAAGGCTTTAACGTACCATTCCAACGAAAACCCGCTCCAGACCGTGGCAGAACGTGATGCGTTGAAAGAAAACACCACAAGGATGATCAGCGGCAGATATAGGAACAGAAAGAAAGACAGCGTGACCCAATTGAAACCGGGCAGCCAGCGAATATCGTGTTTCTGGTTCAATGAACCATCCCCCCACCATTCTTTTTGGAGCTGCGGGCATAGGCGTAAAGGCAGATCAGAACCATCGCCATGATTACCATCGCGAGCGCCGATCCGAACGGCCAGTTGCGGGCGGACGAGAATTGCAGCTGTACCAAAGAACCCAGCATCAGGTTCTTGCCACCGCCCAGAAGGTCAGGCGCGATAAATGCACCCAAGGCAGGAATAAAGACAAGGATAGATCCTGCGATGATCCCTGGCATCGCCAGCGGGATCACCACGTGGCGCAACGCTACCCAGCGGTTCGAATACAGATCACGTGCCGCTTCGATCAAGCGCCGATCCAAACGTTCAAGCGCGGCATAGATTGGCAGAACCATAAACGGCACATAGGTATAGATCAGCCCCAAAGCGATCGCGCCTTCGGTGTACAGAAGGGTCAGCGGCGCATCGATCAGCCCCAGCTTCATCAACCCGCCATTGATCAGCCCGGTGTCACGCAGCACAAGGATCCAGCAATAGGTGCGGATCAACAGGTTGGTCCAGAATGGGATGGTAATGAGCAGAAGAAAGATATTACGGCGCTCTTCAGGTTGGCAGGCGATGTAATAGGCGACGGGAAAGCCCAGAACCAGACAACCAACGACCGAGACGATCGCAACCCAGACGGACCGAAATGCGATTTTCAGATAGGCCGGATCAAAGACCAATTGGTCAAACAAGTCCCGCTGGAACAATAGGCGTTGATACGCATCGGCCGAAAATTCGGGCTTTACCCCGCCGTAATCCCCCGGAGCAAGAAACGAGTAGACCAGAATGATCAGGATCGGCACGATCATGAACAGGCCAATCATCGCTGTGGCCGGGATCAGCGCCGCGTGTGACCGAATTGTTTCCACCAGACGTGTCATGTTGTCAGCACCCGCACGGCGGCCGGGTCGATGTCGACCACCACATCGGACCCCACGTCGGCGATGGCGGTTCCATCCTTGTGATTTTCGGACCGAACGGTCAGTGAACCGCCTTGTGCCAATTCCACGACGTAGTCGGTGCTGTTTCCGAGATAGAGAATGTCCGCCACCTGCCCGGACAACCCTTTTCCTTTGCGCTTGAGGGTTGCTTTCTCGGGGCGAAAAAACAGCGTTACCTTGCTGCCTATACCTGCCTCGGTCTCAGGTCCAATAAGGGTCTCTCCGTTGGCCAGTTTATACCCGGTTCCCCCTAGCGCCTCGGCGTCAAAGAAATCTGCGTCGCCGATGAACTCTGCGACAAAGCGGTTCCTTGGAAATTCATAAATGGTCGCCGGATCGCCAACCTGCTGAATTTCCCCCTGCGACATTACCGCGATCCGGTCGCTCATCGCCAATGCCTCTTCCTGATCGTGGGTGACAAACACAAAAGTGATCCCGGTTTCTTTCTGAAGACGCTTCAACTCTGCCCGCATCGATTGCCGCAACTTGAGGTCGAGTGCAGAAAGTGGTTCATCCAAAAGCAAAACGCGTGGATGTGGGGCCAGTGCACGGGCCAGCGCCACACGTTGCTGTTGCCCACCGGACAACTGGTCCGGTTTGCGCGCACTGAACTCAGACAGATGCACCAGATCGAGCATCTCTTGGGCCACACGCTTAGCCTCGACATCTGATTTGCGCAAACGCTTCAGGCCAAAGGCAACATTGTCCAGAACGGACATGTGCGGGAACAGTGAATAATGCTGAAACACCGTGTTGATTGGACGTTTTTCCGGTGGCAGATGCGCGATGTCATCTCCGAACAATGTGAGTTCACCTGCGGTCGGCACCTCGAACCCCGCCATAAGACGCAAAAGCGTGGTTTTGCCACAGCCCGATGGGCCTAGAAGCGTAAAGAACTCATTGTCGTTGATCGTAAGGTCGGCATTTCGCAGCGCCCGCACCGGGGGTGACCCCGGGTATGTTTTTTGCAGCCCAGTCAGGCCAATTGCGGATGTCATACCGCCCCTCCCAAAATCTCGCGTTTTTTGTTTGCGTTGTTGATTTCAACGTTAAGTGACACGGAAACCCTCGACCAATACCACCAGAGTGGTATTTTGAGGGATAAGATGGCAGATTTGGTGGTGTTTTAGCGGCGAAAAGGGCGGAGAATGGATGAGTATGATTTTCTGGGAGACGTCGCGGTTGCGGGTAGCGTGGACAGTTTTGATCGCGCGATCACTCCGTTTCTCAGCCAGGCGTTCCACGCCAAAAGCTTACTTGCGATCCATTTTCATCGTACGCGCCTTCCCAAGGTTCTGTTTCGCTGGATCCCTGACAAGACCCTGCGCCAGCTCTTTGATAAGCGGTATGAGAAATTGGGCTTTATGGTGGACCCGTTTTTTCACCGCGCTTTTCAAGTCCAAGATTGGGAGGCCTGCTTGCTAAGAGAGATCGCGCCGGACCGGTTTGAATCAAGCGAGTATTTCACCAACTACTTTGGGGACACAAATATGGTAGACGAACTGGGGTTTGTCGCGCGGATCGACAATGATACCGCCGTTCACCTTTCGATGGGGCGCAACCAAGGGCAGCGGCGGTTTCGCACCAACGACGTTGTCAGGTTTGGGCAGTTCGCAAAAGTCCTGGCCCCAAAGCTAAGGCAAATTCTGATCAATCAGCCCGCAGACGACGTCGTGGAAGCGCAGCCGTTGGATCGCAGGTTTCACGCCATGGCCCAAGCACGTCATACAAATATCTCTATGCGCGAGGCCGAGGTTGCCGCCTTGATTGTTCAGGGTCATTCCAGCCGAGCCATCGGTTTGAAGCTTGGGATTTCTGGCCTAACGGTCAAAGTCCACCGTCGGACGCTATACAAAAAACTGAGCATCTCATCACAAAATGAACTGTTCGGATTGCTGGTCAATTATGTCGGGGCAGATGCGTAACTGATCCTGGACAGCCCCCTTTGGGCAGCATGGAGACTTACAGATCTCAGTGTTTTTCAATATCCCTGTACCTAACCATTCCGTTTCCGATATGGCCTCTGGGATGTGTCGCAAGCATTTGGGACGGTCAAAGTCAGCGATTTACTGAATACACCTATCCTGTGATCTCGGCGAATAGCTGGAAGCCAGACGTCGTATTGCTGGGGAACTACCGCCTCCGGATCATGTTGGCGACCTCGATGCGGATCTGTTGCTAAGTTTTGACCGGCAATGGTGATAGCTTTGTATCGGCGAGCTAGGGTCAGGATTCATAACCAGTATATGACGGTTGCCGCGAGTGCGATGGCTGATAGGAAGACCTTGGGACAACGGTCGTAGCGTGTTGCCGCGCGCCTCCAATCCTTAAGCCTGCCAAACATGATCTTAATCCGGTTACGCCGTTTGTATCGGCGTTTGTCGTATTTGACCGGCGTCTTGCGTTGCTTTCGACCGGGGAAGCAGGCGCGTATGCCCTTGTCTTTCAATGCATCTCGAAGCCAGTCGGCGTCATAGCCGCGATCCCCGAGCAGCCAATCCACGTTTGGTATGCTGCTGAGCAGACCGATGTAATCGCTGACTTGCCCGGCAGTGACGAACAGGTTGAGCGGGCGACCTTCGCTATCACAGATAGCGTGCAGCTTTGTATTCATACCGCCTTTGGTTCTGCCAATCAGGCGGCCACGCCCCCCTTTTTGACGCCCAAGCCGGACGCCGTACGATGGGCTTTTAGATATGTGGCGTCGATCATGACCGTTTTCTTTTCACCGTGCTCAGCGGCCAGACCAGCCATCATTCGTGCGAAGATGCCTTTCTCGCTCCAACGCTTCCACCGGCTGTATAGCGTCTTGTGAGGCCCGTATTCCTTGGGCGCATCTCGCCAATGCAACCCATTGCGATTGATAAAGATAATCCCGCTCAGTACCCTTCTATCGTCGACCCGTGGCTTGCCGTGCGACTTCGGGAAGAAAGGGGAAAGCTTGGCCATCTGCTCGTCTGTCAGCCAATAAAGGTCGTTCATGAAATCGCTCCGTTTTTGGAGCAGTCAATCACCCAGCGCTGCCAAAATCAATGCATCCTGACCCTAGCGAGCCCGATGACTGAACATCTTCTGATGCCGCGCCCCCAAGGTGAGGGCGAGTTGTTTCTCCAACTCAAGCAGGACAAACAGCGCAATACCCAAGCCAATAATGAGGAGGCCATCTTGGAGACTGACGGCAGCGGTCCCCAGTACATTCTGAAAACCCGGCACGTAAGTTGCAGCGAGTTGAGCTGCGGAGACGGTGACCACACATGCCCAAACGATGGGCGTGCCTCGGATTGCCTTCCAAGTCAGAGAGGTGCCATAGATGTTGCGTACAAAGAAAAGGTGGAAAATTTCCATTACTACCAATGTGTTTAGCGCCAGCGTTTGCGCCAGCTCCAGCGAATAGCCCTGCTTTTCGGCATAGGTAAAAATGCTGAAGACCCCGGCCAAAAACAGACCGGAAACAAGCATGATATGCCAGACCAACTCGCCGCCCAGGATCGGTGCATCTCGTGGCCGGGGCGGTCGAAGCATTGTGCTTTCTTCGGTCGGCTCAAAAGCGAGTGCAATGCCAAGTGTTACGGCAGTTATGAGATTGATCCACAGTATCTGTATTGGCGAAACGGGTAGTGTAAGTCCCAGCAAAAGTGCGACGATGACAACCAGTGCTTCACCTCCGCTCGTAGGCAGCAGCCAACTGATTACCTTTTTTATGTTGTCAAACACCGTGCGACCTTCGCGTACCGCTGCAGCGATCGTTGCAAAGTTATCATCAGCGAGAACGACGTCGGCGGCTTCCTTCGCGGCTTCGGATCCTTTTCTGCCCATGGCAATACCAACATCAGCGCGTTTCAGTGCTGGTGCGTCGTTGACGCCATCGCCCGTCATGGCAACCGTCAGGCCTTGCGCCTGCAGCGCATGGACTAGGCGCAATTTGTGCTCAGGGTTTGTGCGCGCAAAGATATCAGTATGCAGAACTGCCACGGACAATGCGGTGTCGTCCATCTTATCGATCTGTGCACCGCTCAGAGTGTTATGGGCGTGAACCAGACCGATATTCTGACCTATTGCTGCGGCTGTACCGGCGTGATCACCAGTTATCATTTTGACTGCAATTCCTGCGTTCTGACAGGCGGCAATGGCATGTTTCGCTTCTTTACGAGGTGGATCGATTAGGCCAACAAGACCCAGGAAGACCAGATCATCCGAAAAGTCCTGCGGCGTTAGACATGTCTCACCTTCGTGTGCAGGACGGAAGGCGAACGCCAATACCCGGCACCCTGCCGAGGCAAAGCGATCTTCGATCGCGGACCATGTTTCGTGGTCAATTGGCTGCGCGCTGCCATCGGCGTCGAGCTGCGTTTCGCAAAGAGACAGCAGCGTCTCGGGCGCGCCTTTGACAAAGACCTTACGTGCTCCGGTCTCACTCTGATCCAGCGTCGCCATAAAACGCCGTTGCGCATCGAAGGGTAGAACATCGCAGCGGTTCCAAGATGCCCGCGCCCCGCCCAATGGGCCTAGGACCTTTGCGGCGAAGGACAGAAGCGCACCCTCCATCGGGTCGCCGTTTACATCCCAAACACCGGATCGTTGTTCAAGCGTCGCGTCGTTGCAGCAGACCGCGACGGTTGCCAAATCCCGCAGGGTCGGCGGCAGTGTCTGTATCGGCTCCGAACCATCGCCCACAATAGCACCGGCGGGATCATAGCCGTCGCCATGAATGTCAAAGCAGTGACTTCCAACAGCAACATTGGTCACCACCATTTCGTTGCGGGTCAGGGTGCCGGTCTTGTCTGTACAGATGACCGAGACCGAGCCAATCGTCTCGATTGCGGGAAGGCGCCGGACAATGGCATTGCGGCGTGCCATGGACTGCACGCCGATCGCCAGCGTGATGGTCAGGACCGCAGGAAGCCCCTCGGGAATTGCCGCAACCGATAGACCAATGACCGCCATGAACAAATCAATGAAACTGTAGTCAGCCACGAAATAGCCGAAAGCCATAAGGGTCGCGGCCACGGCCAGTATGAAAAGTGTGAGCCAGCGCGCAAAGGTATCCATTTGGCGTACCAGCGGCGTTGTGAGTGTCTCGACCTCAGAGATCATCCGGCTAATGCGCCCGGTCTCGGTCCGTCCGCCTGTTGCTGTTACGACGCCGCGTCCCTGGCCGGCCGTTATCAAAGTGCCGCCAAACACCATGCCACTCTGGTCGCCAAGTGGTGCGTCTGCGTCAGTTGCTATGTCTTCTTTGTCAACGGCGACGGACTCGCCTGTCAGAATAGATTCTTGTGCCTTCATGCCATGCGCTTCGATCAGGCGCATATCGGCAGGGGGCTTGTCACCGGCTTCGAGTAGAACGATGTCGCCGGGAACAACTTCGGCACCATTGATTGTGATCCGCCGCCCATCACGTAAGACTGCAGCCTTTGGGGCAAGCATCTGATGGATCGCATCCATTGCCTTTTCAGCCCGACCCTCCTGCACGAACCCGATGCAGGCATTGGCCAGAATAACGGCAAGAATGACGACAGTGTCCACCAGATGCCCCAGTAAAAAGGTTATAGCTGCTGACCCGATAAGCACGTAGATCAGAACGTTGTGGAAATGTGCCAGGAACCGCAGGATCACATTTTTCCTTTTTGACGGCGGCGGCTCGTTGCGTCCGAATTTCTCAAGACGCAGTTTGGCTTGTTCTGATGTAAGTCCGGTGGACGTTGTTTGCAGGTCCTTTAGCACATCAGCACTTTCTTGCGTGTGCGACAGGGCCCCAGATGCTTCAGGCAGAACTTTAAGGCGTTCTGGCATTTCAAACTCCGTTTAAGACACGTCTCAGCGATGTCGTTGCCGCAGTGAACTTGGGATTGATACGCCTTCGCGGCGATGGCGTAGTCGCTCCGTCACGACAGACTGATGGTTAAGCGATTCCTTTGTACGTGGTCCTGCCTTGGCCGTATTTGATATGGTTCAAATCAACGATGCGAGAATAATGTGCGCACGTTATTAAGCTTCCATTGTGCAATTCGCATTGCGTGCGTTGTGTCGCAATGCGGTGACGTTCCGGCTCCAAAGGCATCCTTCGGTTCCATCGCGTGAATGGGGCGCGCAGGCCGTACAATCAGAGGATCAGGGCGGTTCCATTTTTGATCTTCGTCAAGGTTGAACACAGCGCACAGAGGTACAGTCATCAACATAACAGGAGGTCTCTCATGGAAGCGCTAGTTGAAATAGGCCGGGCATTTGTTCAGTCGATGCGTGATCGCAAAGGCTTAACAAGCGTTGACGCGATGTACGCTGAAAACGCTCAATCCGTAGAGGCGGTTGTGCCTCCGGTACGGCAGTTTCGGATTGCAAAGGGACGGGACGCCATCAAGGCGAAGCGAGAAGACTGGCTGAAAACGCATGAAATCTTGGAACTTCATGCCGACGGCCCCTATGTTCATCCCCCCAATCGCTTTGGGGTGCGTTTCAATGCCGAAGTCGTGCAGAAAGACACGGGACAAAGCATGACTCTTAGCGAGATTGCCATTTATTCCGTTGAGGAAGGCAAGATTGTGCTGGAAGAGTTCTTTATGCTGCCGAAATAGAGAAAGATGCATAGCAATGCGGTTTGCCAAACGCTTGCTGCTACTGCAGGAGGGGGCGGAGCCTCCGTGCGGCGGCAACAAATATCTCCAATGAAGAAGGGCGGTTGCCTGGTCGCTCCGGGTCTGGTGGCCGCGAAGGTTTAGGATCGCAGCTTCATAGAACTTTGCCCAGACTGGAGAACCCAGATGACAGAAGTATCTCCTAACAAGCTGAATGCTAAAGGCAAGATTCCTGCGGCAGACACTGGGCAGAATAACGCCCGACACCCCTATGAGAAACTTGACCGCGCTACGCGTGCGGCGCTTGCCCGTGCCACCGCCGGTGTATCGCCGCATTCGATTATGGCCACTTGGATGGATTGGGCCCTGCATCTGGGTCGTTCCCCCGGGCGCCAGCTTGAACTGACAGAGCGCGCCGCGCGCGATACCGCAAAACTCTGGGTTTATGCCTGCGAGATGGCGATTGGAGCAAAAGCTGCTCCGCCGTTTCAGCCACGCAAGCAAGACCACCGCTTCAGTGCACCCGGCTGGCAGAAGGTGCCATTTTCTCTATGGCAGCAAGCTTTTCTGAGCGCACAGGACTGGTGGCAGGCAGCAACGGACGAAATGCCGGGCATCGCGCCGCGCGACGCGGAACGAGCTCAGTTTCAGATCCGCCAGGCCCTTGATCTTATCTCCCCGTCTAATTTCCCGTGGTCAAACCCGGAAATCATCAACCGCACCTTCCAGACAGGTGGTCGCAATTTGATAGAGGGCAGTACTCATTTCCTTGAAGATGTTGCCCATACCATAACGCAACAACACGAACCTGCCCCTCAGGGTTATAAAGTCGGCAAAGACCTTGCGGCGACTCCCGGCAGGGTCGTTTTTCGAAACGATCTGTTCGAGCTGATTCAATACACGCCACGCACCAAGAGCGTACAGGCGGAACCTATCCTTTTTATACCTGCCTGGATCATGAAGTACTATGTGCTCGACCTTTCTCCGGAAAACTCCATGGTGCGTTACCTGGTCGAGCAAGGCTTTACCGTGTTCATGATGTCCTGGGTCAATCCGACGGCTGATCAGGCTGATCTCAGCCTTGAGGATTATCGCCTGAACGGCGTTATGGCCGCGATCGACGCCGTCGAAAAGACTGTGCCGGGCCAAAAGATACACGCCAATGGATATTGCCTTGGCGGTACACTTCTGGCGATTGCAGCTGCGGTGATGCAACGTGATGGCGATGACCGGCTTGCCAGCATCACACTCATGGCAGCGCAGGTTGATTTTGCCGAGGCCGGTGAGCTTTTGCTGTTTATCGACGACAGCCAAGTCGCTTTTGTCGAAGACCTGATGTGGTTGCAGGGATGTTTGGACCGCCCCCAGATGTCCCGGACTTTTACAACTATCCGCGCCGAAGACCTGATCTATGCGCGGGCAGTGCGGCGCTATTTTTTGGGTGAAGACGATCTTCCAACAGATCTGACCGTCTGGAACAATGATACAACCCGGATGCCCGCACGGATGCATTCCGAGTATCTGCGCGGACTGTTCTTGGAAAACCGACTGAGCGCCGGACGGTTCGCCGTCGAAGGACGGGTTGTCGCGCTTAAGGACATACGCGTTCCCATGTTTGTGGTCGGAACGGAATCGGATCACATTGCTCCATGGCGCTCAGTTTATAAGATACGGCTTTTTACTGACGGGGATCTGACCTTCGTGCTGACCAATGGCGGTCACAATGGCGGTATCCTGAGCGAGCCGGGGCACAAGCATCGCCACTATCGTCAGGGCCACAGACCGGCGGACGCGCTGTATACCTCACCAGATGATTGGCTGGAAGCGACGGAAATAAGACAAGGGTCCTGGTGGCCCGCGATGGCGGATTGGATAAAAAGCCTTTCGTCAGGTGAAACTGCGCCCCCGCCGATGGGTGGGAAACGAAAGGGCGTCGAAAAACTGCCTAAAGCGCCGGGCACTTACATTCATCAGACCTGAATGCCAGGTCGCTGCTTTGCATGTTCAATCACGTGTGGAGAAACACTCAAAACTGCCAGTGCGCTATCGCAATAGTGGTCACTCTGGTTGGCCAGCGACACGTGCAAGGTCACATGGCACCAGCCTGTAAAAGACGGGCTTCGTCAAACGGGTTTGATCGGTTTTAGCTTTTGGATTTGCCCGCAGCCTTGAAGGCAGCTTCCATGCTTTCGCCGATGGCGTCTGCCTCTGTTTCGCTTACGTGTTTTGCACAGCGTGACACCATGTCGAACCACTCACGTGCATCTTCCACCATTCGTTCCATGGAATGACGTTGCCATTCGGCGACGGCCTGCATCGTTTTGGCCGGATCTGGACTGTCGCCAGTCGTGGTTTCCCGGGCTGTTTGCAGCGCAGTGCGTGCAGCTTCGTGGCGGCGTTTGAACCAGAGACGGGAGTATTCTTCCGCCTCGCTCAGCAGATGGTCCTGCGCTTTCCAAAACTGTTCGATCTGCGGTGCAACCACCGGGTTCATGGACATCACGCCACGCATGGATTTCAACACGTCGATCAGGGCTTCCTGTGTCTCGGATTTGACTGATTTTGTGGGCATTTGAACTCTCCCTAGAAAGAAGACAATGAGCCAATTTTACCATGCCCTCAGGCGCATTCACATTAACCGAGATCAAATTCGCGAAGTATTTGCGCGCTGTCGTTACCAATATGCCTGAGGACGGCATATGCGACCGGTTCATATCAGCTCATCCGAGCGACCGACCTTCGGAACATAAACAGGCTTGTCATTAACAATGCCAAACCCAACACAGTCATCCAAACGAATTCCGGCCAGACCGTTTCAACACCAGCACCTTTGAAAACGATTGCTTGGCTGGCTGACATATAGTGGCGCGACGGCAGAAACAGCGTTCCGGTTTGCAGCCAGGCTGGTTGCCCTTCGACAGGTGTTTCCCCTCCGGACAGCATAAGCATTGGCAGGACAATCAGCATGACCAGGAGCGCAAACTGTGCCATCGAGCATGCAATCGTAGCCAAAAAGACCCCAAGCGCTGTGGCTGTAAACAGAAACAGCGCCGTTCCACAAAGAAACAGTGTTTTTGATCCGGCAATTTGAATATCCAGCGAGCCCTGCATTACGAAAATCAACGATAGCCCGGCAGCGATCAAGACAACGGCGGCATTGGCCCAGATCTTGGCCATCGCGATGTCGAGCGGGGTCAGAGGCATGGCCAGCAGATGCTCAATTGTTCCGTGCTCTCTCTCCCGGATCATGGCGGCACCCGTCAGGATGGTCGTGAGCCACATGATCTGACCGATCAGTGCAACAATGCCTGCAAAACGCACTGTATCTCTGTTTTGGTTGAAGGCGCTTCTTAGTATGACATTGATTGAAGGGGGATCCACTAGATCGACCCCTATTGCAAAGCGATGGATCTCGGCGCTCAGAATATTGGTGATGTAGTTGGCGCCGATACCTGCCTGCTCCATGGCCGTGGCGTCTATCAGAACCTGAATCTCTGGCGTGCGCCTGGCACGCAGGTCTCTTTCGAACCCCGGCGGAATGGCGACAATAAAGATAAACCGCCCGGCATCCATATGCTTTGGGCCAGTCCCCGGTTCAATTTGCACGACCGGTTGAAACTCCGGCGGGAAAAACGCGGTGGCAAGGGTGCGCGACAATGGAGAGTTGTCCTCATCTGCAAATGCGATCGAGGCATTGTTCACCGAGCTTGCAACGCCTGTTGCCTCCATGATCGGAGCCAGCGTGAACGACCAGACCAGCAAGGCCATCATCACCCAATCGCGGCGCAGGCTCATTATTTCCTTAAGCCCTAGCCAGAATATGCAATAGAGGCGTTGCACTCACTTCTCCTGCGCACGGAGGCAAAGGGCGGCGATTAGTGTCAGTATCGGTCCGAAACAGGCAAGCGCCAGAATGTCGGGTGCAAGAGATTCCCAACCCAATCCTTTGGTGAACGCGCCGACGTTCAAATGCAGAAAGTAAGAAGACGGCCAGAGCGAACCGATGAGCTGCGCGCCCCCTTCCAATGTGGAAACAGGTTGCAACAGGCCTGAGAACTGGATGGTCGGCACAACCGAAGCGATGGCTGTCGCAAATGTTGCCGCTACCTGACTGGATGTCATTGTGGCAATCAGCAATCCGTAGGATGTCGTTGCCCAGACATATAAAAACGCACCAACAGCCAGCGCAATGGGGTCACCTTTGAGCGGCACGCCGAAGACGAAGATGGTCATCGCTGCCAGAAGCAGAAAGTTCGCGAAAGCAATTACAATGTAGGGGATTTGCTTACCGATCAGGAATTCGAGGCGAGTCGTCGGCGTTACGTAGAAGTTCACCACAGATCCCAGCTCGCGTTCACGCGCGACGCTGACCGCTGTCAAGACGGCCGGCAACATGATAAGCAGAATCGCCGGCATGGCCGGGGCCATTGCTGCAATGCTCTCAAAACTCTGATTGTAGCGAAATCGTGGTTCAATCCGGGCAATCTCGAAGTCACGTTGGCCGGTGTTACGGGCGTATTCATCCAGAAAGGTCTGATGCAGCCCCGTGACATATCCTTCAACCGTCTCGCCCTTGAACGGAATGGCACCATCGACTGTCGCGAGGACCTGTGTCAGCTCTCCTGTGCGCAGCTTACGGCCAAAGTCTGGTGGCAACTCTATGACCAGTGAAACGTCTCCGGCCTTTAGCCGGTTGCGCCCTTCCACAGCGTTGTTCAAAGGGGGCGTGGGTTTGAAGTAGGACGACCCCGCGAACTCAGTCGCATAGGCCCGGCTTTCAGGACCCTGAGAAAGGTCCAGGACCGCAAAATCCAGTTCTTCAATGTCCAGCGTAATGCCAAAGCAGAAAACTAACATCAAAATGGCAGACCCTAGAAACGCAAAGGCAAGGCGAACAGGATCGCGCGCCACTTCGACGGCCTCGCGTCGTGTATAAGCCAGTGCACGCCCGACACTCCCGCCCACATGTTTGGAGCTGGTCGCTACATCAACTTTCGGCGCTGCAACCGGCGCTGGTTTTTCCGCCGCCTCTAGAATTGAGATGAAGGCCTCCTCAAGGCTGTCTGCACCTTCGGCGGCGATCAGTTCGGCTGGTGCGCCTTCGGCCAAGACCTGGCCTGCATGCATGAACGAAACCCGGTCACATCGTTCTGCCTCTGCCATAAAGTGGGTGGAGACAAAGATCGTTACCGCGTCTTTTCGCGACAATTCAACGAGCAATGCCCAAAACGTATCTCGTGCTTCGGGGTCCACTCCGGAGGTCGGCTCATCCAAAATCAGCACGCGCGGGCGATGGATGATTGCAACAGCCAGAGATAGGCGCTGTTTGATCCCAAGGGGCAAATTGGCCGCCAAAGTATCACGATGTGCGGCCAGTCCGAAGCGTTCCGTCAACTCTGAAATACGCGCGTCACGGTCACGGATCGCAAAAATGCGGGCATGCAGCTGCAGATTCTGGTGAACAGACAATTCGCCGTATAATGAAAAAGCCTGGCTCATATACCCAATATCGCTGCGCACTTTTCGATCCCGGGCGTCAACGGGTTTGCCGAACAGCAATGCTTCACCTGAGCTGGCAGGCAGCAAACCGGTCAGCATTTTCATTGTTGTAGATTTGCCGCAGCCGTTTGATCCCAGAAACCCGAAAATCTCTCCGCGATTGATTGAAAAGTCGACACTGTTCACGGCGGTGAAATCGCCAAAGCGCCGTGTCAGCCCGCGAGCAGTGATCACCGGATCCGTTTCGATCTGTCGAACGATTGTGTGATCCGGCGCTGAACCAGACGCCTCGTTGGCCCGCAAGCGTCGGTACGCGGTTTCGAAATCCTTGTAGTTGCGCTTCAATTCGGCGGGTTTGCCCTGAAAGATGACGCGACCTGCGTCCATGGCAATGATTTGGTCAAAGCCTTCGGCCTCCTCCATATAGGCCGTTGAAACCAGAACAGAGAGCTTAGGGTTTTCCGCTCGGATCGCGCTAATCAATGCCCAGAACTGTTGACGTGACAACGGATCGACCCCGGTTGTCGGTTCATCCAGAACCAGGAGCTTGGGGTCATGAATCAATGCGCAGCACAGGCCCAGCTTCTGTTTCATCCCGCCCGAGAGTTTGCCCATCAAGCGATCCTCAAAAGGCGCAAGCCCCGTCGCCGATAGCAACGCGGCGATCCGTATATCACGTTCATCGTGTCCCTGGCTGAATAGGCCCGAGAAGAATTCCAAGTTTTCGCGTACCGACAGTTCTGAGTAGAGGTTCCGACCCAAACCTTGCGGCATGAATGCGATCGCGGGACATATACGTCGACGATGAGCGGGCTCATCAATCGCACCACCAAGTACATTGATAGATCCAGACTGCAGTTTCTTTGCCCCGGTAATCAAGCCAAGCAAAGTGGATTTGCCGACGCCATCTGGGCCGATGAAGCCAATTAGCTTCCCTGTCGGAAGATCCAGCGATACCGTGTCCAACGCGATGAGTTTTCCGTACCTATGCGTGACCCCGGCGATGCGGAATGTCGGCTCGGTGGCAGCAGAGCTCATTCGAATAACTCTTCTGGGATTGGTTGCTCGAGCGCCTCAGGCCAGGCGCTGCCACTATCGATCCGGATTACGGCGACACCGCGAAGACCTGTTTTTACATGTTCGATCCGGCTTTCAACCAAGTCCTCAGGGATTCGGACGCGGACACGAAAGACCAGTTGCTCGCGTTCATCCAGAGTCTCGACCTGTTTGGGTGTGAACTGCGCCTCGGGAGAGACAAAGCTGACATAGGCAGGTATCGCATATTCCGGCAAAGCATCGAGCACGATGCGAGCCTCGGCGCCAATGGGCAGAAGCCCGGCTTCGCGCGCGGGAAGAAAAACTTCCATATATACATTCTCAAGGCTGAGAAGTGTCAGGATAGGTTCGCCGGCACCAACGACCTCGCCGGGCTCGGCCAGTCGATAGAGAACACGTCCAGGCATCGGTGCCAGCAAAGAACTGTCTTCAATCTGTGCTTCGATTCGGCGTACTTCCGCCTCAGCGGCGGCAATCCTACTTTCCGCGGTTGCAACGCGTGCCTTGGCGGCACCCAAAACTGCGGTGGCAACTTGATGGATGGTTTCGCGTTCTTCAAAAACGGTTTCAGAGATGTTTTGCCCCGTCAGGAGTGCTTTTGCGCGTTCGAGTTCTTGGGCGGCACGGCGTTGCTCACTTTGCCGTTGCAAAACCAGCGCCTCTGCCTCTGCCCGCGTTTGAAGCGCAAGAGCGACCTCTGCCTTGGCCCGATCCAGCGCAGCGGATAGCTCATCTATATCCATCTCTGCCAGGACATCACCAATGGCAACCATGGCGCCTTCAGCCGCGAGGACATTCTCGACACGACCAGCAATAGTGGGCGCGATCTCTACCTGCTCTGCTTCAATCCGCCCATTTCCTTGAACGAATCCATCCGACAATTGGTCATTGCTGTTTGAGACAATGGAATACAGGAGCGTACCTGCGATCACGAGTGCAACCAGTGCCAGATAAACAAATGAGTACTTCTTCATGAATTCGGCGCGATTTTGTTGAGTTCGACGGTGAGTCTATCGGGCGACCGGGCCGAGGGCCTTGCGTTGGATCAAGCCAAGCTCTCATCGCCGCGTGCTACAATAACCTTGGTCCGAGACGTGGTTCCACGTCAGTGCTTGTGTGGATCGGTAATAGCCTGGTTTCTAAGTAATTCGAAACATGGGGACTTTCGAATGTGACCGAACCGTCCCTTACAAGGAACAGTATCATGACACTTGCAATGGTTTTAAGGGGTCATAGTTGCTCACTTCATCCTGAAGACATCGATATCCCGCCTCCAGGCGAGCATGAAATTCTGATCAAGATTGAAGCCTGTGGTGTCTGTCGGACTGATCTGCACGTGATGGATGGGGACCTGAAACACCCCAAACTTCCGTTGGTTCCGGGGCATGAAGTTGTCGGACGGATCCTGGAAAAAGGTGGTTCCGTTACCGGTTTAAAGACCGGACAGCGGGTCGGCGTACCTTGGCTGGGATCCACGTGTGGACAGTGTCGGTACTGCCAAAATGAACAGGAAAACCTCTGCGATGCACCAGTCTTTACAGGATATACGCGAAACGGGGGTTTCGCCGAAGCGTGCCTGGCCGATACGCGATATGTCTTTGCGCTGCCGGAAACAGCTGACCCGGTTGCGCTCGCGCCATTATTGTGCGCTGGGCTTATTGGATTTCGCTGTCTGCGAATGGCAGAAGACGCAAAGGACATCGGGTTTTATGGATTTGGAGCGGCCGCGCATATCCTCGCGCAACTTGCGATCTGGCAGGGCCGCAGCGTTTACGCACTTACCCGGCCAGGCGATATCGAGGCACAGGCCTTTGCCCGTGATCTGGGGGCGACGTGGGCCAGCGGTTCCGATGAACAGCCGCCAGTGGAGTTGGACGCCGCGATCATTTTTGCACCAGTAGGGTCACTTGTGCCAACAGCTTTACGCGCTGTGCGAAAGGGTGGGCGTGTCGTTTGCGGCGGTATTCACATGAGCGACATTCCAACCTTCCCCTACAGTGATCTGTGGGGCGAACGCTATATTCTGTCTGTCGCAAACCTCACCCGGCGAGATGGCGAAGAGTTTTTCGCCATTGTCGAAAAAGCTGATATCAAGACCCGGACACAAGTCTATGATTTGAAAGATGCCAACAAAGCGCTGGCTGACTTGCGCGCGGGTCGATTGCAGGGGGCAGCGGTACTAGTTCCCTAGCCCATTTTGACACTTCAAAAACAGGTCACCAAAACCAAAATGCTGCTTTTCTGCATTGACCACTGACAATGCAAAAAATCCGCGATCAATGTACGCCAATCATTGTACAACAAGCCCGGGATAGTTTTGTGAAACGAGTAATATTGCCCTTACCACTAGCAGGAATGGGGTGCTCTTCGGATACCGCGAAATCGGGTCGTATGGCATTCCTTGAGTTGTCTGCATCGTGCCATGGAGTTGGTGGTCGTAGGGGCGGACCTGCAGCTTACGCGCTTGATCTGAAACCCGCAGACTTAACATAAATCGCGGTACGATGTTGCTCAGTTCCCTTGTTGTTGCCGCTCCAAGTTCTTTATCAAGTCCGTTAAACAACCGCTGATTTTCTCAAAACCAGAAAAGTCATCATCCCCAACGGCGGAAGTGGCTTTTGTTCTTCGACGGTCAATGCACCCTCTTGCAATATTGTGCCAATCTCGAAATCAGAATGCCAACCGATTGTATTCGCCAGCGGGGCAAAGATGCGTTCAAGCGAGGCGAGCACCCCCCGCTCTCGTTGGAAATGGTTTGTGATCACCACTTTTCCACCTGGTTTACAGACCCTCGCAATTTCTGCCATCACCCTTTCCGGTTCTGGAACCACAGACAGCACATGCATTGCTGCAATCTTATCAAAACTGTTGTCCGGAAAATCGAGCGTTCGGGCATCCATTTGCCTTAGCTCTGCGACATGGTTTAGCGACAAATCTCTTACTTTGTCGCGGGCCTTTTGTAACATTTCTTCGCTGAAATCGATACCAGTAACCCGCGTCTCGGGTGTATAGTGTTCAAGGGACAGGCCGGTTCCTACACCAACCTCCAATACCTTTCCTGGGCGTCTGTTGATATACTCCACCGCGTGCCGCCGACCGGTGTTGGTGATGGCCCCAAACGTCTTGTCATAAACGGGTGCCCAGCGAGCGTAGGAGGTTTGAACGGCCTTGATGTCCATATCATATCCTTAACGGTTAGAAGGTGTTTCCCTGTCAAGCCACGCCCAAGCAACCATTCCTACATACCCGACACAAAGCGCGATCAGTGTGGCCCAGGCAAAGGTCAGCAGCGCGGCGCCAACAACAGCAACCCCGATGAGAAAAAACTTTGCGTTCTCGCGTGAGATCCGCGTGGTTTTAAATGACCATGTTGGAATTCGACTGATGAGCAGAAGACCGATGATCACCATGTAGAGGCAAATCGCTATACTAGGCAGCAGTGGTGCGTTCGCAAAAGCGAAAGACAGATACATTGGCAACATGACCAGCAGCGCTCCTGCAGGGGCCGGGATCCCCTCGAAGTAAGCGCTATCATGATCACAGGATTCAGATTTACTGCCCACATTGAATCGGGCTAGGCGCATGACGCAACACACCGCAAAGAACAGAACTGCAAGCCATGCCGCACTGCGTATGTCCTGCAAGGCCCAGAAATAGAGAACGAGCGGCGGGGCCACTCCGAAGTTCAAAAAATCCGCCAGTGAATCGAGCTCTGCGCCTATTTTGCTGTCACTGTTGAGTAAGCGTGCAATGCGTCCGTCCAATCCGTCCAGCACACAGGCCGCGATAATGAGTTGAACCGAAAGCACATAGTTGCCCTGAACGCCAAATCTGATTGCTGACAGGCCCGCGCAAACAGCCGTTATGGTCAGCGCATTGGGTAACAAATGGATCAGCGCAAACCCGGTCTCTTCTTGTTTAGATGGCTTTTCCACTGATCAAGCTACCTATTTTCTTCAGGCGCGGGCAAACTGGCAATGATGGTTTCACCGGCAATCATCGTTTGCCCGACACGCACCTGGGGGTCCACGCCTTCTGGAAGATAGACATCCAGCCGAGAACCGAAACGGATCAACCCAAACCGTTCTCCGGTTTGAAGTGTATCTCCCGGCTTCACGAAGCAGACGATCCGCCTGGCCACCAGACCGGCAATTTGCACAACAGCCAGATTCTGACCGTTCCTCATATGAATACGCAGACCGTTGCGTTCGTTGTCGGCGCTGGCCTTGTCCAGGGACGCGTTCAAAAACTTGCCGGGGCGATAGGCAACGGCGGTTATCTCACCCTCAACCGGCGTTCGGTTCACATGACAGTTAAAGACGCTCATGAACACACTGACACGGGTCAGAGGCGTGTCGGGCATCCCAAGTTCACTCGGCGGTACCGCCTGCTCGATCAGAGAAACCACCCCGTCCGCTGGACTGACGATCAAACCTTCTCCTATGGGGGGCACACGTTCCGGGTCGCGAAAAAAATAGTAACACCAGATTGTTAGGCCGACACCAATCCAACCCAAAATGCCTGACAAGAGAAACAGCCCGACCGTTACAGCGGCAAAGATTGCGACAAATCGAATACCTTCTGGGTGCATCGGTTTGATGAACGTATCGCGCATGCGCATCGCAAGCTTTCCCTTAGGTCAATTAACGGCACTTTCATAAGTGGATTGGTGGGGAACGCAAGTGCGGCGGGTGCAGACGGTGCGTTCTTTGAAATATCTGATGCACACCTGCTGATCGCGGCTGTTTCCTAGTGTGTCAACGACCTCATTGAGGTCAAGGTCGAACTCAATTGTCAAATCCTGGACCTGAACTGTCTGAAAGCTATCGAGGTACCGCACCGTTCGGCCTTCCTCGAATGTGATCAACTCGAGTGATCTTCCGGACCAACGCGCGATCCCGCCGCAAAGGATCTGTCTTTCAGCATCTGCAAGTTCAGCAACCGGGTCCGCAAAGAAATTGGTCCAGTTGAGAATGCCCGTACTCACGGCGCGCGCCACTGCTTGTTCAGTTGCCCTGCACCTGAGCTTGGTGTCAATCGAGTATGTCAGAGCATGCACCAATCTGGCAGAGAGGCCTGTCGGGCGGGTGATGAAGGTTGGGATCAGCCCTGATGCAAGCCTCTTCAGGATATCCATTTCTTGCTTAGATAATTTGCGACGAATGTCCGCTTGTTCGTTCGAGCCGTTGTTTGTGGCAGGTGCAGCGAACTACCGCTTTCCGCCCTTGGCGCCGGAATCTTCCATTTATCCCGGGTATTCCGATGTGTTTCCGCGCGACGCTATTTTTTTA
Organism: Ruegeria sp. AH12; assembly: GCF_056541465.1. Lineage (NCBI taxonomy): Bacteria > Pseudomonadati > Pseudomonadota > Alphaproteobacteria > Rhodobacterales > Roseobacteraceae > Ruegeria > Ruegeria sp. AH12. The sequence continues at coordinate 1,421 of NZ_JBQFYL010000024.1, read as the reverse complement.
ATAATGTGTTATTTTCAGCGCTATAGACGCTTTAACTATGTACTTCTCAAAGAGTTCCTCTTGCCTTCTCTTTGAAATTATATGATTTAGGGTGTCATGAACGCTGTAAGATCGCAAAATCTGAAGAAAGTTCTCGACTCGGTGCCCGCGGGATATCTCGTCGATGCCAACTGGCTCACCGCCCACGGCATAGCCTACGAAACTTTTCGCGACTATGTAAAACGGGGCTGGCTCGAACGCGTTCACCGCGGCGTTTTTCGCCGACCTGTTCCCAATCCGCCCGCATCAAACACCATTGACTGGAAGGCCTGCCTGATCTCGATGCAACATATCATGGGCTATAATATTCATGTCGGAGGCAAAACCGCTCTCTCACAACAGGGCTACGACCACTACCTGCGTTTGGGCAATAATGCCCCCGTCTGGATCTATGGCTACAAAATACCCAACTGGCTCACGAAGCTGCCACTCAATGCGCCTATAGAAACGCGCAATACGTCGCTGTTCGCGGACCCGGCACTTGGTGTTACAAATGACGACCTAAAATCTCAAAATTCCCTCCTGTGGGACTGGCAGCTGCGCATGTCGACCCCCGAGCGGGCGGTCATGGAAGCCATTGACGAATTGCCGGGCCATGAAAGTTTTCACAACCTCGACATGGTGTTCGAGAGCTTGACGACGCTAAGACCTAAGTTGCTCTCGGCACTTTTGCTGAGCTGCAAGAAAATAAAGGTCAAGCGCCTCTTCTTCGTTGTTGCGGATCGACACAATCATCCCTGGCGCAAACGACTTGATGCTGACGCCTTCAACCTCGGGACGGGGGATCGAGCATTGGTCAAAGGTGGCCGGATACATCCGCGATATCGCATCATGGTACCCGAAGAGTTCGTCACGACAGCGGCGGAAATTGGCGCGTAGGAACTATGAATCCCAGGTCGCCCTTCTCGTGCGTGTATTGCCTTACGTCGCGAAGGAAGAGATATTCGCGCTCAAGGGCGGGACAGCAATCAACCTCTTCTATCGCGATCTACCGCGACTCTCGGTTGATATCGACCTGACATATCTGCGGATCAAAGAGCGTGAACAGAGCCTCGCCGAGATCAACGAAGCCATGGATCGTATCGCTAAGTCGATCGAAGCGGGTATCAGGGGAGCGAAGGCTCAAAGAATAAAAGGAGGTGGGGGCGGCGCCACCCGCGTGCTTGCGCGTCTGGAAGGTGCAGAAGTCAAAATCGAGACCTCGCCAGTCACGCGCGGCGTGGTTCACGACCCCGAAACCCGGGCGGTCTCCGACGCTGTAGCAGACGAGTTCGGCTATGCATGATCTCTTCTAGGGTCAGGACCCATTGATTTCCGCTTTTCGGCATGATTCATCGTTCGAAAAACGAGTGGTGACATGTCTGACCTTTTCTGGCTGAGCG